>NZ_JMIO01000104.1 GCF_000691865.1 Methanoculleus sp. MH98A | reverse complement strand
CTCCTGAATGCTCTTGCGAGAAGGCGTCGCTCCGTCGAAGGTGAGAGTAAACTCGAGCTCTCTCCTCTTCAACAACTCATTCCTCACATCACGGGTAATTTCGAAGTCCATCGATATCCCTAAAATATTGTTGGGGCGTTTATTTATACTCTGGGATGGGAGGTCGGGGTCGTTCCGGTGCACCTGCCTCCCGCCTTCGAGGCAGTTGTATCCCACTTGAGGCCGTGCAATTACCTCTGCGGTCAGTTCACGCGAAGACGCGAAAGGAACCTGCAGGCAATTGTACTGAAATTCACATGGGGTGACGTAAAAAGATGGTATGTAGTTCCTTTCCTCACTCGCGCACGAAAACGCTCAGCATGGATGCGGCCTCCTGCTTCGCCGCCGCGTCCACGAGCCGGAGGACGACCCCCTCTCCCGGCTGGCCGTAGAGGACGGCGGCTCCGTCCGGTGCGGCGAGGACGAGCGGGATGACCGCAAGATCCTCCTCGCCGTCGACAAAGATCACCCCGGGAGGGTTCCCGACGACCTCCCCGATCGCGTCCTCAAGTTCGGCGGTGATCGTGCCGGGAGGATTCTTCACCGTCAGCCTTCTGGCCCGGAGGAGGGGCGAACGGTTGCAGGGCGTGCGCATCGTGTAACCGTCGATGATGGCGATCTCGGGGACGACTCCTGCGGCGAGGAGGTTATGGGTCACCACGTCGCCGACGGCGTAGACCGCCCGGCCTTCGAGCCGGGGGAGGAGTTCGTCGACACTCGCATAAAGGGTGCCGAACGGTTTTTTGAAAAGCCCCCGGTGCGCTTCGGGAAGCCGGAGCATCAGCGGACCTTCAGCGCGTACCTGCCGGCCATGGTGATATTCATCTTCTTTGCTATCTCCGAGTGTTCCGGATCGATGATCACGACGTAGCCCGCCCAGTCCTCGCTCAGGTTCGACGTGCCGCAGATCACGCAGCTCTCTCCCTCGACGACCCGGTGGCACTCGCGGCAGACCTTGAGCACCTTCTTACGGACGACCATCCTATGCCGCCCCCTTCTTCTCCTCTTCGAGTTCCTCTTCCAGCCACGTCGTGGTTCCGAGACCCGACTGGCGCATGGTGAGGCCGATCTTGCTTTCTCTGGGCTCGCGCTCGTTCAGCGAGAGCGCAACGATCCGGGCCCGGACACCGTCGCCGACGGCGATCGCTCGCTTCGAATCCTGGCAGACCAGCCTGCCGTTCTTCTCGTCGTAGTTGATGTATTCGTCCGATATCTGGCTCACGTGGAGCATGGCATCGATGGGCCCGAGGCTGACGAAGGCGCCGAAACTCGTCGTCTCCACCACCAGGCCCTCGATCACTTCCTGGAGCCCCAGGCGGAGCACCGCCGCCTCGAACCTGACATCGTAGTAGACGGCACCGTCCCCGGGGATCAGCTCTCCCTCGCCGACGTTGAGAATATTCGTCACCGCAATGAAGATCCCGATCTCCTTTGTGATGCTGCCTTCCAGTTGTTCCTGCAGTACGTTGAGGATAACCTTCTCCAGGTCCTCCCCGAGGCGGTGCGGCGGAACGCGCACCTTGTCCTCCAGCGTCATCTTATAATACATGGTTTCACTATCCCCTCATCAGTTCCAGTGTTCTCTCTCTCCGCATCGAAACAACGTCGATCCCCTCGCGGAGGAGAGTGTTCCGGAGCCGGCGATCATTCGTCGCCACGATGCATCCTTCCCGCCGGGCGTACTCGGTCACCCGGTCGTCCACATGCTCCGCGGTACTCCCGCTCGGGACGACCGTCGAGCGCCGGGCCATCGCAAGGCCCACACGGGCGGCAGCCGCGTCGCGGCCGCGGCCCCGGGCGAGCCCCGAGAGCTCACCGACCACTTCTTCGAGCGTCACCGGTTCGAAATCCCCGAAGAGGCCCATAAGCTCGTCATACAGGTCGATCCCGAACTGGGCCGGCATCAGCAGGGCGTTCGTGTCGAGGAGCACCCTCACTCGACCAGAACACCCATGCCGATCAGCCGCCATCTTCCGCCGACCTGTCTGCTGATGGCGATTCGTGCGCCGACCTCCGCGCAGACCGCCCGTTTCAGCTGAACCTCCACCTGGTTCTTCTTCGTGTTCACGATCACGCCGACGGTGACGGCGGTGCCGACCGAGAGCATCAACGGCTCCTTGTGCTTCAAGGGCTCGATGATCTGCTCGCTGTCCGCGCCGACCACCCGGTCCATGAGCGTCACGTCGAACTTCAGCCGTTCCCATACCGGCGGGAGTTTCCCCACGAGCCCGGCAACCTGCCCGGCGAGGGCGTCGCTCTTCGTCAGCGCCGGATCGAGTTTCGTCGCGACGCCGAGGAGGCCCCCGGGCGTTGCCTCGGTCACGCCGGCCTTACCTGCGTTGATGGAGGTGATCTTCGTCTCGATCGGCTCCCACTTCGTCCGGTTCTCGATCTGGACCTGCCGGCCGGGTCGGATCTCGATGTCGTCTCCCTCACGCAGTACTCCCCGGATGAGCGAACCGCCGATGACGCCGCCCTTCACGTCCCGCCAGTTGCAGCCGGGTTTGTTGACGTCGAACGACCGCGCGACGAGCAGCAGGGGGTCGATCTCCGGATCGCGTTCGGGCTCCGGGATGACTGTATCAAGGGTCTGGATCAGGGCACCGATATTGACTCCCTTCTGCGCGGAGACCGGGATGATGGGTGCGTTCTCGGCGATGGTGCCCTTGACGAACCGCTTGATCTGTTTGTAATGCTCCAGCGCCTCGGCCTGCGTAACCACGTCGATCTTGTTCTGGACGATGACGATCCTCTTGATACCGATCAGCTCGAGCGCCATCAGGTGCTCCTTGGTCTGGGGCTGTGGGCAGACCTCGTTTGCAGCGATGACGAGCATCGCGCCGTCCATCAGCGCGGAGCCCGAGAGCATCGTCGCCATCAGCGTCTCGTGTCCGGGGGCGTCGACGAACGAGACCGTCCGGAACGCAACTGCCTTCTCTCCGCAGCTCGGGCATTCCGGTTGGGAAGTGTAGGCATCAGCCCCCTCGCAGTTCTCGCATTTGTAAAAAGTCGTGTCCGCGTAGCCGAGCCGGATGGAGATGCCGCGCTTGATCTCCTCGCTGTGCCTGTCCGTCCAGGTCCCGGTCAGCGCGCTGACCAGAGTGGTCTTGCCGTGATCGACATGACCTACGAGCCCAATATTGACACCGGGAATGAATGCATCTCGCAAAAGTTTTCGAACCTCCTTATCCAATATATAGTGACACTACTTATACATAATCAGTAGGGATTATTCTGCCGCCCGGCACTGCGCTTTCATACTACGCGCGGGCGATCCCCGGGTTGTCACCTCCTGTTCGGCATACGAAGTATGAATAATGCACTGGTTGTTAGCGAATATTTATACTCTATGAAGAGAGATATGAAAACTGATCGCAATGCCAGGCGAGACTGAACTTTCACGTATCGGGATCTCGCTCCCCAAGAACCTCCTCGATAAGTTCGACGAGATCCTGACCCTCCGGGGGTACTCTTCCCGTTCCGAAGGGATACGGGATTCAATACGAAGTTACATCACTCACTACCAGTGGATATCCGACGTAAAAGGCGAGCGCCAGGGTGTCATCACCATGGTGTACGAACATGACCAGCGGGGTCTGCTCCAGACGCTCACCGAGATCCAGCACCAGTATGCCAGCAGCATTCAGGCATCTCTGCACTCGCACGTGACCCACAACAAGTGCCTCGAAGTGATCCTGATCCGGGGTGACGGGG
>NZ_JMIO01000103.1 GCF_000691865.1 Methanoculleus sp. MH98A | reverse complement strand
TAAGACCCGAAGCCCAGCGATCTATGCGTGGGCAGGTTGAAGCGTGCCGAAAGGCGCGTGGAGGACCGCAAGCGGTTTTGATATGCAAATCATTCGTGTGACCTGCGTATAGGAGTGAAAGATTAATCGAGCTGGGCATCCGCTGGTTCCTCTCGAAACATGCCGTAGCATGACCTGGCTGGAGATAGACGGTGAGGTAGAGCACTGATTGGGGGAGCTGGGGGAGAAATCCCTCACCCTCCTGTCAAACTCCAAATTCCCCGTCGTCGAAGAAGGCTGGCAGTCCGGACTACGGGGTAAGCTTGTAGTCCGTAAGGGAGACAACCCAGACCGTGGTTAATGTCCCTCAATGTAGGCTAAGTGTCAACACTGAAAGGCGTCCCAGGCCAAAGACAACTGGAAGGTGAGCTCAGAAGCAGCTATCCTTTAAAAAGTGCGTAACAGCTTACCAGTCGAGGTTTGGGGCACTGAAAATGGACGGGGCTAAAGCCTACTACAGATACCACGGACCACACTTTCGTGTGATGGCGTAGAGAGGCGTGCTGCCTGGGCAGAAGCAGGGGCGTAAGCTCCTGTGGACCGGGTAGCAATGAGAATTCTGGCATTAGTAGAAGCAAAGTTGGGTGAGAATCCCAACCGCCGGAGGGGCTAGGTTTCCTCGGCAATGTTCGTCAGCCGAGGGTTAGTCGGTCCTAAGATGTGTCGTAATTCGAGCACGTCAAAAGGGAAACAGGTTAATATTCCTGTACCATTCATCCGTAGCGTTAATTCGCCCTGACGCTTCGGGATATGCCGGGCAGGGCTGTCGCCCTGTCCAAGCGTCCAAGCTCGTGGAGTACCGCCATGGTGAGAAGCGAGTGAAAGCGTGATGGGGTAACTCGGCAAATTCCTGGAGCCCGTGAAAAGGGGGATGAATGTCCGTACCGAGATCTGACACAGGTGCCCCTAGCTGAAAAGGCTAAGGCGTGTCGGTTTAATCGTGTTAAGGGAACTCGGCAAATTAGCCCCGTAACTTTGGGAGAAGGGGTGCCTGCCTGGCGATCAGGCAGGTCGCAGTGACCAGGGGGCTCTGACTGTCTAATAACAACATAGGTGACTGCAACTCGGAAACGACTAGTATAGTCACTGATTCCTGCCCAGTGCGAGTATCTGAACACCGGGTTCAACCGGACGAAGGACTCGTAAACGGCGGGGGTAACTATGACCCTCTTAAGGTAGCGTAGTACCTTGTCGCTTAATTGGCGACTTGCATGAATGGATTAACGAGAGCCCTACTGTCCCTAACACGAAGCCGTTGAACATTTTATCCTAGTGCAGAGACTAGGGACTCCAGATGGGAAGTGAAGACCCCGTGGAGCTTTACTGCAGCCTGTCGCTGTGTTACGGTATTCCTTGCGCAGCGTAGATGGGAGGCGTCGATCCACCCCTTCCGGGGGGTGGGGAGCCAACAATGAGACACCATCCTTGGTTTACTGTAACACTAACTCAAACCTGAGGACAACGATAGGTAGGCAGTTTGGGTGGGGCGCCACACCCTCGAAAAAATATCAAGGGTGCCCTATGGTCAACTCATGTGAGTCAGAAACTCACAGGAGAGTGTCAAGAGCATAAGTTGGCCTGACGCGATTTCGCATAGCAAGAAATCGCGAGAGGAAACTCGGGTCTAACGAACCAATGAGCCTTATTGATGAGGGCCATTGACGACAGAAAAGCTACCCCGGGGATAACAGAGTCGTCGCCGGCAAGAGCACATATCGACCCGGCGGCTTGCTACCTCGATGTCGGTTCTTTCCATCCTGGCCGTGCAGCAGCGGCCAAGGGTGAGGTTGTTCGCCTATTAAAGGGGATCGTGAGCTGGGTTTAGACCGTCGTGAGACAGGTCGGTTACTATCTATCTGGAGTGTAAGGAGTCTGAAGGTAAGATGGAAATAGTACGAGAGGAACTTTCCGTCGTCGCCTCTGGTCGATCGGTTGTCCGACAGGGCAGTGCCGAGCAGCTACGCGATAAGGGATAAAAGCTGAAAGCATCTAAGCTTGAAACCTGACCTAAAAAGAGACTCCGTTGAGGACACGGGTAAAAGACCCGCTTGATAGGTCCGGGATGTAAGCACGAAGGCAACGACGTGTTCAGTCCGCGGATACTAACGTCCGATGCCTTCCGCTGAACTCAGACGAAATCCGGAGTACGCACCGAAAAACGCCTTACGGCCGAATCTGATGAGGGTGTAACCCTTAAATAGATTGGGCGACAACATAGTAAGGCAACACAGCTTGCCAAGGTGGCGGAGCGGCCACGCGGTTGACTGCAGATCAACTACACCCCGGTTCAAGTCCGGGCCTTGGCTTCCGACCGGACGCGAAGCGGCTGGGCGGGGAGAAAATCCGTAAGGATTTTCGACTCCATCCAAACGCATCACACCCGGTCGTAACTGGTAATAGCGGCCATAGCAGAGGGGAAACACCTGGACCCATTCCGAACCCAGCAGTTAAGCCCTCTCACGTGATGTGTGGTACTGAGGTGCGCGAGCCCTCGGGAAGCGCAACTCGCTGCTATTACTTCCCTTTACTCTGAAAACTGTTCTTAGAGTTTCCACTCTGTTCTTCTTAGAACTTCTACTGTGCGAACGCTGGTAATTGATCGTTCTTCTTCTGCGTAGCGCACGTTTTACATCAATACTATTCACAAAACCGGGTGAAGAAGAGAGGAAGCGATCTCTGTCGCCCCGTTAAACCTCGCTTGCAGCGCCTCCCGGGACATCCGGCACGATGCCCGGTCCGGCTCTTCCTCGTTCCCGGCCGTTTGCGGGTGTTCCGCGGTTTGGGTTGATGGAATTGAGGCTTTAAAGATTGGATCTCAATGATGCGCCGCCGTTGCGGTGACACCATTCTATCTGTCGACGGTGTTGTTTATTTAACTTTTGTTTCAAGTCGAGCCAATTGCATTTACTCCTGCGCGCGCATCACGATACCGGCGGCGCCTCCGAAGATTGTGGCTTTTGGACGCTTACGATGTAAGGCTGGCGTCTTTCCCGTATCCGGGATAGGATCTGCGACAGCACCTCCTCGTCGGTCGGGAGACCCGAGGAGAGAACCTTCTTCATCCGGATCGGGACGGAATCCATCCTGTAGCCCGTTCCCTCACAGTCGATTCCCACACATGCGACCGGGATATGGAGATCCGCAAAGGAGGTGCTGAGCGAGACGAACGGATCGATGACGATCGTGGGGATCGTCGCAAGGTGTTCGTTGCACCTTCTCGGCAGATGAGCTCCCGGATCGGCGCCGATGATGAGGCATGCATCGGCTTCTCCCCGGCGGAGCAGGTCGACTGCCGTCGTCTCCCCGGGGTTGTAGTAGGGTATCCCGCGGGAAAAATCGACGCCGTAGGGATAGCCCGTGAGGTAGGAGAACGTCTGGTTGGTGCCGTTGACGTTCCAGTGCCCGCGCATGGGGGTCAGGGTGAACTTCGTGTGCCGGTTGAGTTCGTCGACGAGCTGGATGGCGTTCCTGACGTTTTTGTACCTGCCGGGAGACTGCGTCAGGCCTATCCCCGTGAAGAGCGCGCCGAACCGGGCGTTCCTGCAGAGGTCCGCCAGCCAGATCAGCCTCTCTCGCGGGACGCCTGCAACGGTAGGAGGAAGTGCATCCGCATGGCCCCTGATGATTGCCCGCAGGCTGAAAAGACGGCGTAATCCCCACCCGGCTTGATCCGTATGAACTCGTCGGCAATCTTTGCGGTGTCGGTCTCCCTGATGTCCACGACGACGAGAGTCCGGTCGTGATGCCCGTTCTCCCGGTACTTTCCGTTGACGAACGTCGTATATCGGGAGAGATGGCGCGGGTGTGACTCTATGGGGTTCGAGCCCCAGTAGATCACGACGTCGGCCCGGTTCTTCACCGCACCGAGCGTGCACCCCGGGTGACCCGCCTCCTGGATGCCCATGATCGAGGGGCCGTGGCAGATCGACGAACAGTTGTCGATCACGCCCCCGATCGTCTCGGCGATCTGGATGCCGATGCACTGCGCTTCCGCGGACGTCCCGCTCCACCCAAAAAGGAGCGGCCGTTCGGCGTTGGCGAGCACCTCCGCGGCATACCGGATCGCCTCCGCGAACTCGATCGGGCTCCATGAGTGGTTATCCCTCAGGATTGGCGATCTGAGGCGGCTCTGCGACAGGAACTTCTCCGAGCCGAGCGAGCATGCGTTGTCGACCGACCTGACGGCCCCGCCTTCGACCCTCACGACGAGGTCGTCGCAGAGGCACCCGCAGAGAGGGCAGGCAACATCGCGGATGGTTACGGGACCGCCGTCGTCTTCCCCGCAGCACCGGCACCGGAGGGCATGCAACACCGCCTTCCTCGATGAGGATATCCCAGCCCGATCGCGGGGGCTGCTCGGTTCGCGTCACTGTCCCTTCCAGCCACTTGTAGTCCGGAGCACCGGTTCCCCGCGTGGTCGCGTGCAGGATTGCGTTCGCGTGCGGTCCGCAGGGGACGAATACGGTTCCGGAGACGAGATCGTCGCAGGGTGTGGCGAAAAACACCTCCTCTCCTGTCCCGGTCGAGAGGAGGAGATAGTCTCCTGCCGCGGCCCCGAGTTCCAGGAGATCGAACGGGTTGACGAAACAGCGTGCCGTTTCATAGGAATATCCGGGCATGTCTTTGTAGTAGAGTTGCCTGCCCTGGGCGATTGTCCTCCCGCTCGTGATGAGAACGTTCATTAATGGTCTGTCTGACTTCCGCACCGATAATGTTTACGTTCTCATGTTTACTGACAGTAAAAATTAAGGAGGTTTGTTTTATGTGGTGGGCGGCATTTGTGGGAACAAAAGGGGTGCCGGGTACCCCGGCAATGCGGACAGTGTCCATCACACCGTAACGTACCGCGCTGCCGCCACCTTCTCCCGCTCAAACGTCTCGCTGAGCGCGAACAGGTCACTCCTGTCGAGATGCTCCTCTGCCCGGGCGAAGACCTCGCCCTCTTCCGAGGCGAAGTGAGCCTCGACCCGCTCCCGGAGATCGACGAGCGCCGGCATCCAGGCATCGTCCCGGAGGGGGATCTTCTCGAACCGTGCGAACGTCTCCCTGACTTCGGTATGTTCGTCGAGCGACCGCCGTATCTCCTCCGGAACCCTTTCCCGGAGGTGCGCATACAATGTAGCCTCCTCCGCGTACATATGTCCCGGCAGCTCCCGGCGAAGCGTGATACACCGGACGTCCCGGGTCTCGGGGTTGCTCTCGAGCTCGTCGAAGAGCGCCCTGATAAGATCGTGATCCTCCCGGATCAATTCAAGAATCTGCGGCATACGCGTCCTCCGTCCGGGGGAGAATAGGGTATGAGGAACTTAACGATTTCGCCCGGCCGATCCCGGCCAAAAAAAAGGAGCGCCGGTGCCTTCGTCCGATCGCTCAGCGTGCCGCCATCGGCACCGCGCTCTTCTTTGCCTCTTCGTAACTGCTGCCGAGACTCGAGAGTTCGTCGCTGCTCATCTTCTGCTGCATCTTGGGGAAGATCTCTTCCTCCTCCTCGCTGATATGGTGTTTTACGTTCTCCTGGATCACCGTTATCTTCGCCACCCAGACGTCCTCTTCCGACATGGACGCGCTGTCGAGCTGGGATAGCAATGATTTGACTGCGTTGTGCTCCTCGATCGACTC
>NZ_JMIO01000102.1 GCF_000691865.1 Methanoculleus sp. MH98A | reverse complement strand
TTATTCCTTTGTTACGAGTATGATATTCTGATAGCCGTACAGAGGCGACTCGGCTAAGTTCGTTGAGCAATTCGTGAGGTGGCAGGTCGCCAACGAAACTACCACCACTAGTTCACAGCACGTCCTGAATATAATCTATATATTTAAGGGGATAATCTATATACTTTTTGCCAGTCACTCACACCTGAGCTCCAATTGATCAGGAAGCCTGAATTATCTCCTTCCAGGTTGTGCAATAGACTGAGAAAGACTACCAGCACTACAACACCCACCTGCAACGGTATCTCTTGAGCCCAGCAAGAGGGGTGCCGCGACCACAAGCTGAAATTCAGATCCACAAGATGAGACGATTTAGCAGCGCTCAATCAGCACGCCTAGAAGAACCATTAACTCCCCGGCAGACCCACTATTTTTAATGGATCCGTATGAACTGGTGACGCGGAATACGGTAGAGGTCGTCACCGACGAGGAACTGCGTGCGCTCATCGACCGTCCGGTCAGGCGGGTCTACACCGGCTACGAGCCGAGCGGGGAGATTCATCTCGGCCACATGGTGACGGTGAACAAGCTGATGGACCTGCAGCAGGCAGGGTTCGAGGTGACGGTGCTCATCGCCGACCTCCACGCGTTCTTGAACCGCAAGGGAACGATGGAAGAGATCCGCGAGACGGCCGAGTACAACCGCCGCTGCTTTGAGGGGCTCGGCCTCCGCGGCGCAAACTACGTCCTCGGCTCGGACGTGCAGCTCACGCCGGAGTACGAGCTTGCCGTTCTCGAACTCTCCCAGGCGATCACCCTCAACCGGGCGAAGAGGAGCATGGACGAGGTCGGGCGGCAGATGGATAACCCGACGGTCTCGCAGATGGTCTACCCCATCATGCAGATGGTCGATATCGCGACGCTTGGGGTGGACGCCGCCGTCGGCGGGATCGACCAGCGAAAGATTCACATGCTCGCCCGGGAACACCTTCCCTCGATCGGGTATCCGGCGCCGGTCTGCATCCATACGCCGATCATCAACGGCCTCGACGGGAAGAAGATGTCGTCGTCGGCCGGAAACGTCATATCGGTCGCCGACTCCGAGGAGGATATCAAAAAGAAGATGAAGAAGGCGTTCTGCCCGCCCGAGGTCGAGAACAACCCGGTGCTGGAGATCCTGCGCTACCACGTCTTCCCCCGGGCGGGTGCGGTCGCCATCCGCCGGCCCGAGAAGTTCGGCGGCGACCGTGAGTTTGCCGCCTACGAGGACCTGGAACGAGCCTACGCGGCGGGCGAGATCCACCCGCTGGACCTCAAGACCGCCGCCGCCGCGCACCTCATCGATATCCTCGCCCCCGTACACGATTACGTCTGCAGCAGGTGATCCGGCCGTGGGTCAGAGAGACGAGCACGAGCGGTTCGACCGCAAGATCGAGGCGATGGGCGTCAGGATAAAAGACGCCGATACGGTGAAGGTACGGGACGACGTCTTCGACGAGGTCACCCTTCTCGCCCTCTACAAGCTCGTCCACAAAAAACTGATCACGGTCATCGGCGGGCCGATCAGCACCGGAAAAGAGGCGAACGTCTTCTACGGCGAGCGCGACGGGCAGGGGCTCGCGATCAAGATCTACCGCATCCAGACCGCGAACTTCAAGGCGATGAACGAGTACCTGGCGGGGGACCGCCGGTTCTCGAGCGTCCGGGGGACGCGCAAGGGCCTCATCTTCGCCTGGACCAAAAAGGAGTTCAGCAACCTGGCCCGGGCGCACGAGGCGGGGATTCCGGCCCCCGAACCGCTCGCATTCGACCGGAACATCCTCTTGATGGAGTTCCTGGGCGAGGACGAGATGCCGTATCCGCAGCTGCGGAACGCCGAGGTCGAGGATTACGGCGCGGTATACCGCGAGATCCTCGGCTACGTGGAGCGGCTCTACCGGGAGGCGCGCCTGGTTCACGCCGACCTCTCCGAATACAATATCCTCTACCACGAGAAACCATACCTGATCGATATGGGACAGGCGGTCACCCTGGATCACCCGCGGGCATCTGCGTTTCTGGTCCGGGATATCAAGAACCTCAATCGATATTTCTCCCGCTACTGCGACGTGCAAAACGAAGAGGAGATCATCAAAACGCTCGTCGGCACCGGACGCCGGGAGCCCTGAACACCGGAAGAAGGGATGCAACCATGACCATACAGGAGATGAAAGTTTCAACAGCGAGGATCGGTGTACTCATCGGCAAAAGCGGGTCCACGAAACGCGAGATCGAAGAGAAGACCGGGATAACCCTCCGGATCGACAGCGAGGAAGGACTGGTGACGCTCGAAGGGGAGGACCCCGTCGGCGTCATGACGGCGACGAACGTCGTCTCCGCGATCAACCGGGGGTTCTCGCCGGAGCGTGCGTTCCGTCTCCTCGACGATGAAGATATGATGCTCGATATCCTCGACCTCGCCGACCTTTCGGGGACGACCCGGCAGCTCGAACGGCTCCGGGGCCGGATCATCGGGAAGTCGGGAACGTCCCGCGCCCAGATCGAGGATATGACCGCGACAGAGATCTCGGTTCACGGCAAGACCGTCGCGATCATCGGTCTCCCGGATCAGGCCGAGACCGCGAGGAAAGCAATCGAGATGCTGATCCAGGGCGTCCCGCACGAGCATGTCTACGGATTCCTCGACCGGAAGAAGAAGGAAGCCAAGCAGGCGATGCTGGAGTACTACTCGTGATGCGACCGGGCCGGACCGACCCTGCCCACGACAATACGGAAGATATGCGGTTTGCAGTGGAAATGAAGGGGTACACATGGAGATAGCCGATCTCCCCGTCCCGCCGGACCTCGCGGCCGGCTACATTGCCGGCGGGATCACGGAACTTTACCCGCCGCAGGCCGCCTGCGTCGAAGCGGGCCTTTTTTCGGGAAAGAACCTCCTCGTCGCCATCCCCACCGCGAGCGGCAAGACCCTGGTCGCCGAGATGGCGATGCACCATCAGGTGGCGAGGGGCGGCAAGTGCCTCTACATCGTTCCTTTGCGGGCGCTCGCGAGCGAGAAGTTTGAGGAGTTCTCCGGAAAGGGTCTCCGTGTCGGGATCGCGACCGGCGACTTCGATCGAAGAGACGAGTACCTGGGAAGGAACGACATCATCGTCGCGACGAGCGAGAAAGTGGACTCGCTCCTGCGGAACCGGACGCCGTGGCTTTCGGAGATCAGCCTGCTCGTCGTCGACGAGGTCCACCTGATCGACGACCCGTCGAGGGGAGCGACGGTCGAGATGGTGATCGCAAAACTCCGCCACAAGAACCCGACGATGCAGATCATCGCCCTCTCCGCCACCATCGGGAACCCTGCCGACCTCGCCGGGTGGCTGGACGCCGAACTCGTCGAGAGCGAGTGGCGGCCGGTCGACCTCCGGGAAGGGGTCTTCTTCGAGGACGGCATCAGGTTTGCCGACAGCGTCCGGGAGGTCGGGCGAAAGAGCAAGTACGAGGACCTGGACCTCGTCCTCGACACGGTCGCGGAGGGTGGGCAGTGCCTGGTCTTCGTCAGCTCGAGGAAGAACGCCGAAGCGTTCGCGAAACGCGCGGCATCGGGCTTAAAAATCGCAAACCCCGTCCTCGCCGGCTACGCTGATAAGATACGGTCGAGCGCCTCGACCGATATGGGAAAGACCCTCGCCGCCTGCGTCGCCCAGGGGGCGGCGTTCCACCACGCGGGGCTCTCGCGGGAGGAGCGCCAGCTCGTCGAGGCGGGGTTCCGTGAGGGGCAGATCAAGGTCATCTCCTCCACCCCGACCCTCGCGGCGGGCTTAAACCTCCCCGCCCGGCGGGTGATCGTCCGCGACTACCTCCGGTTCAACGCCGGGGAAGGGATGATGCCGATCCCGGTCCGGGAGTACCGGCAGATGGCCGGCCGGGCCGGACGGCCGCGGCTCGACCCCTACGGCGAGGCCGTCCTGATCGCGAAGTCCGAGGAGATGGTCGAGGAGCTCTTCGACTACTACATCGAGGCGACGGCAGAAGACGTCCGGAGCCGGTGCGCGGACGAGGCGGTCCTCTGCACCCATATCCTCTCGCTCGTCGCGACCGGCTTCGCCCGGGAGCGCGGCGAGGTGCTCGGGTTCATGGACGGGACGTTCTACGCCCACCAGGGCGAGAGCCCGCGTGCGCTGAAACGGGCGGTCGACCGGGTGCTCGAGTTCCTGCGGGAAGCGGAGATGATCACCGAGGTGGGGGAGTGGCTCGAGGCCACGGAGTACGGGTCGCTCGTCTCCCGGCTCTACATCGATCCCCGGAGCGCCGAGGTGATCGTGAACGCGATGGCGGGCCGGAAGGACTACACCGATATCGGCTTCCTCCACCTCCTCTGCGCGACGCCGGACATGCCGACGCTCTTTGTCCGCAAAAACGACATGTACGCCCTCGACCGGTTCCTCGCCGACCACCGGGACGAACTCTGGATGGAGATCCCCTGGGACGCGGGCGAGGAGTTCGACCGGAGCCTCAAGACGGCGCTCCTCCTCGCCGACTGGGGGGACGAGGTGGGCGAAGACGTCATCTGCGAACGATACAGCGTCGGGCCGGGCGACGTCTACGGGATGGTGGAGAGCGTCGCCTGGCTGGTTCACGCGAGCCGGCACCTCGCCGGGCTCTTTGCCCCGCACCTCGCGGCCCCCATCGAGGAGATGGAACTCCGGACCAAGCACGGTATCAAGAAGGAGCTCCTGCCGCTCATCAGGATCCGGGGGATTGGCCGGGTCCGGGCCCGCCGGCTCTTCAACAACGGTATCGACTCGATCGAGGCGCTCCGGGAGGCGGGCCCGGAGAAGGTCGCAACGATCCTCGGGCAGGGGATCGCCGCACAGATCTTCGATCAGCTCGATGGTGTCCGGGACGAGATCGGGGGTGTCGGCGAGAAGCAGTCGACCCTCTCCCGGTTCGGGTGAATGAACAATGGCAGAAACAGAGATAGCATGCGAAGTCTACCGGGCGGTCTTTACGATCGATGACAAGATCGGGTTTTTAAACGAGATCCGGAAGATCGCCGACGAATTTGAGACGCACATCATCCTCTTCGACGCCGACCGCCTGACAGGACGGGATCACGTCGAGGCGGCGCTCCGGCACGCCTGCCGGTCGTGGACCGGCGGCGAAGCGATCGCGAACTCGCTTGAGATGGAGGCGCTCCTCTACGCCGCGGGAACCCGGCAGTGCCAGGTGGCCTCGTCGTTTGGGATTCACCCGGGCGAGAACCGTTCGTACGTCGCCGTCTGTCCTCCGGCGCCCGGCGTCCGGGACCGGCTTACCGATCTCGTGAGGTTCGTTCACGATGAACAGGGAGGAGAGGAGATCGATCCCGCAAAAAGGGCGCTTCTTGCGGACCTCTTCTCGATCACCCCCGAGGAGGTCGCGGTGGTCGGGGAGGAGCGGTTCCGCGAACTGGTCCTCGAGCGGGTGGCGCTCCTCGACGTCTACCGCTGACCCCAGTGAATTCCGCCTTCGCGGCTTCGCGTCTTTCGCGTGAGACCTTGTTGCTATACTTCACAGGTGACTGCTCCCCCGACTGAAGTCGGGGGCATCTTGGGATATCACCCCTGAGATTGCAGTCCCAATCTCATAATATTGATCGCCGCGTTCTGGTCGCGATCCATCACCAACCCGCAATGCGGGCAGGAATGGACGCGATCGGAAAGTGTCTTGGCGACGATCATCCCACATCTGGAGCATATCTGAGATGTGTTTCTGGGGTTGACCAGGATCACGCGTGAGCCAGCATCTTCCGCTTTGCTCTCTGTGATCGTGATGAACATATTCCAGGCGACATCTGCAATGCTTTTTGCCAGATGGTGGTTCTTCTGCATGTTTGTGATATTCAGATCCTCGAACACAATTGTACCAAACCGATT
>NZ_JMIO01000101.1 GCF_000691865.1 Methanoculleus sp. MH98A | reverse complement strand
TGAGCATGAGAAACTCGAAGAGTTTCGACGGGGGGAGCATCCCCCCCTCCCCTGAAACCCCTCCCCCATGGCGATATGCGACTGGCCGAAGGGCAGGAGCACGAGCACCGAAGGTGTGTAGTCCCCACGGTCCACTTCATCAGGCTTTTTTCACACCTGCAACGTCCCATCAATCTTGTCAAAAGAGGTAGTTAGCTATCGCCAGGTAATCCGGCCACTTGAGCCATTCCAAGAATCCACCCAGACCTGCCCGCGGACCAACCCAGACACTCCTGTACTACCGGCTGTTCACCTGAAAAGAAAAGAACTTCCCACCCCGCTCACTACTTCGAGATCTCAGTATAATAATACTCCCCGGCCGCGACCTGCTCTCGGTCCAGGAACGAGCCCGGTTTGTTGATCCGCGGCCTCCCGCTCTTGTCCCGGCGGAAAGTGATCCCGAGCGCCTCGAGGAACCGGTTCATGCCCGGCGCCATGTCGAACGGCCCGGCGGCCTTGCCGTGCACGCCCGGCTCGCCCTCGAAGACCAGGATACGGTCGCTGATCATGTCGATGACGTAGATGTCGTGGTCGATCACGAGCGTGCTCGCGTCCCGCCCTTCGGCGTGCTTGCGGATCATCCTTGAGATCTTCACCCGCTGCTCCACGTCGAGGTGGGCGCTCGGCTCGTCCAGGATGTAGAGGTCGGCGTCGCGCGAGAGGCAGATCGCTATCGCCACCCGCTGGAGTTCGCCGCCGGAGAGCGTGTTTATGGGCGCCTGGAGGAACTGCGCGAGGGAGAGAGGCTCCAGGATCTCGTGCTGGTAGTACGACGTGTCGAACTTCGTCGTCGTCTGCCGGAGGACCTCCTCGACGGTCGCTTCCGTATCGCCTTTGAGGTACTGGGGCTTGTAGGAGATCCGCACCCGGGTATCCATCGCCCCGGTGTCGGGTTCGAGCACCCCGGCAAGGAGCTGGGCGAAGGTGCTCTTCCCGATACCGTTCGCCCCGAGCACCCCGAGAACCTCGCCGCTCCGGATCTCCCCGCCGTCGACGGTGAGCGAGAACTGCTCAAAGCCTTTCGTCATCGACGGGAACTCGAGCAGCACCTCCCGCTCCGCATCGGAAGCATGCGCCCGGGTATCGAACGTCACCGCATACGTCCTGAACCTGACGTTCTCCTCCGGGAGGAAGCCCTCCAGGTACTGGTTGATCCCCACCCGGACGCCTTTCGGGTGGGTGATGACACCGAAGACCGCCGGTTCTCCGTAGGCGATATGCACGGTGTCGGCAAGCATATCGAGGATGGCAAGGTCGTGCTCGACGATCACGACCGGGCGCTCCAGGGCAAGTTCCCGGATGAGGTTCGCGGCGGCCATCCGCTGGTAGACGTCGAGGTAGGGCGTGATCTCGTCGAGGAAGTAGAAGTCGGCGTCACGCGAAAGACAGGCGGCGAGCGCCACCCGCTGGAGTTCGCCGCCGGAAAGGGTCGCGATCGGCCGGTCGATGACCGCCTTAAGCGTCAGCCGGTCGAGGTAGTAGTCGAGTTTGCCGCGCTCGTCGGTGGTCGCGAGGAGGTCGCGCACCGACCCGGTAAATACCTTCGGGATCTGGTCGATGTACTGCGGTTTTACCGCGACCTTCACGTTCTTCTGCGAGAGCAGCTGGAGGTAGTCGAAGAGCTCGGTCCCCTGGTAGAGGTCGAGGACTTCCTTCCAGGAGACCTCTTCATCGGTTCTCCCCAGGTTCGGGACGAGCGTGCCCGAGAGGATCTTCACCGACGTGCTCTTGCCGATGCCGTTCGGACCCAGGACGCCCGTGACCTTCCCCTCGACGGGGATCGGAAGGCCATAGAGGACGAAGCCGTTCTGGCCGTAGCGGTGGGTCGGCTGGTCGAGCTGTTCGGGGAGGTTGACGATAGCGATGGCCTCAAACGGGCACTTCTTCACGCAGATACCGCACCCGACGCAGAGTTCTTCGGATATGACGGCCTTCTGGTCCTCGCCGATGACGACGGTCTCGTCGCCGGTCCGGACGCGGGGGCAGTAGAGGATGCACTCGGTGCCGCACTTGGCAGGGTGACACCGATCACGGTGTACGACAGCAATACGCATGGATAATCACAGAACAGTGGTGGTCAGAACGGTGGTAGTCAGGAGGATCGTCCAGGTCATGAACCAGAGCGCGAACGTCATGAAACTCTGGTAGAACCAGTCTTTTCCGGTCAACTCCATATAGTCGAGCCGAAGGAGCATGAAGATGTGTTTCTGGAAGACGACGCCCGCCATCAGGAGAAGGATGCCGATGATGGCGTTCTGCTGGAGCCCGCTCACCGGGTCGGGGGTGCCGGAGAGGTAGAACGAGAGTCCTCCGGCAAGGATGCCCATGAAACAGGCTACTAGCGTCCGCTTCATCCGATTCCTGTGCTCGACCTGTTTCTCGGCACGGGTCCGCGGCCGTGTCTTTTCGACCTCTGCTGCTACCGCATTATCGCTCATCGTGACACCAGTGTTGCGCCATTCCTGAAAGGGAAGTCCCTTCGGGGCGGCGGCCCGGCGGAGCAAACCGACTTCTGGCCACTTCCCGGGATTGACGGAATTACTACATTATTGGACGTTCTCCGGTTATAAAAGGTAGGTACCTCTTGCCTGACGGGGCAGGAGGGGCGGTGGAGCGGGTGATAGTAACGAGGTGCAGTGACGTAGAAAGGACCGCATCGCACTTGCGATGTTCGTCGAACTCCGGTCCGACGCACGTTACATGAGACGACGATACAGAGATAGCGCCACGATCTCACGCGAAGAACAACGTTTCGAAGAAATGGAGTTTGAGCACTCGAAGAGTGCGCAGGGGAGTCATATACTCATCTACTGAACTTCGCGTTCTTCGCGGCTTCGCGTGAGCTGGGAGAAGAGATAACGGTGGAGCCTCACGCGAAGAGCGCGAAGCCGCGAAGTGCGACTGGCCGAAGGGCAGGAGCGTGAGCACCGTCAGGTACGAAGTGCGACGTTCCGTAGGAACGGAGTTTGAGAAACCTGAAGGGTGCGACTGTTCAGAGAACCGGAGCTCGAGAAACCCAAAGATTTTCGAGGAAGGAGGTCGAGCACCATCAGGTGCGAGGTGCGCCGCCTCTCACTCAATCTTATACCGCAGAAGCGCCGCGGCGCCGCCGATGGCGTCAAGCCGTTCTCCCGGCTCGAACTCCGTGCTCAGCACCACGACCGTTGCGTTGACGCGCTCGGCCTGCTCGATGACGCCCGTAGCCTCATCGTCGCGGAGCAGGGTGTCGGCGACCAGCACCGTCTCCGCCGCACCGTAGGCAACCGCTTTGCGGACCTCGTCGATACCGTAGGCGACGGCGCCCTCGGTCGCGATCCGGACCAGGACCTCGTCCATCAGCGCGACCTCCCGTGCGAGGTGGAGGTCGCCGAGCAGCCGGTCAAGGATCCCCTGTCCGATGACCTCCTGCACGGCGCCCCGCCCGATGCGCCGGGTCTCGACGGCGACCATCCGCCCGGCGAGGTCGGGGGCCCGGGCCTTCACGTACTCCGCAAACTCGTCCTTCACGAACCCCGGGCCCGCGACGACGAGAGGCCCGGTGACCGCGGCGACCGTGTCAAGCGTCTTCTCAAAAAGCGCCGACCGTGTGCCGGTGTCGGCACCCTTGCTGCTCCCGGCCGTGACGGTCGTCACCCACTCCGGGCCGAACTGGCGCAGCCGGTAGATCTGCGCCTCTCCTTCCTCGACGCTCACGACGTGAACCACGCCGTACGCGGAAGCGTCGACCGCGCGCCGGATCCGTTCACAGTCGACGGCCCGCCAGCGTTTGACGACCGAGATCTCGAACCCGGCTTCGACGTTCAGGGTGTGGTGTGCGGCAACGTCCACCCCGCTCTCGATGATGCCGGCGATCCGGAGACGGTTCGTGTGCTGGTGGAACTCCACCTTCTCGACCCGGATCCCGAGCCGCACCGGCCGTTTCTCGACCTTCTCCGGCCGGAGTTTGTCGGTCGCCGCCTCCACGCTCCGAAAGGTCGTCGCAAAGACGAGATCCCCCGGCCCAACCAGGTGGGAGAGGTGCCAGAGGTCGTCGAGCGTCTCCGGGAAGAGACGTATCTCGCCGAACTGCCTCTTCATCTCCCGGACTTCGGCCTTCATGATTCCACGATGTCGGAGCCTCCCGGCGGGACGAATGCGGCGACCGCCTCGGTGTTCAGGGCGTTCTTGAGCCCTTTCCACTCGTCCTCCGAGAGTTTCTCCCTGAGTGCCCGGACCACCTTCCTTGCGGTGTCGTTCGGTTCGAACTGCCCGGGACGGAGTTCCACCCACACTTTCGTACGCCCGGTGACGGCACCGGGCGGGCCACCGATGACGGCGACCTCAGGCACCATCTGAAGGCCGATCGCCACGCCCAGCGGCGCGTTCCTGAAGTATTGCCGCTCGCCCCGGACGATGAAGGCGCCTCTCGCCACGTACTCGCCGGACTCGGCCGTCTTGCTCACCTGGTCGGGCCGGGCGGCGTAGACGTCCGCCGTGAAGTGCCCGGCCTTCCAGGCGTTGGAGTAGGACGCGGCGAACCGCACGGCCTCGTCAAGGTGCTCGGTCGCGCCCTTCACGATGACGACGCTCCCGCCGTGGACGTCGGCGTGGACGAAGAGGTCCCCGCCTTCCATGTACTTCTTGACGAGTTCCTCGTTCTGGGAGGCGTCCCGGCCGCCGATGACAAGGGTGCCGTCGCTGGTGGTGAACCAGCGGAAACGGTGATACCACCGCTTTTTCTGGAGGGGAAGGTTCCGCTTCGTCCGGGGCTTCTCGGGAACCGTCCGCTCCATGGCCGCGAGCGCGCCCGTCTTCTTCTTCTTGAACTTCTTGATCTGGTCGTAGTAGCGGCCGAGGTTCTGCTCGATCGTCTCGTGAACGTGGATCTTCACCCGCTCTCCCGAGAGATCGACGTCAACCGCCGCGTCCGCGGGGTGAACCGCACGGACCATCTTTGCCGCAGGGTTATCGCCGTTCTCTTTGAGGACTTTCTCGATCTCCTGCCACGACCGGTTTTTGCTCGCCTCATCGAGCGTCGCTATGATCCCGGCGACAGCGGTGTAGTTCTCGTAGATCACCTCCACGATCCGCTGATTACGCTCGATCTTCTTCTCGAACCCCTTGATCGCCTCCGCCTGCCGCCGTCGGATCACCTCCGCCTGGGAGAGGCGGGGCTTCCCGGCCGCGGCCTCCTCCTTTCCGCCCACCGTCTTCGGGTAGAAGGCATCCAGCGCCTCGCTGAAGGTCGCAAACCGCTCGCGAACCTCGTCACCGGCAAGCACCACCGGCCAGCACCCGGACGCCGTTATCACCGGTTCACGGCGCTGCCCGACGTCGGCCATCAGCCGTTCGAGCGCCTCCCGAACCGCCTCCGCGTCCACCTCCGCGGCGGCAGCGCTCTTCTCGACGCCCACGATCCTGCAGACCTCTTCGGCATACGCGCCGCCGAGCATGCACCCGACGGCGAGCGTCCGGACGATGTCGCGGTCGGACTGTGCAAGCATCGACCCGAACGCCTCCGGCGAGAGAGACGAGCAGTCGGACCCCTCGAAGGCGTAGACCGCGCCCGGGACCACCTCCCGGGTCTTGAACCGGTGGTGCCAGAGGGGCTTGATGATCGTGTAGCCTTCGTCGCAGAGGACGGCGTTCCCCTCGTCGAAGAGCTCGAAGATGAGGTGGTAGGTCGTATCCCGCTTCCCGATATCGAGGCTCATCGTGCGCTCGAGCCCGAGCTGCCGGATGCCGAGCACCTTCCCGCCCTCGAGGTGCTTCCGGAGCAGCATCGCGAAACTCGGCGGGTTCTTTGGAGGCACAGGAAACTCTGCGGTGAAGTGGGCGCGCCGTCCCGTCTCGACGAGGAACAGGTACTTCGCCCGGTCTTCACCGTTCAGCCTGATGCCGAGGGTCTTCGCGTCGAACTGGTAGATCTTGCCGACCCAGAGCGGGAGGCGATCGGCAGCTTCCGCTACCAGCGCACGAAGATCGACCCCGCTCATTCCCTGTAGTGTCGCCATTGATTCAGAATACATTCGGCCCGGTACCTAAAGAAGGGTACGGGCGGGTGACGCAGGTTCCTGATCTGGGGGGGAGCGGGTATCCGGGGTCAAGAGGATCGGCGACAAAATATTCATTGCACTCGGGGACCTGAAGACAGTCGTAGTTCGAACCCAAGGAACTCAGATGCTCCTGCTGTTGCGCATTCCCGGAAACGGATTTCCAGTGGATATCGCCACGCGGGGGAGGGGCTGACGGGGAGTGCGATGGTTCGTAGAACCAGAGCTCGACCACCGGAGGTGCGAGGTGCGATGTTCCGACAGGAACGGAGCACGAGAAGCCGTTAGGCTTCGAGGTGCGAGCGAAGCGAGCTTGAGCACCGTTAGGTGCGAGGTGCGATGTTCCGACAGGAACGGAGCACGAGAAGCCGTTAGGCTTCGAGGTGCGAGCGAAGCGAGCTTGAGCACCGTTAGGT
>NZ_JMIO01000100.1 GCF_000691865.1 Methanoculleus sp. MH98A | reverse complement strand
GAGGGGGGAATACTCCCCCTCCCCGTCAGCCCCTCCCCCAATGGCGATAGCCACCACGGTCCACTGCACCGGGCTTTTTCCTCGCTTCAGTCATTTTATCATTCACGCAGCGAAGGCCTTCGGCCTTTTCGTGCTCCGGGCGTCCCGTCCGTCGCACAGCGAAAGTCCTCGCCCTTCTTGAACTCCTATCAGAACGCCGCACCCCCTCCCTGCGCCCATAATCTCCCCAATTCGTCAGAGCCCCTTGCGAGCAAACCCGAGCATTTTTCTGCAATCGGAGACGACCACTGATCCGTGAGTCCAATGGATATCCAGGTAATCGGTGTTCGGGACCTTCCCCTGATCCAGCGAGGAGACGATCTGCCCGCCCTGATCTGTGAGAAGGTCGCGTTCGAGGACGGGGACATCCTCGCCGTCGCCTCGTCCGTCTACTCGAAGGCAAAGGGCTTCACCCGCGAACTCGCCTCGATCGTCCCCGGTCCGGACGCCGTGCGGATCGCGGCAAAGACGAAAGAGGACCCGCGCTTCGTACAGGCGGTGCTGGACTCCTCCACCGATATCCTGCTCGAACACCCGTTCATCCTCTCCGAACTGCCGTCCGGCCACATCGGCGTACGGGCGGGCGTCGACCACAGCAACGTCGAAGACGGCCTGATCGTCATCCTTCCGCCCGACCCCATGGAGGCTGCCGGCGAAGTCCGGGACGCCATCCGCCGCATCACCGGCAAGAACGTCCGGGTTATCGTCACCGATACCTGCGGGCGGGCGTTCCGGCGCGGCCAGACCGGCATCGCCATCGGCTGGGCGGGCATGACGGCCATCGACGACTACCGGGGCGACACCGACCTCTTCGGCCACGTCCTCGAGATCACCGAAGAAGCGGTCGTCGATGAGATCGCGGCCTTCGCGAACTTCGTCATGGGCGAGAGCCACCAGGGCGTGCCCGCGGTGGTGCTGCGGAACTGCCGGACCTGGAAGGGGCACGATAACGTCTACTTCATGCCCGCGGAAGATATCATCAGGACTGCTTTGAAGGAGAACAAAAAGGATTAGAAGAGGGCATTGAGAACGAAGACTGCCACTCCGATCACGACGGTTATCACGACAACGGTTATCGGGCTGATATGGATGGCCCGGTGATCGTCACTGTCGTAATAATTGACCAGGCCGGCAGAGGATACCAGTCTTCCGCCAGATTTCTTCGCCATACCAAAATATTCTCCTTTGCAATATATAAAACAGAGGATCAACTATGCAGGAAGCCAAACCCTACGTCGTCACCGGGCGTGCGCTCCTCGGTGAAGACCTCCGGGAAGAAGACGTCGCCATCACCGTCTCGGAGGGGATCGTCACCTCGATAGAGCCCGCTTCCCGGACGCCCGGGAGGTGGATCGTACCCGCCTTCTTCAACGCCCACACGCATCTCGGCGACACCGTCGCGATGGATCTCCCCGCCCGGGGCAGCCTTGCCGACCTCGTCAAGCCCCCGAACGGCCTGAAACACCGGATCCTTGCGGCGACCCCGCGGGCCGAACTCGTCCGGGGGATGCGTTCGAGCATCACCGCGATGCTCGCGACCGGGACGACCGGGTTCGCCGATTTCAGGGAAGGCGGGCCCGACGGGGTTGCGGCGCTCCGCGAGGCGGCGGCCGGGCTTGACTGCCGGCCGGTCATCCTCGGCCGCGAAGGCGGGGAGGAGGTGAGCGACGGCGCGGGTATCAGCAGCGTTCACGATGTCGCGAACGCCGAAGAGATCGTCAGGGAAGCGCGGGCGGGAGGGAAACTCGTCGCCTTCCACGCGGGCGAGAAGAACCCGGACGACATCGACGACGCGCTCGCGTTCGAGCCCGACCTGCTCGTCCACTGCACCCACGCGACGGATGCGCACCTCCGCCGGATCGTCGACATGGACATCCCCGTCGCCGTCTGCCCGCGATCGAACTGGCTGCTCGGGGTCGCGGCGTCGGCGGCCCGCCCGCCTATCACGCGGATCCTCGAACTCGGGGGCCGGCTCTACCTCGGGACGGACAACGTTATGTTCGTTCAACCCGATATGCTCCGGGAGATGGCGTTTACCGCGACCGTCTACCGCGCGCGCCCCGACGAGATCCTCCGCGCCGCGGTGTCGGGGGCCGGGTTGGCGGGGGCGCCAGGATATATTGAGGAAGGGCAGAAAGCGAATTTCCTGGTCATCAATCCGCTAAAAAACAATATTTCCTTCAGCAAGGACATCCGGGCGACCATCGTAAAACGGCTGGATTCTTCATCTATTTGCCAAACAGTTTTAACCATGCAATAGAAATCAGATAAGAAGTGTCTGTTCTGCGTGGTGTGTATGTTCCGTAAGATACTCGTTGCTATGGACGGCTCCGAACCGGCCAACCGGGCATTTGAGACAGCTCTCGGTGAGGCCGGCATCTGGAAAGCCGAAGTTCACGTTGTATATGTGGTCGAATCCGGGCTATTTTCTTCCCTTCCCATGGACAACACACTCGAGATCATCTACAGTGTTTTGCAGAAAGAGGGAGAGGGTGTTCTTGAAGCAGCTCGTAAGAAAGCGGAAGCGGCGGGAGTTACGCTCGTCACGCATCTCCGGCAGGGACACGCGGGATCCCAGATCATCTCTCTTGCCGAAGAACTGGGTGCCGATCTCATTCTTCTCGGCTCCTACGGTAAGAGCGGTGTCGACCGGCTCCTGCTCGGGAGCGTGACCGACTACGTGGTGCAAAACAGCCCCATCACGACAACGGTGGTGAGATCATAACCTCCCTGCAGCAGATGCTCGTCCGCGACTTCATGATAACCGACGTCGTCTGCGTTGAGATCCCCGGAAACCGGGACGATGTCCTGCGTATCCTGAAACGCACGGGCATCAGCGGCGTCCCTGTCCTCAAAGACGGCGAGCTCGTCGGCATCATCACCCGAAAGGATCTCCTCCGCAAGGCCGAAGAGACCCAGCTCGGGCTCCTGATGACACCCGATCCGGTCGTCATCCGGCCGGACGCCCCCGTCTCGGAGGCGGCCCAGTTGATGGTGCGCCACAACATCAGGAGGCTTCCCGTCATGGAGGACGGGACGATGGTCGGGCTGATCAGCGTGGCCGATCTCATCGGCGCCATCGCCCAGCTGCGCATCGCTCTCCCGATCAAGGAGAACTACGTCAGCAAGACCTACGCCCTCTGGGAGGAGACACCCCTCTCGCTCGTCGGGAGGATCCTCGAGATCTCGGGTTACGACGCCATCCCCGTCCTGATGGAGGACGGCACGCTCACCGGGATCATATCGGAGCGGGATCTCATCAGGCATTCCCGCATCGAGGACGGTGTCGAGGTCAGCGACTTCTCGAACGGCACGGACGACGACGAATGGACGTGGGAGAGCATCCGGGACATGCACACCATCAGTTACGGCATCTCCAAGATCCAGCTCCTTCCGATCCCCGTGAAGAACGCGATGGTGAAGAACGTCCTTGCCGTCCCCCTGAACGCCGAGGTCGGCGAATGCGCACTGAAGATGCGGCGGGCCCGGGTCGACCAGCTCCCGGTGGTCAACGGGAACAAGCGGCTTGTCGCCATGCTCTTCGACCGTGAGTTGATCAAGGTGCTGCTGCCTGCTGCCTGACCAGCAGGCCGTGCGAAAGAATTAAGGGGCAACATTCATATAATATACAGATGCTTATCCCTGTCGTGCCGTGACCCGGTACGACGATAAATTTATGTTTTATGATATCGCTATACGCTTAACCGCTTTTGAGCGAGATAAGGCGTTTTAATGGTTTTAGGGGTGCTTCAATGCTTGATACTTCCCAAGAGATTATGAAAGGTACAACCACAGTAGGACTGATCTTCGATGGCGGCGTGGTCCTTGCAACGGAGATGCGAGCGACGATGGGGAACATGATCGCAAGCAAGCGTGCGAAGAAGATCTACCAGATCACGCCGAGAATCGGCCTCACGACCGCAGGCGGCGTCGGCGATGCACAGCAACTCGTTCGGATCCTGCAGGTCGAGTGCAACCTCTTCGAGATGCGCCGCGGCAGGACCATGTCTGTCGGTGCCGCATCGACCCTGCTCTCGAACTACCTGAACCAGAACCGCTACTATCCCTACTACGTCCAGCTCCTGATGGGCGGGTTCGACGACGAGGGACCGAGCGTCTACTCCGTCGACGCCATGGGCGGGGCGACCAAAGAAGAGGATATCGTCGCCACCGGCTCGGGATCGCCGTTTGCTTACGGCGTGCTCGAAGACCAGTATCGCCCGGACATGAAGGAGGACGATGCGAAGGATATCGCTGTCCGTGCCGTCCGATCGGCGATGCGTCGTGATTCCGCCTCCGGCGAGGATATCATGGTGGTCGTGATCACGAAGGACAAATACGAAGAACACATTGAGAGCGGGTTGCAGAGACCGTCAGCGGCCCGCTCAACACCCTGATATTTTTTAGGACGATTTTAATGGTTATCGAAGAGAAACTCCAGGAGCTTAAGGAGCAGATCAACAAGATTGTTCCCGGTGGAATAACGATCTCGAACGTCGAGTTTGAAGGCCCCGAGCTCGTCATCTACACCGATGATCCGAAACAGTTCGCCGATCAGGCGGACCTGATAAAAATACTGGCACGCGATCTCAGAAAGCGCATCGTCGTGCGCCCGAATATCCTTGAAGATCCCGAACGGGCCGCCCAGGAGATCCGGGCGGTCGTGCCGGAGAACGCGGGGATCACCGACCTCTTCTTCGACCCCGAAACCGGCGAAGTCCTGATCGAGGCGGAGAAGCCCGGCGTCGTCATCGGCAAGAACGGGGTGACCCTCCGGGAGATCACGAAACAGATCGGCTGGACACCGAAGGTTGTCCGGACGCCGCCCATCGAGAGTTCGACGGTGAAGCAGATCCGTACCTATCTCCGGTCGGTGAAGGACGAACGCAAAACGTTTCTGCGTGCGATCGGCCGCCGCATCCACCGTGAGGTCACGAGCAAGGACCAGTGGCTGCGGGTCACCACGCTCGGGTGCTGCCGCGAGGTCGGCCGCGCCGCGTTCCTGATATCGACGCCGGAAAGCAAGGTTCTGGTGGACTGCGGCGAGAAACCGGGCAGCACCGCGAACGGGACGCCGTACCTCTACGTGCCCGAGATCTACCCCCTTGACTCGCTCGATGCGGTGGTGCTCACCCACGCCCACCTCGACCACTGCGCCCTCGTCCCGCTCCTCTATAAGTACGGCTACGAGGGCCCGGTCTACTCGACGGCGCCGACGAGGGACCTCTCGGCGATGCTCCAGCTCGACTATCTGGACGTCGTCCGGAAGGAGACGGACAAGATCCCTTACACCTCGAACGAGGTGAAGACGTACATAAAGCACTCCATCACCCTCAACTACGGCAGCGTGACCGACATCGCACCCGATGTCAAGCTCACCTTCCACAACGCGGGGCATATCCTCGGCTCGGCCATCGCGCACTTCCATATCGGCGAGGGGCTCTACAACATCGCGTTCACCGGTGACTTCAACTACCAGAAGTCACGGCTGTTCTCCCCGGCGGTCTCGTCCTTCCCCCGGCTCGAGGCGCTCTTCATGGAGAGCACCTACGGCGGGTCGAACGACTTCCAGCCCCAGAGGAAGGATGCGGAGGACAAGCTCTACGAGACGGTCTCGACGACGATCAAGCGCGGCGGCAAGGTGATCATCCCCGCGTTCGCCGTCGGGCGGTCGCAGGAGGTCATGCTCGCCCTTGAGGAGGGTATCCGGCGGCAGAAGATTCCGCCGGTGAAGATCTACCTCGACGGCATGATCAAGGAGGCGACGGCGATCCACACGACCTACCCGGAGTACCTCAACAGCGATCTCCGTAACCAGATCTTCCGCGAAGGGCTGAACCCCTTCCTCTCCGAGGCGTTCGTCCAGGTGGACTCGCCGAGTCTCCGCGAGAAGGTGATCTCGGGCGATCCCTGCGTCATCATCACGACGAGTGGTATGTTAAACGGCGGGCCGGTGATGGAGTACCTCAAGGCTCTCGGCCCCGACGAGCGCAACTCGCTCATCTTCGTCGGTTACCAGGCGGACGGGACGCTCGGGCGGCGCATCCAGAAGGGCTGGCGCGAGATCCCGCTCGGCTGGCGCGAGACGATCGTGATCAACCTCGAGATCGCGACGAGCGACGGGTTCTCCGGCCACTCCGACCGCAAACAGCTGATGAACTACGTTGCTCACCTTCAGCCGCGCCCGGAGAAGATCTTCACCATCCACGGCGACGAGAACAAGACCATCGACCTTGCAAGTTCCATCTACAAGCGCCACCGTATCGAGACGCATTCTCCCATGAACCTTGAGACCTACCGTATGATCTAGGAATGCTGCAAAAACTCCCCATCCTCCTCGGGATATTCGTGGTGATGGCGCTCTCGAACGCCGTCGTCCCGGTGCTTCCCGATTTTGCCGAGGGGGCGGCACTGCAGGGCTTGGTCTACTCCGCATACTTTTTGGGCGCGTTTGTTACGGTGCTGCCGGCGGGGCTTGCAAGCGACCGGATAGGAAGCGTGCCCCTCATCCGCGCCGGGCTTCTCCTGACCCTTGCAAGCGGTGTCCTTATCCTGCTCTTTCCTTCGGGCCTGCCGCTCCTCGTCTTCCGGGTGGTCGAGGGGATCGGGGCCGGGCTCTTTCTCTCGGCTGCGCTCGCGTGGGCGAACTCGCAGCTTCCGGCCGGGCACCTCAGCGGCTACGTCATGGCGTCCTTGAACCTCGGCCTGGTCGTGGGGCTTCTTGCGACGGGCTGGCTTGACGCGGCCTTCGGCAGCCACCTTGCGGGGATTGCCTTCTTTACGGTGCTTGCGGTCCCCGCGGCCGCAATGAGCGTCGTCGTCCGGGAGAGCGAGCGCACGGGCTTTGCGAAGGCGGATTTCGCAGGGATCGTGCGGAACTATTTCTGGCTCTTTGCCGCGGCGATCGTTCTCGTGGGGATGACCGGGGCGGTGGCGGCCGTCTACCCCGAGTACACCGGGAACGACTCGTCGGTGCTCGCCCTGCAGCTCGCGACGATCAACATCGCGACCATCGTTGCCCTGCTCGTCACACCCCGTCTCGCCCTCCGTCCTGCCCCGACCATCCGGGCCGCCTCGCTCCTGATGGCGGCGGCGGTTCTGGCGGGCTACGTCACGCCCTATGCCTTCCCTGCCATCGGGGCCCTGTCGGGCGTGTTTATCGTCGCGGTTCTCGCGTTCCTCGCGGAGACGAAGATCGAGCAGGGCGTGATGACCGGGCTCTTCAACACCGCGTCCTACGCCGGGTTCACGTTTCTTTCCGCTATTGCCGGGATGGTTGCCGGAGGGATCGGGTTTTTGGCCGCATTCCTTCTGCTGGCCGGGATGGCGGTGGCGGTGGCCGTCCCCATCGGCAGGTGCCGGTGCGAGTACCGCGGGTGACGGAGCGCATATTACCCCTCCCATCCATAGGATCACCCATGAAGATGATGATCGGCGGCGAGCGACGCGATTCGGTCTCCGGCAGGATGTTTTCGGTGCACAACCCCGCAACGGGCGACGTGGTCGATGAAGCGCCGCTCGGCGGCGAGGATGATGTCCTGTCCGCCATCGAGGCCGCCGGGGAGGCGTTTCCCGACTGGGCCGCGAAAAACCCGAGAGATCGCGCGAAGATCCTCTTCTTCGCCGCAGAGGAGGTCCGGCGCAGGAACACCGACCTTGCGGCGCTCCTGACCGCCGAACAGGGCAAGCCCATCCGCGAGGCGGTCGACGAGATCAACGGGTTTGCAAACATCCTCGAGTACTACCACGCCCTCTCGGCGGGGCTCCGGGGCGAGTTCGCGAACCTCAAGGGCTATGGCCGGGTTACGGTCATGAGACGCCCGCTCGGCATCTGCGGCGCGATCATCCCCTGGAACATGCCGGCGATCATCATGGGCTGGAAGGTAGGCGCGGCTCTCGCGGCGGGGAACACGATGGTCTTGAAACCCGCCCGGACCGCCCCGTTGACCTGCATGAGGCTCGCGGAGATCCTCGGTGAGGCGGGCCTTCCGCCGGGCGTCTTAAACGTCGTTACCGGGCCGGGTGAGACGGTCGGCCGGGAGATCGCGAGGAACCCGGGCGTTCGGAAGGTTTCGTTCACCGGGGAGGTCGGGACCGGGAGGCAGGTCGCCCTGGACGCCGCCCCCGCGATGAAGCGGCTGACGCTGGAACTCGGGGGGAGCGACCCGATGATTGTCGCGGCTGATGCCGATATCGGAGCGGCGGTCGAGGGGGTTGTCAGGGGACGGTTCTACAACTGCGGCCAGGTCTGCACGGCGGTGAAGAGGCTCTACGTCTTCGACTCGATCGCGGACGAGTTCGTCCGGCGGCTGACGGCGAGGGTCGAGGGGATCGTGGTCGGGAACGGCATGGATCGCGGCGTCGGGATGGGCCCGCTGAACAACCGGGCGGGCCTTGAGCGGGTCGTCGATGTCGTCGATGCCGCCCGGGAGCGGGACGAGGGGAAGATCGTCGCGGGTGGGCGGGTGCCCGAAGGGGAGCAGTACAAGCGCGGCCTCTTCTTCCTGCCGACGCTCGTTGCCGGTGTCCCGCACGATTCCGTCCTCTTCTCCGAGGAGGTCTTCGGCCCGGTGCTGGCGATCGCCGCCGTCTCCGGCATCGACGAGGCGCTCGAGCTCGCGAACAACTCCCGTTACGGTCTCGGGGCGTCGGTATGGACCCGGAGCGCCGACGTGATCGCCCGGGCGACGGAAGAACTCGAGGCGGGGATCGTCTGGGTCAACCAGCACCTGAGGATCCCGCCGGAGGTGCCGTTCGGGGGGACGAAGGCGAGCGGCATCGGCAGGGAGAACGGCAGCCGGGCGTTCGATGAGTACACGGAGGAGAAGGCCGTGCTGGTGCGGTTGTAGGATGGCGGGAGGCCCATTGATCGTCCGGCGGTACGGGAGACGGAGGGCATCTCCGGACGCGATGAGGGGTTTACGCCCCGTGCTTCGCCCGGGCGGTCATGGTCAAGGTGCCCGATGCATCAGAAAAATATCTCAAAGATGCCTGTTTGACCATCGGGATTTTTATTACGAATATAGCAAGATTTATATAATTCAGTGCATATCCTCCCCCTCTCCCAAGGGGGATGATAGTATGAGACGATGGATAACTCTATGCGCGTGCATTCTTGCTCTTCTGGCGATGCCGTTTGCCGTAACGGCGGCGGTAATCGGAGACGAGAATGCAACGGCGACGCCCATGGGCGAGACCGGGCAGATGGATAACCAGACGGCGAACATGACGATTGCCGCCTACATTGAGCAGGACGAGAACCTGACGAGGTTGTCCGAAGCAATCACCGTGGCGGGGCTCTATGATACCCTGAACGGCGAGGGCCCGTACACGGTCTTTGCCCCGAGCAACGAGGCGTTCGACGCTCTCGGGAACGACACCGTGAACCAGCTCATGAATGAGACCGACAACCTGACGATGGTTCTGCAATACCACGTTGTCGAGGGAGAGTACACCGCGGAGAACATCTCCAGCATGGGCGGGAACCAGACCGAACAGGAGAACCAGACTGCCGGAAATGAGTCCGAAGGCGGGGTGCTCGACATCTTCAGCGGGCTTCTCGGCGGCGAGAACGAGACCGCGAGCGAGAACATGAGCACGCTCACGACGCTTGCCGGTGAGGACCTGAACGTCTCCGCCACCGACGGCGAAGTCATGGTCGAGACCGCCACCGTCACCATGGCGGACATCAACACGACGAACGGCGTGATCCACATCATCGATCAGGTGCTGGTGCCGCCGGGCGTGAACGTGACGGCGGCCGGGAACGAGACCGCGGCACCGATGGGTGAGACGACCACAATGCCGGCCGAGGAGACGCCGACCACGACGATGGCCGAGAACCAGAGTGGCCTGATAGGCGTCGTGCAGTGATGTAGAGCACGGCAGAGGGCGGCATGTGCCGCTGGTCTGCAACACCTCTTCATTTTTTGATTGCAACGCGAACTGCAAACGTTGCCGGCTCGTTCCGGTTGCCCGAACGGCAGGCCGGACCCCGGAGTGTCCTGAACGCGAATCGGAGGCATCTCAGGGATAGTCCTCCTCTCCTTCCGGCGATAGGTTGATGCCTCCGGATGAAGGGAGAGTTGGGGGAATTGCCCGGATCCCGGGCGTGATTTTTTCGGGCAGCCGTTCGAGCATTATTATCATAATATTTTTATATTACCTTGCTCATTCCCCTGCTCGCAAGGGGGGATATGTATGAGACGACCTGTATTGTTCGGTTTGTGCATCGTCCTTCTCCTATCAATCTCTGCTGCAAGTATGGCAGCTTCGATTGGGGGAGGGCCTGTCGAACTGAATCCTGATGAGACTGTGAACATCACACCGGTAAACAGCACCGAGACTTACGAGGTGGCGCAGACAACAGTGCTTGGAGCACTCGACGTCGCCTCGATTCTCGGAGCATTCGATTACGAGGTTGTAGAAGACCTGCCTCCTGAAGAGGGGAACCTCAGTATTCTATCGATCATGGATATCGAGAACGAGGTGGTGAACGAGACTCCGAACAACTGGACGTACTGGGTGAACGACGAGCAGGCCACGACAGGAGCCGCGGTGACGAACCTCTCCGACGGGGACAACCTGACCTACTCCTACGGGCCGCCGTCGCACACCCTGGAGAACGCCACGTATACCCTGACGGTGAACGTGACCGTTCTTGAGGGGGTTGTGGCCCCGACGCCGACGGTGAACGTGACACCGACACCGACGGTGAACGTGACACCGACACCGACGGTGAACGTGACTCCGACACCGACGGTGAACGTGACTCCGACACCGACGGTGAACGTGACGCCGACACCGACGGTGAACGTGACGCCGACACCGACGATGAACGTGACGCCGACACCGACGGTGAACGTGACGCCGACGCCGAGTCCGGCCGCCGAAGCGAACGTCACCATCGTTGAGCCCATGGAGGGCGCCAACGTCACTGCCGGGAACGTCACGGTGAGCGTGAACGTCACGAACTTCACGCTGGTGGAGCCGACCGGGCAGGAGAACGCGCCGGGCGAAGGCCACCTGCACTACTACCTGGATGCGCCGGTGCCGACGAACGAGAGTGAACCCGCCATCCCGGAGACCGGCGAGTATGTCGTCTCCGCGAACACTTCCTACACCTGGGAGAACGTGACGGCGGGCGAGCACAACCTCTCGGTCCAGGTGGTCAACAACGACCACACGCCGATCATTCCGCTGGCTGCCGATACGGTCAACGTGACGGCCACCGAAGAAGTGAACGTCACCCCGACTCCGACGGTGAACGTGACACCCACACCGACGGTGAACGTAACGCCGACACCGACGGTGAACGTGACGCCGACGCCGGAACCCGGTGCGAACATCACCGAACAGATCATCGAAGGTCTTTCGGACCAGGAGAACCTGACGACGTTCGTTGGAGCCTTAAACAACTCCACTATCGGCGAGGAACTCGAAGAGAACAGGAGTTACGTGATATGCGCTCCGACCGATGATGCGTTTGCCGGGCTGGGCAACCAGACGGTCTCGGTGATCATGGGCGATACGATGCTCTTAAACAGCATCCTCGGCTACCATGTCATCCAGGGCGACTACACGATCGAAGAGCTCGTGCAGCTCTGCGAGAACGCGACCGACGGGCAGATCTCCCTGCCGACCGTTGAAGGCTCGGAGGTTAATGTCTCGCTCACCGAAGACGGCCAGCTGACCATCAACAACATCATTGTCATAACCCAGATCCAGATCACGAACAACATCGTGGTCTACGTGATCGACGGTGTCCTGGTTCCGCCGGACACCCCGATCCCAACTCCAACACCGACAGTGACACCAACTGCGACGCCAACGGTGAACGTCACCCCGACGCCAACGGTGAATGTTACCCCGACGCCGACGGTGAACGTTACCCCGACGCCAACGGTGAACGTTACCCCGACTCCGACGGTGAACGTTACCCCGACACCGACGGTGAACGTGACCCCGACACCGACGGTGAACGTGACCCCGACTCCGACGGTGAACGTGACGCCGACGCCGA
>NZ_JMIO01000099.1 GCF_000691865.1 Methanoculleus sp. MH98A | reverse complement strand
SGCTTCGAACCGCGACTGGCGCGAGCATCGTGAGCGGCAGGAACGTGAGAAGCCTAAGGCTTCGAACCGCGACTGGCGCGAGCATCGTGAGCGGCAGGAACGTGAGAAGCCTAAGGCTTCGAACCGCGACTGGAGCGAGCATCGTGAGCGGCAGGAACGTGAGAAGCCTAAGGCTTCGAACCGCGATGGGCGGAACGCCCGGAGTTTGAGAAGCCTTAGGCTTCGAACCGCAGAAGTTCGCGAACGGGATCAGTAACATCCGTATCATTTCGCGGCTGCGTGTGAGACAAATTTTTCTTGTCAACCATCCAAAATAAAATGGTTGACATGATGCACCGAGCCCGGATCCTCGCCTACAGCGGTACGTTCATCGCGCTGATCACCGCCGGGAGCTGGATCTCCATCCCACTCCCCCCGGTACCGCTCACGCTCCAGACGCTTTTCGTCCTGTTATCCGGGATCGTCATGAAGCGCTACGGGGCGATCCCCGTCGCCCTCTACGTCCTCCTCGGGGCGGCGGGCCTCCCGGTCTATCACAACGGCACGGCGGGCCTCGGGGTGCTTCTCGGCCCCACGGGCGGGTTCCTGATCGGCTTCATCCCCGCCGCCCTCGTCGCCGGGATCGCCTACGAACACGAATCGCCGGCATCGCGGATCACAGGGCTGATCGCGGCCTGTGCAATCTATCTCCTGGCTGGCGCCGTATGGCTTTCATATTCGGCTTCGATCCCGCTTCTTCAGGCGGTCCTGCTCGGCGTCGCCCCGTTTATCATCGGCGATGCCGTGAAGGCTGCAGCCGCATACGCCATAGGGAAGCGGGTGGCATGATCCGTATCGCCGATCTCCGGCACCGGCTGCTCGACATCCCCGGCCTTGCGGTGGACGCGCGCCATATCGCCGTTATCGGGCCGAACGGGAGCGGCAAGACGACGTTGCTCTCGGTCTGCTCCGGGATCGAGGAGCCCGAAGCGGGATCGGTCCGGCTCCTCGACCGTCCGCCGTCGGCCGTGAAGGTCGGGTGGGTGGGGGAGTTCCCCGACCGGACGCTCCTCTTCTCCAGGGTCTACGACGAGATCGCGTCGACGCCCCGGTTCCGCCACCGGCCCTGCCCCGAGACGGACGCGACGGTCCGGGCGGCCGCAGGGGTGGTCGGCATCCCGCACCTCCTCGGCAAGAAGGTCTCGGGCCTCTCCGGGGGGGAGAAGGCACTCGTTGCGCTGGCTGCCGCCTGCGCCGGCGACCCCGAGGTGCTCGTCCTGGACGAGGCCGATTCGCACCTGGATGCCGTGACCGCGGAGCGCGTCCGGCGCGTGGTGCGGGAGAGCACCGCAGCCCACGTCCTCTGGTGCACGCAGTCGATGGACGCCGCGGCTACCGCGGACTACGTCCTCTTCATGGAGAACGGCCGCGTCCGGCACCGCGGCACGCCGGAGGAGGTCTTCTCCGCGCTCGAGGAGACGTGTTTTTATCCCACGATGTGGAGGGTCCGCCGGTGAGGGTCGAACTTGCAGATCTCGTCTTTTCGCGGGATTCGTTCGTCCTCCGGGGCAGCGGCACCTTCGGCGAGGGCGTGCACCTGGTCAGCGGGCCGGTGGGGAGCGGGAAGTCGACGCTCGCCCTCCTGCTTGCCGGCCTGCTCCGGCCCAAAAGCGGAGACGTCCGGCGGCACGGTGTTCTCTCGGCAGGGCTCCTGCTGCAGTTCCCCGAGCACCACATCACCTGCCCGACGGTTGCCGGGGAGGCCGCTTCCTGGGGGCTTTTACCGGATGACGCGCTCGCGCTGGCGGAGTTATCGGGGCGTGCGGAAGACGACCCGTTCCACCTCTCCCGCGGCGAGCTCAAGAGACTGACTCTCGCCTGCACGATCCTGAAAGATCCCGACCTGCTGCTGCTGGACGAACCGTTCAGTTCCCTCGACTGCACCGCGAAGAGGAAGGCCTGCGGGATGCTCGAGGAGCGCGATTCCGGCATCACGATCGTCTTCTCGCACGAGCGCGCGGTTCTTCCCCGGGTGGACGCAATCTGGGAGATGGAGGCCGGAGACATGACCGCCCGCGGCAGCGTGCCCGACGCGATCCCCTCCTGGCGGCACGCCCCGCCGTATCTCAGGTATGCACTGGACCAGGGGGCCCGTCCTGCGAACATCAGGCTCGCCGACGCACGGGAGGCGCTATGCAGGATCCGCGGCTGAGGCTTCTTTCCGTCGCCGTCCTCTCACTCGCGGCGTTTGCGAGCATCGCGGGAGCCGCCGCCGCCCTCGTCTGGTGGCTGCTGTTTACGCCGCGCACACGATCGCTCCCGCGGCCGGGGGTGCTGCTGCCCCTCGTTGCGATGGTCGCCGCAACGGCGCTCGTCTCCGCATGGGGCGGCGGCGCGGGGCTCTCCTACTTCTTCCGGATGACCGTGATCCTCCTCCTCGCCGCGTGGGCGTATGCCGGGACAGAGGACGGAGAGATGCTTGCCGTGGCGGTCTGGGCTCTCGGGAACCGGGTGGGGTTCGAGATCGGGCTCGTCGCGAGATGGGAATTTCCGGCATTTCCGTGCTCCGCGGGGAGATCGAGCAGGTGCGAATCGCGATGGCGCTGAAGGGTATCCGGCCCGGTATCCGCTCGATCGTGCCGCTCGCCGTCACCCTCATCGTCACGGAGATCCGGCGGGCCGACGAGGTTGCGCGCCTGCTCGTGGTACGGGGGTACACGATCGGAGGGCGGATCTGTCCCCGGTTCAGGGCGGATCCCCTGGACGTCCCGGCCGCAATAATGGCTATAATACCCGCCCTTTTATCGACTCTCCCCCTTCGCGACGTTTTTATATTAGTAGGATGAATTTTTGAGAGGCTTTATCGATATCTTCTCAGCCCTTCGAGGTGTACAATTCGATGTGTGCTGCCAAATTAGATTCACTCAATATCACCGATACCACGCTTAGGGACGCGCATCAGTCGCTCATCGCCACCCGCCTCCGGACTGAGGACATGCTCCCTCTTGCCCGTGCCATCGACGACGTGGGTTTCTTCTCCGTCGAGGCCTGGGGCGGGGCGACCTTTGACAGCTGCATCAGGTTCCTCAACGACGATCCCTGGGAACGTCTCCGGGTGCTGAAGGCAGAGCTCCGGCGCACGCCTATCCAGATGCTCCTGCGGGGCCAGAACCTCGTGGGCTACCGGCACTACCCCGATGACGTGGTGGAGAAGTTCGTAGAGGCGTCGGCGCGAAACGGGGTCGACATCTTCCGGGTCTTCGATGCGTTGAACGATATCCGGAACATGAAGAAAGCGATGGAGGAGGTCAAGAACGTCGGGGCGCACCTGCAGGGCGCGATCTCCTACACGACGAGCCCTGTTCATTCCGTCGCGACGTTTGTCGAGATGGCGGAAGAACTCTACTCGCTCGGCTGCGACTCGATCTGCATCAAGGACATGGCCGGCCTGATCATGCCGCACGATGCCCGCGACCTCATCACGGGGATCAAGAAGACGGCGGACGTCAGGGTCTGCCTCCACTCCCACTGCACGAGCGGCGTCGCGCCCCTGAGTTATCAGGCGGCGATCGATGCGGGCGTGGATATCCTGGATACGGCGATGTCGCCGTTCGCCCTCGGCACCTCCCAGCCTCCGACGGAGAGCGTCGTTGCCAGCGTTGCCGGGACGGCGCGCGACACCGGGATCGATCTTCTCCCGCTCCGGAAGGTCAGGAACATCTGCCGCGATATGCGGGGTAAGTACGAGCCGCTCTTCAACTCAATCGCCGACCGGGTCGACTCGGACGTGCTGATCTACCAGCTCCCGGGCGGGATGATCTCGAACCTCGTCTCGCAGCTCAAGGAGCAGGATGCGCTCGACCGCCTGGACGAGGTGCTCCGCGAGATCCCCCGTGTGAGAGAGGATCTCGGCTACCCGCCGCTCGTTACGCCGACGAGCCAGATCGTGGGCACCCAGGCGGTTTTCAACGTCCTGATGGACAGGGAGCGCTACCGGAACGTGACGAAAGAGGTGAAGGACTACGTCCGCGGCCTCTACGGACGCTCTCCCGCCCCGATCAGCCCCGAGATCCGCAGAACGATCATCGGCGACGAGGAGCCGGTCACGGTTCGCCCGGCGGACCTCCTCGAACCCATCTACGAGCAGATGAAGAAGGAGGCGGAGGAGCAGGGTCTGGTTACCCGGGATGAGGACGTCCTCACCTACATCCTCTACCCGAGCGTCGCGCCGTCGTTCCTCAGGGGCGAGCGCCAGCCCGAGGCGATCCCCGAGAAGGCGGCAGCCGGACCGGCGGGGGTTGCGGAGATCCCCCGTTCCATGGAGGTCGAGGTGGACGGCGAGATCTTCTCGGTGCGGATCATCACCGTGGAGGGGGGCTCGGTCGCGGCCCCGTCGGCCGCCGCCGCGTCGGCGGGGGCGCCCCGCGGGGATGTCGCCGGCGGTGTCAAGAGCAACATGCAGGGCATGGTCCTGAAGGTGATGACCCAGCGCGGGAGCACCGTCAGGAAGGGCGACACGCTCATCGTCCTCGAGGCGATGAAGATGGAGAACCCCATCCCCAGTCCCCGCGACGGCACGGTCTCGGAGATCTTCGTGGACGCCGGGGACGTCGTGCAGAACGGGGACGTGCTGATGGTCATTGAGTGAGGCTGGATAGCACGATGAAATACTTTGACAAGATCCTGATTGCCAACCGCGGCGAGATCGCCATCCGGGTCATGCGTGCCTGCCGGGAACTGGGCATCGACACGGTCGCGATCTACTCCGAGCCGGACAGTAATGCGCTCCACGTCAAGTACGCCGACGAGGCGTTCTGCGTCGGGGAGGCGCACCCGTCGAAGAGTTACCTCAATAAGGAGCGGATCTGCGACGTGGCGAGGAAGACCGGGGCCGAGGCGATCCACCCGGGCTACGGGTTCCTCGCGGAGAACGCCGGGTTCGCGAAGCTGGTCGAGGAGGAGGGCCTGACGTTCATCGGGCCGTCGTGGAAGACGATCGAGGCACTGGGCTCGAAGATCGGGTCGAAGAAGATGATGCGCGAGGCCGGCGTCCCGGTCCTTCCGGGCACGCCGGAGGGCGTGACGAGCGTCGACGAGGCGAAGAAAGTCGCCGCCGAGATCGGCTACCCGGTGATCGTGAAGGCGAGCGCGGGCGGCGGCGGTATCGGGATGCACATCGCTGAGAATGAGGGAGAACTCGAAGAGGCGATCGATGCGGGGATGCGGATTGCTCAGTCCGCCTTCGGCGATCCGACGATCTTCGTGGAGAAGTATCTCACGAAGCCGCGCCACATCGAGATCCAGGTTCTTGCCGACGCGAAGGGGCACACCGTCCACCTCTACGACCGCGAGTGCTCGATCCAGCGGCGGCACCAGAAACTGCTCGAGGAGGCGCCCTGCCCGATCATGACGCCCGCTCTCCGGGAGCAGATGACGGCGTCGGCCATCGCCGCGGCAAAGGCGGCGAACTACAAGAACGCCGGCACGGTGGAGTTCCTCTACGCGAACGGGAACTACTACTTCATGGAGGTGAACACCCGGCTGCAGGTGGAGCACACGGTCACGGAGTTCGTCACCGGGATCGATATGGTGAAACAGCAGATCGCGATCGCGGCGGGCGAAGACCTCGCGATGGACCAGGACGACATCAGTATCCGGGGGCACGCGATCGAGTGCCGGATCAACGCGGAGGACCCGCTGAACAACTTCGCCGCCGATCCGGGCAAGATCGTCCGCTACCGCTCCCCGGGCGGGCCGGGAATCCGGGTCGACTCCGGCATCCACATGGGCTACACCATCCCGGCGCACTACGACTCGATGATCTCGAAACTCTGTGCGCTCGGCTCCGACCGCGAGGAGGCAATCCAGCGGATGCGGCGGGCGATCTACGAGTACGTCATCCTGGGCGTGAAGACGACGCTCCCGCTCCACTACGCGATCATGCACAACGCCCACTTCATCGCCGGCGACACCCACACGCACTTCCTGCAGGAGGAGCACATCGCGACGAGCCTGCGCCGCTACCTCCACGAGGAGGAGGCGCGTATGCAGACGCTGGCCGCCTCGCTCCGCCAAGGGAAGCACGTGGCGGCGATCACGGCGGCGGTCGACGTCTATATCCGGAAAAACTCGAAGTAACCCTTTATCCAATTTTTCCGGGGAGCCATAAGGTTTATTTGGCAATACAACATTGTTATACTGCACTTTGTGCGCTGCGGTGGCCTAGTCGGTTAGGGCGCCAGACTCATAGGGTTTTTGAGAAGACGGTGCGTCCAAGCCTGGGACATCTGGAAATCGTGGGTTCGGATCCCACCCGCAGCATTTGTTTTGGGTTCTCATTTTGAGAATATTTTTCATCGAGAATGTTCCTCGGATAGTGTTTGCTTTCTGCGGATTGAAGCAACAACGCGAGGGCATCTGTTCCCGGTCAGAATTGTAGACCGGTTTCGCAGGTGTTTGCTGGTTTAGACCGGCTCCTTATCCCGTGTAAGAGGAGGCATTATAAAACTCAATCTAAAAAGCG
>NZ_JMIO01000098.1 GCF_000691865.1 Methanoculleus sp. MH98A | reverse complement strand
TTCGGGAGTGCTACTGCCATTCGGTCGCCAGTATCGGTCGACACCTATATAGATGTATCCACCACTCCGGCCCCGGAAGAGCCGGAGATTCTCGAGGAAAGAACTCTCAGGGCCGTGTTGCACGATGCGGCAGCAGATAACGCTCACCGGACGGGGTGAAAAAACCCGTCCATAACCAATATGACCACGTACTGTACAGGTGTTACGGGGCGGCACCTGTGGCAAAACCGGGAGGAGGGGAGGGATCAACCACTCCTCCAGGTAGACGCTTTAGAGAGAAGAGGTCCTGCCGAAGAAGAAATCGGTGAGCAGGGCAACGTCCTTCCAGTCCACAGTGCCGTCTCCATTAACGTCGGCAGCGGGGTCGGACGGAGTGGTTTTCTGCGCCATCTCGGCGGCGATCGTCACGTCGGCCCAGTCAACGTTGCCGTCTCCGTTCAGGTCGCCCCTGACGGGAACCGGCAGGCTTCCGACGACGATCTCCTTGCTCATGACGTTGTTGTCCTCAACGCTCTCGGCGATCCGGTTGACATCGTCGACGTGCGCCTTCACGGTGTGCGTGCCGTCGGCGGCTTTCCAGGTTGCACCGCTTGAGCCGCCGTTCGCGGTCAGCGTGACCGATGCGCCCGGGGCGATGGCCGAGGTGTAGGTGTCGGACCAGACGCCGGGCCCGGCGGCACCGTCGTCGAACGTGAAGAGGACACCGTGCTTCGTGCCCGCAGGCGTCGGGGCGGTACCCTGGTTCTTGATCGTGGCCTTCATCGTCACCGCATCACCGGAGGCCGGGTTCGCCGGCGTCCAGGAGATGCCGGTCACCACGAGGTCGGGCTTCCCGGAGGGAGCCGGCGTGGTGGGGGTGGGGGTCGGGGTAGACCCCGACGCGGTCTTCGAGACCGTGATCTGTTCGGTGCGAACGTTGTTCGCATCGTTCGACTCCGCAATCCTGTTGACGTCGTCGACGTGCGCCTTCACGGTGTGGGCGCCCTCGACGGCCTTCCAGGTTGCACCGCTTGAGCCGCCGTTCGCGGTCACGGTGACCCAGGACCCGGGGGCAATCGATGCCGTGTGGGCATCGGACCAGACACCGGGCCCGGCGGCACCGTCGTCGAACGTGAAGAGGACGCCGTGTTTCGCGCCCGCAGGCGTCGGGGCGTCGCCCTGGTTCTTGATCGTGGCCTTCATCGTCACCGCATCACCGGAGGCCGGGTCTGCCGGCGTCCAGGAGATGTCGGTCACCACGAGGTCCGGCTTCCCGGAGGGAGCCGGGGTGGCGGGGACGGCAGGGGTCACGGTCGGGGTCGGCACCGGCGAGCCGGTGGACGTCACCTTCACGTCCTGAAGGGTCACCTGACCTGCCGGAACCGTGCCGACGATGGTCACGCCGGGGGAGCCGGCGGGGAGGGTCTTTGAGACGATCTCCATGTCCTTCACGAGGACGTTCTTGGTCCTGTAGCCCTCGATCACGAACGGCTTTGCCGAGTCGGAGACGATCTGACCGGAGAAGACGGTGTTAATGTTCTCCTTCGCCCAGACCAGCGTCTCAACGCGGTTGCCGGATGCATAGATGCTCACCTCGGAGTTGTCGAACTGGCCGTTCGTGCCGCCGAGGCTCGATCCCTTGCCGTTGTACCCGATCGGATCGACCAGGTGGAAGTTCCGGATCTTCACGTTGTTCGCGAGGTCGACCTGCAGGCCGTAGCCGTTCGAGTTGATGCTCGTGCAGTTCTCGAGCACCGTGGAGGGGTTGACCGAGCGGGTCGGGATGCTGTAGTAGCCGGCAGGCACCCGGTAGGAGAAGTCGCTTCTCCCGATGCCGGTGTCCTTCTCGACACAGTTGTAGAGCTTCCCGCCGTTCGTCGTGTAGAACCCGTTCATGGAGTTGCCCTCCGCGACGCAGTTGTTGAACGTCACGTCACAGTTCGGGGCGTAGTAGCCGCACCCAAAGTAGTGGGTCGACATGTCGCTCGGGTTGTAGGCCTTCGTCGGGAAGGCTTTCTGCCCGTTGTTGCGGCTCACGCAGTTCTCGAGAACGGCGTTCGTCACCTTGGGGTCGAACTCGAAGTGGAACCCGGACTCCAGGTTGCCTTCCGCAAGACAGTTCGTCACGCGAAGGCCGTCCATGTCGTTTAACTCCGCGAAATCGAACCCGGTAATCCAGGGGTTGAATACGCCAAACTTGCCGCAGTTGATCGCAGCACAGTTGTCGTAGCGGACGTTCTTGATAACCATGTTCGTCGAGCCCCATGCATTGTGGAGGAACCCATACGTCCCGGTGTCCACGGCCTTGCAGTTGACAAACTCGACGTCTTCGAGGGTCGGGGCATACACGGTCGGGTCGTGAATCAGGAGGTAAACCGCCTGGATGCTTGCATCAGCGGTACCCGTGATGTTGTGGATCTTCGCGTGGCTTGCCCGGACGTTCATCACGCCGAGCCACTTGACGCCGCTGCTGTACCCGGTTCCCTTGATGTGGAACCCGTCCAGCGTGACGTACTCGCGATCGACGTTGATCCGCCCGTCGCGGGTGAAGACAAGTTTCGTCTCCGATTCACCTTCCCCCTTGAGGGTGGAGCCTGCTTTGGGAGAAATGATCCCTGCACAGTTGTATGTACCACTGGAGAGGAGGACAATACCGTCGGATGACGGCAGGGCATTCAGCGCCGCCTGGATCTCCACGTGATCGTTGACTCCATCACAGACGTAGGCAGCCGCCGCTTTATCGGCCGCACTGCTGTCGCTTGCCGCGACAATCGTGGTGGGAGTCGCTTCGAGCGCTCCGACAATCGGGACGAGCCCGACGATCAGGAACACTGCAATGAGAAGCTTCGTTGTCCGTCTATCTCGCATTATCTCACCTCTGGGGAGATACTGCATTATCTGATAGCCGTATTTTAAAAGGTTTTTTAAATAAAAAGGACAATTTTGAGAGATTCAATTTTTAAAAAAACCATGCATTCTTGAGATAATCGCTGATTTACAGCATTTCTGAAATTTGCGTCTCGACAATAAAGCATATATATTAACTCCAACTTTAGCGCGTGGGCCCCGGAGAATACGCACCTTGGCCGGGGATCCCCGGGGCCATTCCGGACGGATGAACGGGGCCGGAATACCCATTATAATACAGCAATTATTATAAAACTCGCGGAATCGTGAGCCGCCCCGTGCCCGGTCGGCCGCGGCGGCAACCACCCCCCTGCCGCACCCCTGCCGCAGTGGGATCGACCGGAGAAACGGCACCGGTGATCCGGGGACGCAGGGCCGATCACAACGCGCACGAAGTGACCGCCACGTTCTCAAACGTCACCGCACCGGCAGGGACCGTATTCGTGAGGATGACGCCGTTGGTGAACGGCGCGAGGTTCGCGGAGACGATCTCCATATCCTTGATCCGGACGTTCTGCGTACGATCGCCCTCGATCACGAACGGCTTTGCCGAGTCCGAGACGATCCTGCCCGAGTACTCGACGTTCTCGTTATTCCTTGCCCAGATCAGCGTCTCGGCCCTGTCGCCCGATGCGTAGATGTTGACCACGGAGTTGGCCAGCGGCCCGCCCTGCGATCCTCCGAGGTTCGTCGCCTTACCGTCGATTCCGGCCGGATTCTCCAGGTGAAAGTTCTTGATCAGGACATCGCTTGCGAGGTCGATATGGAGGCCGTAGCCGTACGAGTCGATGCTCGAACAGTTCTCGAGCACAAGGGACGGGGTTATCGATCGCGTCGGGGCGGCGTAGAACGATGCCGGCTGGACGATCCGGTAATCGGTCTTCCCGGCCCCGACGTTTCGATCGACACAGTTGTAGAGTTTGCCGCCGTTCGTCGCGTAGAACCCGTGCCGGCTGTTCCCCTCGGAGTAGCAGTCGATGAAGGTGATATCCCCACGCGGGGCGTAGTAGCCGCACCCGAAGTAGTGCGTGGATCGGTCGTCCTCGCGGTAGGCTTTTGCCGGGTAAGTCTTCTGCCCGTTGTTCCTGCTGATGCAGTTTTTGAGGATGCAGTCCCGCTTCTCGGGGTCCCACTCAAAGTGGAACCCGGACTCCAGGTTGCCTTCCGCAAGGCAGTTCGTCACCCGGAGGCCCTCGATGTCGTTGAGCTCCGCAAAGTCGAACCCGGTCACCCAGGGATTGAACGCACCGCGCCTCCCGCAGTTGATCGCGACGCAGTTCTCGTAGCGGACGTCCCGGATAACCCGGTTCGTCGCCCCCCATGCGTTGTGGAGGAACCCGTAGGTCCCGGTGTCCGCGGCCTTGCAGTTGACGAACTCGACGTCTTCGAGGGTCGGGGTGTAGACGTCCGGGTCGTGCAGCAGGAGGAAGACCGCCTGGGTGCTGGCATCCGCGGTCCCCTCGACGGCGAGAACCTTCGCGTGGCTCGCGTAGATGGTGACCACGCCGAGCCAGAGGTCGTTTCCGGTCTTCGGGTATCCGGTGCCCCTGACGTGGAAGTTGTAGAGCGTGGCGGACTCCTGCGAGACAAGGAGCCGCCCGTTATCGGTGAACTCGATGAACGTCGCGTCCGCCCCCTCTCCGCGGAGCATGGAGTTCGCACGCGGGTAGATGCTCCCGGCGCAATTGAACGTGCCTTCGAGGAGAGCGACCGTGCCGCCCGAGGATAGCGCATCGAACGCCGCCTGGATCTCCGCCTGGTCGTCGGTACCGTCGCAGACGATATCGGCCCGGGCTTTCGCCGCAGCGCTGCTGTCGCTTGCCGCAACGACGATCGTCGGCCCCGCAATTTCCGGGGGCACCGCCGGAGTCGTGGGAATCGGGGTAATCGGCGGGGGCGGAGGGGGCGGGGGCACCGGAACCGGAGGGTAGAAATGCAGGATCAGCACGACGGCGACGATCACCAAGAGTATGATCGCGACGGCGATGAGGATGCGCCGTTCTCTCTCTCCCAACTGCAGTCTTGCCGACATTGAGCTACGACCCGCTTGTTGTTCTTCGACGTTGCCGGGGGATCGTACGGGGTCGCGAGAGCCCGGTGACGCCTTCCACCCCGGATCGTACCCCTATGGCACGGAAGTACCATTTAAGGGTTTAGCCGACTCGCCCTCATCGAAGGGTTCCGCACGGGGGCCGGGAGAGGAACCGCCGGCTCCGCAGCCCCGGGATCTCCGCGCACGATGCCTCCCGCAGCCCGGGCGCCCCGGAGACCTATGCCGTGCCGCCGGCCGGCAGGACCTCGAGATCGGTCAGGTCCGCTCCCCCCGCCAGGGTCCACTCGACCACCACCGGGCGGAGGGCATCGGAGACGATCTTCCCGGAGTACACGACGTTTCTGTTGTTTACGATGGAGATCAGCGTCTGCGGCCGGTCTCCCGATGCGGCGAGATCGATGGCCGAGTCGGAGATGCCCGCATCGATCGTCGAGTTTACCGGGAGTTCGCCGGACGGGCACCCGAGCATCGCCCCGATCCCGTCGATGCCCGCCGGATCGGTCATGGTGAAGTTCCTGATGAGCGCGTTCTCCGTGCCGCAGACAAAAAGGCCCCAGCCGTACGAATCGAGACTCCGGCAGTGGTCCATCACGATGGACGGGCTCTGCGAGACGGGCAGGGACTGGAGGATGCAGTAGGATATGGGTTTTCTCGGGTCGCCGGCGATCGAGTCGCGACCGGTCTCGCTCTCGGTGCAGTTGTAGAGGAGCGTGCCTTCCGGGTTGATGACAAAGAACCCGAACGCACCGTTCCCCTCCGCCCGGCAGTTCACCAGCGTCACCTCCCCTCCCGGGAGGTAGAAGCCGGCCCCGAAGAAGTCGGGGTCGCCCACCAGGTAGTCGTCGGGATAGGGTTTTCGACCGTTGTTGCGGCTCACGCAGTCGATGAAGACGCAGTCCCGCTTCTTCGGGTCCCACTCGAAGTGGAACCCGGACTCCAGGTTGCCGTCCGCAAGGCAGTCCGTCACCCGGAGGCCCTCGATGTCGTTTAACTCGGCAAAGTTGAACCCGGTTACCCACTGGTTGAACGCACCGTCGCTCCCGCAGTTGACGGCGGTGCAGTTCTCGTAGCGGATGTTTTTGATCGTCGTGTTCTCCGAACCCCAGGCGTTGTGGAGGAACCCATAGGTCCCGGTGTCCGCGGCCTTGCAGTCGACGAACTCGACGTCTTCGAGGACGGGGGCGTAGATGTTCGGGTTGTGCAGCAGGAGGAAGACCGCCTGGATGCTTGCATCCGCAGTTCCCGTGACGTTGCAGACCCGGGCATGGCTTGCGTAGACGGTGAGCACCCCAAGCCACTGGTCGAGATCGAGGGTCGTGTCCGTGCTCGCATTCACGTAGCCAGAACCCCGGATGTGAAATCCGTCCAGGGTGACGCGCTCTTCAGAGACGTTGAGCATCCCGTTCCGGCTGAACTCGATGGACGTTTTCTCCGGCCCCTCTCCGCGAAGCGTCGCTCCGGCGGCGGGGACGAGGCTTCCCGAACAGTTGAACGTGCCGTCCGAGAGGACGACCGTGCCGCCGTCGGGGAGTCCCGCGAGCGCCGCCTGGATCTCCGCCTGATCGTCAAGGCCGTCGCAGGCGTAGTCGGCCCGGGCTTTCGCTGCAGCGCTGCCGTCGCTCGCCGCCACAACGATCGGCGCCGCGGATGCAGCAACACACTGGACGAGCAGGAGGCCGGCGACCAGGAGAACGACCGGCAGGTCCGCGGCGGGTGGGCGTGGCCGGGATGAGTCTGACGCTTTTTGACGCAGGCGGGTAGTCATCACGCTCCTTTGGCATATCATACGGGCTACCGGGTAGAGGTGTCGGATACTTCACCCCCGTATAGGGGCAGAGATATAAAAATCCATGCGGGCGGAAATAGCCATAAACCCAATGTGCGGGGTTTCAGGCGCCCCCACCGGCCGGGGGCGGAACCGGACCGGATACCCGGAAAAACCCCAATCTTCATCGTGCCGCCGGCTGCCGGCCCGGACCGCCTCCGGTCCCGGGGACGGAGAAATGCGGCCGGACGGGCTGAACGGCCGGGCGATGCGGGTCGCCGGTGGAATTGTATATAATGGAATACAATATTTACCTGAATATATGTCCAGCAAGAAGGAAGTCACCATCGGGATCACCATCAACCTCGAGAACTACGAAAATCTCCGTCTCGAGGTCGAGGGCGATGTAGAGACCCACGAGGATGTGGACGACCTTATCACATTCCTCGACGGGATCCTTGCCCGGGTCGGGCGCGGCGATCAGGCGACCGCCGAGCGTGTGGACGCATACCGGCGGCGGGTTCTCGCGGCGAGGCCGGCGGCCCCCGCCCCGGAGAAGAAGGCAGCCGCCCCGGAGGAGAAGGCACCTGAGCCGGCCGCCCCGGTGGCGGAACCGGCTCCCCGCGAGGAGGAGAAGGAGAAGAAAGCCTGCCCTCCGCCCGAGGTCATCGCAGCGGCAATCCCGCCGGCCCCGGAGCACCCCGAGCCCCCCAGGACACCCAAACCGCCCGCGAAACCGGAAGAGAAGCCCGCCGAACAGCCGGAGGCGGCCCCGGCGGAGGAACCGGCTCCCGCGAAGCCGCCGGAGGGCCCGGCGGAGGACGTCTGCGAGGTCTGCGGGGCGGAAGTGACGAAATCACAGGCGAAACTATCCCGGCTCTTCATGAGCAAAACACTCTGCAAGAAGTGCATGGAACAGCCGTAATTCCTGCAGGATCCGCGCGATGAGGAGATCCCAACCTGGAGGATATAAATACTACCGTACCCGAGGATTGTATAATGAAGAAGAACCTGCTCATGTGGGACGAGACGCTTTTTCGGGACCCCGAGGTCTTCGAGATCGATTATGTCCCCGAGCAGTTCAATCACCGTGACGCCCAGATCCGGGAACTCGCGTTTCAGGTCAAACCCGGGCTGCGGGGGGCGAGGCCGCTCAACACCATCTGCCGCGGCCTCCCGGGAACCGGGAAGACGACGAGCGTCAAAAAGGTCTTTGCCGAGATCGAGGAGACCACGAAGAAGCTCGTTCCCGTCTACATCAACTGCCAGATCGACAACACCAAGTTCGCCATCTTCTCCCAGATCTACCGCCGCGTCACGGGGCACCCGCCGCCGCCGTCGGGCACGTCGTTCAAGCAGGTCTTCGACGCCATAGCGAAAGTGCTGCAGCGCGAGGAGCAGGTGCTCCTGGTGGCGCTCGACGACGCGAACTACCTCCTCTACGAGAGCGAGATCAACCAGGTGCTCTATCCCCTGCTGCGCTCGCACGAGGCCTACCCGGCGTCCGGATAGGTGTCGTCGCCATCGTCAGCGATATGTCCGTCACCCTGCAGAGCGAGGTCGACGCACGGGTGGCGTCGGTCTTCCGCCCCACGGAGATCTACTTCCCTCCCTACTCGGAGGAGGAGGTCCACGGCATCCTCGAGGAGCGCGTCCTGCAGGGTCTCTACCCGAACGTCATCCGGGCCGATATGCTGGATCTGGTGGTGGAGCAGACGATGAAGAGCGGCGACCTCCGCGTCGGCATCGATCTCCTGAAGCGTGCGGCCCTGAACGCCGAGCGGGAGGCACGCCGGTCGGTCGACCGGGAGGACGTCTGCAGGGCATACGAGGTCTCCCGCTATCTCCACCTCGCGTTCTCGCTCCGGGCGCTCAAGGCCGAGGAGCGGGAGGTGCTGGCCAGGATCGCGGATATGTCGGCCCGCGACGATACGGAGATGAACGCCGGCGACGTCTACCGGTTCGTCAAAGAACAGGTGGGCGGGGTCAGTTACACCAAATTCTACGAGATCGTTCAGAAGTTCGATTCGATGCGGCTCTTAAACCTCCACTACCGCCAGGGGAGGGGGCGAACGAGGCTGATCAGTCTCCGTTACGATCCCGGGCGCGTGCTGGAGCACCTGGGGCAGGAGCAATCGATTTGATAATCCTTATCTGTTCCCCCACCGTTTGTACTCTGATGAGGTTTTCCACATGCTCAGCGTGAACGAACTGGCACTGGATATTTTTGAGGAGCTCTTCGAATACGCCGAGGAGTTTCATGCCGTCCCGCACGAGCTCGACAACGGCGCACGCATCGTTGACTGCGGCGTCAGCACAACCGGGGGGTACCTGACGGGAAGGCGGTTCACCGAGATCTGCATGGGCGGTCTCGGCGAGGTCGACATTACGATGGGCCGGATCAAGGAGTTCCCCATCCCGTTCATCGAGGTCAGCACCGACTTCCCGTCGATCGCGTGCCTCGGCGCCCAGAAGGCGGGCTGGACGGTCAACGTCAACAAGTACTTCGCCATGGGCAGCGGCCCCGCACGGGCGCTCTCCTTGAAGCCCAAGCACACCTACGAGGTCATCGACTACGAGGACGAGTTCGACTACGCGGTCATCTGTCTTGAGAGCGACCACCTCCCGAACGCCGCGGTGATGGAGAACATCGCCGAGGCCTGCAACGTGGACGTGGCGAACACCTGCGCGGTCGTCGCCCCCACGGCCTCCCTCGTCGGCTCGATCCAGGTCGCCGGCCGCTGCGTCGAGACCGCGGTCTACAAGCTGAACGAGCTCGGATTCGACACGAGAAAGATCTCCGCCGGTATCGGCCACGCCCCGATCGCGCCCGTCAAGAAGGACGGCACGAAGGCGATGGGCAGCACCAACGACGCGACGATCTACCACGGCAGCATCATGCTGACGATGAACGCCCCGGAGATCAAGGACTACCTGGACCGGATCCCGAGCAACAAGTCCAAGGGATACGGAAAACCGTTCTACGATATCTTCAAGGAAGCCAACTTCGACTTCTACCAGATCGACACCTCGCTCTTCTCCCCGGCCGAGGTCGTCATCAACGAACTCTCCGAGGGTGCTATCTACCACGTGGGAGCCGTCAACCCCGAAGTGACGCTGAAGTCCTTCGGGTTCATCTGAACTCTTTTTTTGTGATTGGCTCAGCAATCTCCATTACCTCACGTGCAGAACGACTTTCCCGCAGGGTGCGACGTTCCGTAGGAACGGAGCTTGAGCACCGCAAGGTGCGGGAAAGGAGTTAGAGCACCGTCAGGTGCGAAGAGCACGATGATCGGTTAATCTGAGAGCAACTCCCCTTCACGGCTTCGCGCTCTTCGCGTGAGGCCGTATCATCGCTTATAATCTGTTAGCTCACGCGAAGCCGCGAAGAGCGCGAAGATCGGTTATCTGAGATCAACTCCACTTCGCGGCTTCGCGCTCTTCGCGTGAGACTGTATCGCTATCTGCACCAGCTACCTCACGCGAAGCCGCGAAGAACGCGAAGTCTGCAGAGTCCGAACTTCCTTCCCGCCTATTCCAATAAAGCATCCCTGCGAGCATGAGCCACAAAGGACAGGAGATGCCGCGCACGACGTCCCCGGAATCAGGAGCAGGCAACACGTTTATCCGTCACGGTGCAAAACACTATAAGGCATCCACGGGGCTTGTGGTCTAGCCGGTCATGACGTCGCCCTTACACGGCGAAGATCCCCGGTTCGAATCCGGGCAGGCCCATTCCTTTTGTAGAATATCCCCCATGATTCTGAGCACTCCTGCACGTTCGCCTGAGGTCAAACGCCGGTATGGCCTCCCACCGGGGATCGCCACGGTGGGGGAGGGGGTGAGGTGAACGATGGACAGTCAACGGTGGCGTGCACCACCATAGGGACTTTTGAGGTATATCCCTCTATTTCCTGAATCTCCTCGTTTAGCAGGGCCTTAAAACCGAAATCATAATCCCATCCCACAAACAAAGAAATTTTCAGCAGAAAAATAGAGTTACCATTGCTCTGCCATTCATCCTGGAGGAAATTCGGCAACTTTGCCTTTCACCCGATCAGGCATGCAGAAGAACGTGCAACCGGAGAGGAGCTCCGCCATGCTACAAAGGGAAGATATCAGGAGAGATGCGCGTGGATGACCTATACTCCCTGCTCGCCCGCTTTGAAGGGCGGCAGATCGACTTCAAGGAAGATGTGAGCGCAAGCCTTTACCGGCTCCTGTCCGCCTTCGCCAACACCGCCGGTGGTGCCGCCGTCATCGGAATCCGGGACCATGACCATGCCGTCATCGGGCTCGACCTGAGGAATAACGCTGTTAAGAAACTCGCGGACAGCATAACCACCCGGCTCGGCGTTCATCCGGTCATCGATATCCATGAGATCGAGGGGAAGTCCATCGTCATCGTCACTGTCGAGCGGAGCCGCGTTCCGGTCGCCTTTGACGGGCGGTACTACACCCGTGTCGGCGATACAACCCGCGAGATGCTCCCCGACGAGCTCAGGGAGTACTTCCAGCAGAGCATTGAGTGGGACGGCGTCACCGGGCCGTACTCGTTCGATGAGATCGACGAAGAGACGGTGCGGCGTTTCCTTGCACGGGCAAATGCGACGGGCCGACTCACTTCTGTCGATCCGGCCGAATCAGTAGAGACAGTGCTCTCTCGACTCGGGCTTGCCAGGGACGGAGGGATCAGCAACGGCGCATCGCCCTCTTCGGCAAGAACCCGCAGCGGTATTTCTTGAACTGCATCCTCCGGATCGGGCGGTTCAAGCGGGCGGATATCATCATCGGCGACCACGAGATCGGGGGCAATCTCTTCCAGCAGTTCGAGGAGGGCGAGCGGATTATCAAGCAGTATCTCGGCGTCAGGTACGACATCTCAGAGGAGGCGATGCGAGAGTCCTTCCAGAGGAGAGAGATCTGGGACTACCCACTTTTGGCGATCCGGGAGGCGCTTCTCAACGCGCTTATCCACCGCGATTACTTCAACAACACGATCCAGACGCAGGTCAAGATCTTTGACGACCATATCCGCTTTCACAATCCCGGCCATCTTCCCGAAGGTGTCACCGTTGAGATGATCATACAGGAGCACTACTCCTTTCACCGCAACCCGAAGGTTGCTGATATCTTCTACCGTGCCGGGCTTGTCGAACGCTACGGGTCAGGGGTTGAGCGGATCATCACGGCCTTCCGCGATGCCGGTATGCCGGTTCCCGCCTTCGCGAGCACCTCGCTCGGGTTCACCCTGACGATGCGGATGGATACGCTGAGCGCGAGTTATCTTCAGAAGATGGAACTGAGTGAACGGCAGATCCTTGCGGTGGAGCGGATCAAGGCCGAGGGGAGTATCACGAGCGGTGTCTATCAATCACTCACCGGCGTCTCGGCACCGACGGCTTTCAGGGATCTCAAGGGCCTGGTTGACCGCGGTATCCTGGAGCAGGTGGGCACGTCGAGGAGGAATACACGATATATCCTGCGGGAGAGGGCACGATGAATTGGAGGCATTTCCAGAGCGCTCCGGCGAATAAGCGGCTGATCCAGGCCGAAAACAAGGTAGATGCCCAACCTGGCGTGGATACATGAACGATGAATGAACGATGAATGAACGATGAATGAACGATACGATAGATAAGAAAACCAATTGAGGATGAGCGCCGGGCGGGATGCAGCGTGACCGCTTCCGGCGAGGATGCCAAAAAGGCTGATCGAGGTGGCGCTGTACCCCGGTGGCCGGCGGGAACCGATCTCCCTCCCGCTCTCCGAGGTCGAAGATCTCCTTCCCGAAGATCCCGGCGCCTTCATGTCAACGTGGACTGAGATTCTTGTCGCGCTTTCTTCGCTCTCTCCCCCGACCGTATCCGCTCAAGCAGGACCGATGCCGGCTCGTACTCGCGCCCCTCCCGCCGGGCGAGTTCTGCTTCGGTGGGGACCAGCCGCCCGTAACTTCGGATCGATCCTCGATTTACGGGTCAGATATTCTTTTTCACTCATCGGCAAGGCACACGAAGGGCGATAATTCAATAAAACGCCAATCAGTCTGACCTTGAAGTCTTGTTTATCGATAGATTAACTTTTTGATACTATTCTGGCAAAGGGGTCAAGATACCTCTATCAATTCAATCCACCTGAGTCTTTGTGTTCAAACTTCGACACTTCAAAGACAATGGAGATTTAATTTTGGACGAATATTCTGGAGAGTCGATAAGAAAGCCCTATATATCCTTTAAGTCGACATCCCCCGTATGAGAGCAAAACGCTCAATATTATGCATTTTAATTGTATTTTTGGTATTGTCCTGCGGCTGCTTCACTCTTGAGGTCCACACAAAAGTAAACCCGGATGCTACGCTGAGTTCATATTCACTTGACCTCACGACGAGTCAATTTGTGTATAATGCCCTTAAGGAGAGCGCAAAAGAACAGGGTTATTCGTCGTTAAGGGAATCAATG
>NZ_JMIO01000097.1 GCF_000691865.1 Methanoculleus sp. MH98A | reverse complement strand
CCCTGCAGCCGCCGCGCCCGCAGCCGAGGAGGAGGCCGAGGAAGAGGAGAAGAAAGAAGAGGAAGAAGAGAGCGGCATGGCCGGTCTCGGTGCCCTCTTCGGCTAAACCCTTTTTTTGTTTCGCCTCTAACGAACCGGCTATCTTCGCGGATCGGGTGACGTTCCACTCTCTCCGTGCCGGACTATTTAGAATGCTTCGCCGGGCAGTCATGCCGCTTTTTTCCCGCCACTACGCCGCCAGGCAAAAAAGAAGGCGTCTGTTCGATTACAACCCGGTGGATACGGGGGCTCTCACTCCTCCGTGCTCCCGCCGTACACGACCTGCCCGAAGCTGATGCACCCGTCGCCGAGCGGATAGTCCTTATTCATGATGAACTCGAGCCCGGCGGCGCGGATCTCGGTCCGGATCGTCTCCCGGATTGCCCGGTTGTAGGCCACCCCGCCCGAGAGCGCCACCCGGGGGATCCCCCGCTCTTCGGCCGCCCGGACGGCCATCGCGGCGACGCCCCGGGCGAGGTTGTACTGGATCGATGCGGCGATGTCGTTTGCCCGTTCTCCGGCGGCGGACCGCCGGTGGGCCTCCGCGAGGAGCGACCGGGTCGAGAGAACCTCGCAGCCGCCGTCCTGCCGGTATTCGTTCTCCCAGGCCGAGGGCTTCCCGGCGTGCGCCGCCGTCTCGAGTTTCATCGCCGGCTCCCCGTCGTAGGTACGCTCCCGGCAGATCCCGAGGAGGGCCGCGGCGGCGTCCAGCACCCTGCCGGTGCTCGATGTCGCGGCGACGTTCAGGCCCCGCTCCACCTGCCTGACGAGGACGGCGAGTTCGATATCGCTCCAGCCTCTCTCCGCGAGCAGATCCCGGACTTCGGAGGTGGGGAGGATGCCGTAGAGCATCCGCTCCGGGAACCGGGTGGCGAGATCGCCGCCCGGCATCGGGATGACTTCGAGGTGAGCGACCCGGTCGAGGTGGGGGACCTCTCCCGCAAACACCTCGCCGCCCCAGATTGTTCCGTCGTCGCCGTAGCCCACGCCGTCGATCGCGATCCCGACGCACTCTTCCCGGGTCGTGGCGGCGATGTGCGCCCGGTGGTGCTGGACGGCGAGAAGTTGTGCCCCTGTCGCTTCGGCAACCTCCCTCGCGTAACGGGTCGAGAGGAACTGCGGGTGAAGGTCGTGGACGATCCGGTCGTACCGGGCGCCGGTGAGCCCGCCGAGCCGTTCAGCCGTCTCCTGCAGGTAGGCGAGGGTCTGGGGGTTCCTGACGTTCCCGACGTGGGGGGAGGTGATGCAGAAACCGCCCTTGTAGATGGAGATGTTCGCGTTCAGTTCCGGGCCGACGCCGAGGATGCACCCTTTGCCGAGGTCGATCGCCTCCCGTTTTGGGGCGAGGCCGCGGGAGAGCCGGATGATGTAGCCGTCCCGGACGACGGAGTCGTCGCACCGGTTGACGATCCGGCGGTCGTGGGTGAGGATGTAGTCAACCTGCCCCGGGAGCCGTTCAAGCGCGGTATCGAGATCGGTGATCATCGGGTAACCCGGCAGGTTCGCGCTCGTCATGACGAGGAGCGGGTGGGCGAGGTTCGCGAAGAGGAGGTGGTGCAGCCCGGTGTAGGGGAGCATGCACCCGATGGTGTGGAGGCTCGAGATCGTCGGGTGGGACGCGGGATCGCGTTTTTCGAGCACCACGATCGGCCGTTCCCGGGAGTGGAGGATCCGCCGCTCTTCGTCCGAGACGATCGCGATCCGTTCCGCCTCCTCTGTGGTTGCCATCACCGCGAGCGGCTGCTCCGTCCGGCCGAGGCGGCGTTTCAGAACCCCCGCCGCCTCCCCGGTGCAGGCGATATGAAATCCCCCGATCCCCCGGATGGCGACGATCGAGCCTGCGTCCAGGAGGGCCGCCGCTTCCCGGATGGGGTCGCCCGCCACCGGCGTTCCGTCGGCCCGGAGAAGGGCGAGGTGCGGTCCGCAGGCCGCACAGGCGATTGTCTGGGCGTGATGGCGGCGGCACGACGGGTCGGTGTACTCGCTCTCGCAGGCGGGGCAGGCGGGGAACTCCGCCATCGACGTCCGCTCCCGGTCGTAGGGAATGGTGTTGATGATGCTGTACCGGGGTCCGCAGTTGACGCAGGACGTTGCCCAGTAACCCTCGTACCGCCCGTCCCGCGTAAAAATATCGGCAATACAGTCGTCGCAGGTGGCGACGTCGGTCGGGATGAACCCCGAGAGGCTCCCGGAATTACTTTCGAGGATGGTAAACCCTTCGGTCTTCCCGCCGCGCAGATTCTGGACATCTACGGAATCTATTTGAGATAATGGTGTCCCTCTGGAAACGGCCTCCAGAAATTCCTCGAAGCGGTCGCCGGATGCGTGGATCTCGACCTCGCTCCCGAGGTTTTTGACCGTCCCCGCGATCCCGAATTCCCGCGCTTTTGCATAGACAAAGGGACGAAACCCGACTCCCTGAACGATGCCCCGGATGATGATTGTGCCACTGGTACGCATTGAGATTTCAGCAAAAATTTATGGAGTTATACCACCATATAACAATAGGGTATCGCAGTGACGGGACATATTAAAATTCTTAACGATCCGGTTGAACTGGTTCCTCTTCTCATAACGTTCAATAATGCCGATTATAAAAAGATCTACGAACTCCTGAACAAGGCCTGGCTGACCGAGGAGGATCTGGCGACGTACGCCGGCTCCTCGACGGTGACCGAGTGCCTCTCTATCCTCAAGAAGGGAAACCTGATCGAAGAGCAGTGGCGGATGCCGAAGCCCGGAGAGAAGCCGACGAAGGAGTACCGGGCGACATACAGCAAGTTCCGGGCAAGTTTCCAGTGTTCCATGGGCGATATCGGGGATCTGCTGCACATCGCCGTCTCGAACGACGAGGGTCTCCGCACGATTGTGGACTCGGTGCAGCAGGAGATCGTGGCCGGGACCACCTCCATCGGCGATATATCCCGAAAATACGGGGTCAGCCCCACCTTCATCAAGGGGCTGGCGAAGAGGATCCCCGGTCTCGACGTGAAAGGGCAGGGAATGGTGCTGCTTGACCGACTTCACTGACGATCCTCTTTACGTCATCCTGCGCAGTAAACGGGAGGCCACCCGGTTCCAGATTCTCGTAGAGATCGCCGAACACCAGCCGGCCGTCCGCCAGCAGGAGGTCGCCGCGAAACTCGGCGTGACGCCTCAGGCCGTCTCAGAGTACATCCGGGAGCTGGTGGACGAAGGGCTGGTCACCGCTCACGGCCGGGGCCGCTACGAGGTGACGAAGAGCGGGATCGAGTGGGTCCTGCGTCACGCCGAGGCGCTTGAGGCCTACGCCCGGCATATCAACCGGGACGTCATCCAGCAGGTGGCGGTCTGGACGGCTATCGCCCGGGACGATATCCGCAAGGGAGATACGGTCGGTGTCTTCATGCGGGACGGGTGGCTCTATGCGACGGGAGAAGAACAGAGCGCCACCGGCCTCGCGACCATGGACGCGGCACCCGGAGAAGACCTCGGCGTCGCCCAGTTAAACGGCATCATCCAGCACGAAGAGGGGCTCATCCACGTCTGCAAGGTGCCGAGGGTGGAGCGGGGCGGGTCCCGGCAGGTCAGCCCGGATCTTCTCCGGGAGGCTGTCCGGGACGCCGAGATGGTGGGCGCCGTCGGCCTCGAGTCCTACGTGGCCCTCAGGAAGGCGGGCATCGAGCCGGATATGTTTTTCGGTGCGCGGGAAGGGGTCGTCGAAGCGGCGTTTCACGGTCGGGAGTGCGCAATTCTTATCGTCGATGAGGAGTTTACCGATTTCCTCAAACGTCTGGAGACGGTGGGACTCACCTACACGATCCACGACCTGATCCCGTCATGAAAATCATCGTCCAGCCCCAGAAGGGCACGTATAAACTGTTGTTCGTTGAAGGCGGCCGCGTCGAAGGTTCGGGGTTCGTTGACCTGGCTGCGACCCCGAAGGGCCGGCGGCCGAAGAACTTCAAGATGCGTCGCCGCGGCAAACAGCTCAAGCCAACCCCGACCCGGGACCTGATCACGCTGTTGCGCCGGTCTTCTGTTCTCCTTGCGGCGAAGAGCCCCGAGTTCGAGTCGTTCCTTGCCGATCTCCAGATCCCGTCGTCAAGGATCGATATCTGCCGGTTCTGCCAGCTCGAGGACCGGTTCGCGCCGGTCAATAAGGCGACCGGCGTCCGGTACGGCGGGGAGTGGATCTGCATGGAGTGCGCAAAGCGCGAGATGCGCCGGGAGCTCGGTTACCTGGGGAAGTTCGGCGGTTCGGTGCTCGTCCACCTGGAGAAACTCCTCGCTCAGGTTCGCGATCTCGACCGGGTGCTGGCGTCGGTGGGGCCCGATCACCCCGACCGGAAGCGGACGCTCTTTGACCGGCTCGAGGCGCACGAGGTTCAGAAGACCGACCATATCACCGATCTTCCGCTCCCTCCCGCGTTTGCAAAGGCCGCCGGGGTCGAGTACCTGATGCCCGTCCAGCAGCTCGCCGTCCAGAACGGCCTCCTCGAAGGACAGCACCTCCTGGTCGTCGCGGCGACCGCGAGCGGCAAGACCTTCATCGGGGAGATGGCCGGGATGAAGAATTTCCTCGAAGGCCGGGGGAGGACGCTCTTCCTGGTTCCGCTGGTCGCGCTCGCGAACCAGAAGTACCAGCGGTTCCGCGACCGCTACGGTCACCTGGTCCGGGTCACCCTGCAGACCGGGGTGAGCCGCCTCAACCTCCCCGAGACCCGTCCGGCGGGCGACCGGGACGTCAACGCTCCCGTGGTGGTGGGAACCTACGAGGGGATTGACCACGCTCTCCGGACCGGGCGATCCTTGAAGGATATCGGCACCGTCGTCATCGACGAGGTGCAGATGCTCGAGGACCCGGAGCGGGGCCACCGTCTCGACGGTCTGATCGCCCGACTCAAGCACGTCGCTCCCGAGGCACAGTTCCTCTACCTCTCGGCCACGATCGGGGCTCCCGGACTGCTCGCGGAGAAACTCGGGGCAAACCTTGTCCGCTACGCGGACCGGCCGGTTCCGCTCGAACGCCACCTCATCTTCGTCGAGCGAAACAAGAAGATCAACTTCATCAAGCAGATGGCCGCCGAGGAATACAAGGTGCGGTCGTCGAAGGGTTACCGGGGCCAGACGATCGTCTTCACGAACTCCCGGGCCCGCTGCCACGTCATCGCCGACGCCCTCGGCAAGAAGGCCGCCCCCTATCACGCGGGGTTGTCCGGCCAGGAACGCCGGGACGTGGAGCGACGGTTCACGAACGGGGAGATCTCTGCCGTCGTGACCACGGCGGCGCTTGCCGCAGGCGTCGATTTCCCGGCGTCCCAGGTGATCTTCGATGCGCTTGCGATGGGCATTCAGTGGCTCACCGTCCAGGAGTTCCACCAGATGATGGGCCGGGCGGGGCGGCCGGATTTCCACGACCTCGGCCGGGTGGTCATCCTGGCGGAACCCGGCGGATCCTATTCCCGGACGTCCGGCAAGACCGAAGAGGAGGTCGCCGTCGGCCTCCTGCGGGGGGAGATGGAGGAGGTCGCGCCCGAGTACGACATGGAGCAGAGCACGGAGGAGTTCGTCGCGAACGCCGTGGTCTCGAACGGCGACGAGCAGCAGATCATCAGGATGAACCGGACGATGGTCGGGACGCTGGAGCCCGCCCTCCCCACGCTCCTCGACTACGGGCTGGTCCGGCGGCGGGGTGGGCGTATCGAACTCACCGATACGGCCCGGGTGATGGCCGAACACTTCATCGGCGCCGAGCGGTTGATGGAGATCATGGATCTCGTCCGGCGCATGGACGATGCGGCCGAGATCGTCGCGGAACTCGAGTGCGCCGAGGAGACGACGCCGTAGGGTTTTTTCTCAGGGTTTCCGGGGAACCCGCCTGGAAACCCCCCTCCAAAAAACCACATTTATTTGTGTTCTTCAAGAGTCCTTGTCCCCTGGTTTCACGTTTCGTGACATCGCAAAGCCCATGTACGGATTTCCACCGGATATCGCCACGCACTGCCCCCGCCCCTCGGGGCGGGGGAGGAGCGCGAAGCGCGGGTGGGGTGGGGGTTACAGACATTCATTCCGACGTGGAGACAGGGGAGGGGGGATGCTCCCCCCTCCCCACCTGACGGTGGTCGAGCTCTGGTTCTACGAACCATCGCACTCCCCGTCAGCCCCACCCCCAATGGCGATATTCCCACGGTCCACTATATCGGGATTTTTCTCGTTTCAACTGTTCAGTCGACCACCCGCAGTCCCTATGGAGTCCAATCGTTATTCAAAGCCGACCATTCTTTCAAAACTCTGTTCTGTCCGTGCACC
>NZ_JMIO01000096.1 GCF_000691865.1 Methanoculleus sp. MH98A | reverse complement strand
CAGTCGTCTTCTTTGCTATCACGTATACAAGGTTCACGCAGATGGATATCCGGGGACTGTGAAGAATGATCTCACTCAGTATGTGCGTGCGGCGGGCAGGTGCGCGCGCATATCCATCGCATCACAGGGCCACTCCACAAGCAGGCCAATGACATCATCGGATTTCAGCATCAGGGAGAGGGTATGCAAGTTCCGGTCTAAAACAAACCTCTGTACCCGCCAGGTGAGAACAGGGTCGATTCCCACTGGAAACAGTCCATATCAGTCACGGATCGAGGCTCCCGCTGTAGATCGGGAGGACCCAGTGAGCGGAAACATTAACGACAATTCGAGAGTGAGCACAGAAACGTTAAGGGAAGCAACGCCGATGTCTCGATCGGCGATACCGCCTGCGGTATCCCGCGGGGGTCCGGCGCGGTCGTGGGGACTGTACCCGGACTCCCACAGCGTGCCCGGAGGGCAATAGGGCTGTTGGCTTACATTGGGGATAGCCGTTGCGGTTCCGTGGCCTCTCCGGGACACGCGTGAACGAGGTGAAAAACCATGACACAGAAGAAAATGTTTGGACCATGTGCCGCCGCTCTCGTCGGTCTGCTCCTGATCTGCATGGCAGTAGCGCCGGTCAGCGCAGAGAACGGGCTGATGCGTGCCGTGACCGTTCCCGGGGGCTCACTCCTGATCGACGAAACCGGAGGCATCGACTGCACCGCATCAGCGGGTACGTACATCGCCTCCTATACACCGGGGGTAACCTACCAGATCGCCGTGCAGTGCGAATACAAGGATGTTAACGAAGTAATCGGGCAAACAGCCCAGTTCCGGCTGGAAGGACCGGACGGTGCCGTGGCTACAAAGTCCATTACGGACATCCCGCTCGTCAACAACGACTGGGAGGGAACGTTGTCGGTACACTTCACGCCTGACAGCCCCGGTACGTACCACTGGGACATCATGTGCAGTGAAGGCTCCGAGGGTGCCTCGTCGCGTGGAGATCTCATCCTGTCGTAAGGATAACCCGCGATGCTGACATCTCCCTCATTTTTCCAATTTTTTGGATTCTCCCGCTCGGGATCTATCGCAGGAATACCTATCTTCCCGATCCTCGCGGCCCTGTTCCTCATCGCCACGGTGGTCCCCCTGCCGGCCTGTGCCGGAGAAATGAGTTCGCTAGATGAGACAATCGGGACGCTCACCAGTTACCAGCGGGTTCCCGGTCTAGACGACAGGGTGGTCGCCGATTATATCGCCGGCAGGCTTAAGAAATATGGATATGCCGTGCATGAAGAGCCGTTTACCGTCGAAACGGACACAGGATCGGCCACGACCTGGAACGTCGTCGGTATCAAGGAGGGTTTTGGGCAGGGGGCTGTCGTCGTATGCGCGCACTACGACGTCCCCGACCCCAACTGTCCCGGAGCAGACGATAACGCCGCCGGGGTAGCCGTGATGTTAGAGGTTGCACGGGCGCTCCAGACGGAGCCCCTGAACCGGTCGGTCTACTTCATCGCCTTCTCCGGCGAGGAGATCGGACTTTGGGGGAGTGCCGACTGGCTGGAACGCCACGCAGACCTTGCCGGGGAAATCGTCGCGGCCGTCAACCTCGACTGCGTGGCACGCGGCGACGAACTCTACGTCGAGACCCTCCCCCAATACCGCTGGATACTTGACACCGTCCCCGAATCCCCGACGATCAACCCTCAGATCGGATCGGGTCTTGGAGGCGACCACTGGCGTTTCTGGGAGCGCCATGTCCCCGCCGTCCTGATAAGCGACAACAGCGGCTACACTTTGCGGCATACCCCGGACGACACGCCTGAGGCCCTGAACCTCTCGCTGGCGACGTCCTGCACTGAAGCGGTGACCGGCATGGTCCGGACCCTTGCCTCCGCGGGCGATGCGACCCCCCCGATGGTGGAGGGGTCGGTCGAGGAGGACGGGACGATCCGGTACACCATTTCCGAACCTTCGATCACACAACTCATCATCGACGGGACTGACTTCGGTACTTTTGAGTCCGGGCAGGTCACTCTCCCGCCGGGCCCGCATACCGTCCGGATCGTCGCCTACGGTGCAGCCGGGAACCGGGGCGCTCTGGACCTGAAGGCCGATGTCCCGGATACCGACCGCGACGCTCCGGGGTCCGGCCATCAGCCCGGGGGCATCAGCATCCCCTGGAAGCGGACTGAAGAAGATCTCAAGAAGTATGGCATGCAGCACTACGGCACGCCGTTTGTTGCTCTCTCCTACGACCGTCCGGGAGCGGAAGAGACCGGGACCCGCATCGACGGCTACGTGGACGCATCCGGATTGCCGGGCTTGAGGAGGGGCATGTCGTCGTCCACGCCCCGGGCAGCCACCGATATGAGGTGGTTGCGGCCGCCGCCGGGACCGTGGTCGGGTACGACGAGACCACGTATATCGTCGAACGCATGCATGACGGTCCCCAGGCTTACTACATCAAGGACAGTTTTGTGCAGGAAGTGGCGATCCGCGAGGACGCGCTCCCCCTGGCCCCGGTTGCGTGCGCCGTCGCCGCCTCGCTCCTCGTCGTCGGGTACCTCTTCTCGCGGAGCGTCGGCTCACGGAGGCGATGATCAACCATATAAGACAGAGATAATCTATGACAGCAGAACGAGTCTTAACCGTGGCCCAAAAAGAGTTCACCGACCTCTTTACGAGCCGGCGGTTTCTCCTGATCTTTGTCCTGTATCTTATCATTGCCATGGTCGGCACAGGTCAGGGGCTCGAGCGCTACGACTATGCGCTGACCTCGTACAACGACGCGCTGCAGGCGGTTGACGAGTACCGGGATCTGCAGAACCTTGGGGCCTGGTGGCTTGAGATGCCTGAGCGGCCCTCGGTTCTGCTCATCTTCGATTCCATGGCCGGCACCACAGTGACGCTCGGAGCACTGCTCGCGATCGCGGCCGGGTTTGATCTGGTCACCCGCGAGAAGGAGTCCCGGTCGCTCAAAACCCTCCTTGCGCACCCGGTCTACCGCGACGAAGTCATCGTCGGCAAGGCGCTCGGGGGCGCCGCCACCCTGGGAGTCGTCGTGGGGCTTGCCCTTGCCGCCATCACCGGCCTTCTCCTCATCCTCTCGATCGTCCCAACGGCAGCCGAGGCTGTTAGCATTCTGCTCTTCGGGGTAGTCTCACTTCTCTTCCTGGTCGCCTGGTTTACCGTTGCTCTCGCGTTCTCGACGGTCACACAGGAGAGCGGGAACGCGTTGGTCTTCACTCTGGTGATCTTTTTCGTTGTTTCGTCGCTCCTCCCGGTGCTCGGGGCGATGGTTGGAGGGCTCGTCGCAGGCCCGCCGCCGCAACGTCCCGAGCAACCCGAAGTTATCCCCGTGGAGATGTATGTCTCCACCTCTGCTGGTGAATCGTTCGTCCAACGTGACGATTCCGGGCAGCAGGCTTCTGTATGGAGTGAAGCGCTGAGAGACTACCAGGAGGATCTGGCGGCGTATACCGCGAAGAAGAGACTCATCACCAACGTTGTCACGCTCCTCTCGCCGCAGAAGAGTTACCAGGACCTGACCGATTTCATCTCTGCGCCGGGAGAGGAATCATTCCTGGAACCCCTTGGCAGTGTCTGGGCAGGTATCACGGGGTTGATCGTCTTCCCGGCGGTCTTCTTCGTCGCCGCATACACCCGTTTCATGCAGATGGACATCCGGTGACGGCCGGGCGGTCAACCCGCCCGGAATGCGCCCGCTCCGCCTGTCGCCGGCATCCGGGGCGAGTGACGGAGTATCTGCAGAACGGGTCATATTCCCTGTTCGGAGCCTTCGAGTACCCGGACGTGTCGATGATTGGCACAGAAAAGGTATTAAGAGAAACAACAAAGCCTCAATCGATGATACCGCCTGCGGTATCCCGCGGAGGCCGGTGCCCTCGATTGGCGTCGTGTCCCGGTTCCCACAGCGTGCCCGGAGGGCAATAGGGCTGTTGGTCGCCACCAGGGATATTCATTGCGGCTCTGTGGCCTCACGGGACACACATGAACGGAGGTTTGAAATCATGAAACCAAAATTCCTTTCCGGAATCGGCGCCCTGTTTGCGGCGCTGTTAATCGCTGGCACGCTCTTCGTGCCAGCGGCGAGTGCACAGTCCTATGAGTCCATGGAGGTCATCACGACCGACGAAGCCACACTGAGCCTGATCGACGAACTGTGGGGGACGGATATCACCATTGGAGAGTATCTCGAAAAGGTGCATCCCGAGTTCCTCACCGACATGTCCGACGATGAAAAGGCGGATGTGTACCAGAGGAAAATGCCATGGTCAGCCACCGATCTGGAGAGTACACACGCGCGAGCCGCGCCATCGGTGGTAGTCCATGCTGTGATATCGAAAGATTACCCGTTCATTGAGTTTGGTGGAAATGCCCAGTTCTACGGCGATGATGATCCTAGTTACCTCTATGTGGAGGCGTTTTTGAGGAACGGTGCCGACCAGACGGCGGGATCGACCTCACGCAGCGTTCGTAACGCGACATACGTCGAAGCGACGAACATGGTTGCCTATCCAGAGGATGACGACTACAGGGTTTACGCGTGGGGTTACGCCCTCCCATCGAACGTGGAAGATCAGGAATGGACCGGGTGGGTAACGTATCCGTGAAGATGAACGAATTGCCGGCCGGTAAGGGGAGGGCGAGTTCACTCTCCCTTTTATCTCCTCTATGCCTGTGGATACAGTAAAGATCTCTCATTAGGAGGGAGCAACAGATGAAACATAGTAACATAACTATCAACAAAATCGGTTACACACTCGCGGCGGTCCTCCTCCTGGCCTGTGCGGTGGCATCGGCGGGGTGTGTCGGGATGGATGCCGGTAGAAACGGACCGGCTGCACCGACGTCGCCGGAGGCGACGGCGTCACCCGGGGCGACACAGGCCCAACCGCCGTCGGACGGCCTGATCGGCGAGGAGGAAGCGCGTCCTCTCGCCGTGGCCGCACTGGAGCGGGAAATCCCCGGGATCCGGATCGAACGAGTGGCCGCAGAGCCGTACGACGCGCAGACTTACGGCGACGTCTGGCGGTTCCGGGTGAAAGCGGAAGACGACCCCGACCCGGAAGGCGAGATCTTGGTATCGATCGATGCTGTCGACGGGGAGATGACGTCCTTCCAGGATGCTCGTGACTATTACCGGCCTGTCGATCCCGCAATCACGATCGATGCAGCGGAGGAGATCGCCGGTACGTATCTCCGGGAGCGAAACGAGAGTTCGGACGTCGTGAAGGTCGTCGCCGTACTCTCTACGGCAGATACACCGCTGGGTTTGCGAAACGGCCCGTACCATTTCGTGTATCAGCGCTCGATCGACGGTGTCCTCTGCTGGTACGACAAGATCATCCTTGATGTCGATTCGATTAACGGGCGCGTCGTCTCTTACTCCAAATTCTGGGATGTATCAAACAACGACACCATGGCCGATCCGGAACCTTCGATCCCGGAAGACGCGGTACATGAACGGGTTCCGACGTACCTTCACGATACCTACGGCACGGATCCCGGCGAGATCGTCATCGGGTCGACGGAGCTGCGGTGGTACGACCTGACCGCACAGCAACGGACTGCACAGCAACGCTGGTCGCAGGAACCGGTCGCGGTGCCTCTTGCCTGGCGCATCGAGTTCGACGATGAATGGTACCGGTCGCAGGACCCGCCGCGAACGGCCCGGATATGGATAGACGCCCATTCGGGAGAGGTACTCTCTGCGTCTTACAACCCGGGGAGGTAACGGATTCGTGGAAGACGACAGAAAGACAGACCGGGTATCCGGTTTGAGCCGCATGCGCCTCGTGGCGGGGAAAGAGTTTGCCGACCACCTCGCGAGCCGGCGGTTCACCCTTGTCCTTCTCCTCTTCCTGATCCTCTGCTCCGTCTCTCTCTACGAAGGCGTCGAGAATTACAGCGAGAAACTCGCTGCATACTCCGACGGTACCGCGCCGGCGCAGAAATTCCTGGGTTATCCCGGCTGGATGCCGGAGAAGCCCTCCCTCCTCGTAGTCTTCCTCAACCTCTCCTCGATGGTCGCGAGTTACGGCCCGCTGCTTGCGATCGCGATCGGGTTCGACCTGATCACGCGGGAACGCTGGTCGGGCTCGCTCAAAACCCTCCTTTCCCGTCCGGTTTTCCGCGACGAGGTGATCACCGGCAAGGCGCTCGGCGGGTTCGCCGCCCTGACACTGGCAATGAGCATTGCGGTTCTCATCGCGCTCGCGCTCCTCCTGCTCTTTGCAATCGTTCCCTCGCCTGCCGAATTCGGCGCGATCCTGGTCTTCTGGCTCGTTTCTCTGGTCTATCTCTTCACGTTCTTCTCGGTCGCTCTCCTCGCCTCGGCGGTCGTTGCCGACAGCGGGAGCGCTCTTGTCTGGTCGCTGGTCGCGATCTTCGTCTTCTCCTCCGTCCTACCGATATTCGACGGCATTCTCATCAATGCGGTTGCCAGAACGCCTCCGGAGGAGGTGGATCTTATGAGCGACCCGCATCCCACCGAGGAGGAGTGGCTGCAGTACCGGGAGGAGGAGCAGGCCTACCTCGAACATAGGGAGCGTATCGGAGGTTTCGTCCACCTCCTCTCACCGAGATGGAATTACGTGGAACTCTCGATAGCGATCACCGCTCCACGGTTCTCGATGTGGATCAATCCAGACCCCTTCGCCTTGAGGACGCCCCACCCCGGGGAAGACCCGCTCCCTGATCTCCCCTCCCTGATCGCTCTCATCTGGCAGCCGATCGTCGCGATGCTTGCGCTTCCGGCGATCTTCTTCGGAGCGGCATATACCCGTTTCATGCGGATGGATATACGGTGACGGCGGGAGGTGGGACCGCCCGGAATGCGCCCGCCCCGCCTGCCGCCGGCATTCTGGGCAAGTGACGGAGTATCTGCAGAACTGATCATATTCCCGATCCGGGGCCTTCGAGTGCCCGGTCGATTTGATGATTGGCACAGAAAAGGTATTAAGAGAAACAACAAAGCCTCAATCGAGGAGCGGGACCCCTACGAGGTGCTCCCGGCGGAGGTGGCGGAGGAACTTCCCTTCGTCCGGGTCCGAAACCCGGCCTTCGACGTGACGCCTGCGGAGTACGTCGACCTGATCGTCACCGAGCAGGGGGCGATCCCGCCGGGGCTGGCGTTCACGGTGATAAGGGATTATCTCGGGTGGAAGATCGAGGAGTTGCGGTGAAGGGGCCATCCCCTGGCAACGATCTCCGATACCCTGAACACCTCCGCAGGAAACCACACAACACACCCGACACATCCATGCAAACCTTCATCAGGTAAACCTGAGTATACTCCAGTATGACGAGCACCACCATCAAGATCGACGTCGAACTCAAGGGTCGGCTCAACGCCCTGAAAGTCCATCCCCGGGAGTCATACAACGAGGTGATCGAGCGCCTGGCCGAGATGGCAATCGACGAAGAGCCGCTCAGCGAAGAGACGATCCAGAGAATCGAGGAATCGCTTGAGGATCTCAGGGCCGGAAGAGTCTACACCTTAGAGGAGGTCATGGCGGAGCTGAAGGAGGAATGACCTACCGTGTGGTCATCACAGCAGCGGCCCGTCATGATCTCAGGAGCATTCCACGCCCCGTAGCAGTCAAGATAGGCGAAGAAATTGCATCGCTCGCCGGCGAGACCAACCCGGAAAAGTATCTCAAA
>NZ_JMIO01000095.1 GCF_000691865.1 Methanoculleus sp. MH98A | reverse complement strand
TGTTCGGATTTGCAAATAATGCCAAACTGATTCAACCAACCCGACAGATCGTCGTCCAACTTTTCGTGTACAGTTCCCTCTGCCTCTCAATTACAGGGGCGGCGATGGTGTACATCTCGTGTTTCCTGCAAGGCCTCCCCTTCGACCTGGTTGCCGCAGCAATACTGATGCTTATCGTATTCGCCGTCTACAACCTCAACCGCAAAACCGACGAAGACGAGGACGTCATAAATCACACAGAACGGTATGCATTCACGAAGAAATACGAATCCATCCTGTTTCGCTCTGCGATCGGCGCCTACATCATCGCTATCTGCCACTCCGCTCTCCAGGGGGTCGACAGTTTGCTGGTAACAGCTGCTCCTCTGGTCGCCGGGATCGTCTACAGCGTGCCACTTTTCCCTGCCGGGTTCGGGTTCCGGCGATTAAAAGAGATCCCAATCATGAAGAGTCTGACTGTGGCGTTCTCCTGGACCATTCCCACGGTCCTCCTGCCAGTCTGCCATGCCGGCCTTCCCGTGGACGCCGCCACCGGTATCGTCGGGATCTTCTTTTTTTTCCAGGTATTCATCAACACAGTTGTCTTCGATCTGCGTGACGTGGAGGGGGACGCCGCATCGGGAGTCAGGACGATTCCGACGATCCTCGGCACACGGAAGACGCTCTTTCTCCTCACGGGGCTGAACCTGACCGTCGGAACCGTACTGGTGTTCACCGGCGGAGCCTGTCGGGTCTCTGTGTAGCGTTGCTGCTGGCTTCGGGCACGATCTACGCCCAGGGATATCTTCTGGGCTTCCGGCGGTTCGGGAAAGAGAAACTCTTCTTCGAACTGTTCACCGACGGAGAATTCATCCTGCTGGCCATCATCCTCTACCTCCTCACCCTTGCAGTTCAGTATCTCCCGGTATGAACAGCCGTGAAGATTCATTGAAGAGGTGAAAATTCATCGGCACAATAAATGTCTGGCAGCCGGAGAGCATCTTAGAGTACGACATGAGATCTCCCCGCGGCAGCGATCCGCTGAAGAGTAATCCCGATGGTCAATCCCCCGAGGCACAGGAGCGGGGGACGCATACGTTGCACGATGCAGAAACGGGAGGGGTCCTGCTGCAGAAAGAGGAGAAGCCGCAGCGATGGGGATGCTCTTCATGCATGTACTACGACCCCGGGCGCGCCTATTGCACCTACATCCATGCTCCCGTGGACATACTGTTCGTCTGTCCGCAGGTTCTCGACAGGTGTAGGCAGCCCCCGGGGCCTGCACAGTAAGGTTGCGCCGTTCGTCAGGCAATATCTCCAGAGACCGCTCCTGCCGGGCGGGAGAGAAGAGGGATCGGGATCCCCAACGTTTTTGTGATCGCCCCGCTATAGCCAGACTGTCATGCCGGGTGCGGACTACATCTACCCGAACGTCACCGAAGTAGCCCAACGAGGCGGGCTCCTCGAGCGCTGGCTCCTCGCCGAGCCGCTCGGGTGTGCGTATATCGAGATCCCTGCCGACTTCGTCAAGAACAAAACGGAGGTGGAGCGGACGGGGCAGGAGATCGGGTCGATCCTCAACCGATCGTCCGTCGAGCTCCTTTACGAGCAGGACACGGCCCTTCCGGGCAACCTCAGATACCTCCTGCACACCGAACCGGCCATCCCCAGGAGAGACCCGCACGGCAGGCAGGCGACGGCAAACCTGCGGTGGCGCGACCCCGGCTGGGTGGCTGATTTCGGGGATATGCTCCTTGAGATCGAGGACTTTCTGGGTATCCCTCCGGAGATAATCGAGATACACCCCGGCGACCGGAGGAACACCCACGCCGATATCGTCACGGCGATGCACGCCCTGATCGCCGCCCACTGGAACGCCTTCGGGACGGAACCGCTGGTGCTGCTCGAGCACCATAAGGACCAGAGCATCTCCACGGGTAGCCAGATACGGTCGTTCTGGGCGACACTCAAAGATATCCATCCCGAGATCGCCGGGCTGGCCGGGATAGCACTCGATCCCTGGCACCTCCACGCCGCCGCGAAAGAGGACTTTCCCGGATCTCTTGGCGAGGTTCCGCCCGATTCCCTGCAGGCGTTTCATATCCACAACGATCTCCGGCCTCCGTCGCCGGAAGACAGGGTGCCCTGGCCGCAGGTCTTTGGGGTGATCGCCGACGTCTCAAAGACGCCCCGCATAAAACCCGTGGTCTACCAGAAGAGCAGGTTCCCGCGGCGATTAACTTCTGCAGAGAGATGCTCGCCGCGCCGCGGGCGGCATACGCCGGGCCGCCTGCATGACGGTTCGGCCCGACCCCGATCCTCGCCAACATTCATAACCTCAAACTGCCACAGGGTGTCGCATGACACCGATAGCCGCGCCTGATTTCCCCCCCGGTCTCGAGTGGCTCAACATCGACCGCCCCCTCTCCATCCGCGATCTCTCGGGCAGGGTAGTGCTGCTCTCGTTTGAGACGTTCACCTGTTCGAACTGCATGCGGCTGGCACCGGATCTCCGGCGGCTCGAGGAGAGGTATCCCGAGCTGGTGGTCGTCGAAATTCATTATCCCGGGTTTGAATCCGCCGCGGTCGGCGGGAACTTCCGGGAGGCCGTGCGCCGTGCCGGGCTGAAGCACCCCGTCGCCATCGACCGCAATCGCCTGCTCTGGCAGACCTTCGGCATCAAGGACTGGCCGACCTTCGTCCTCATCGACCCGGGAGGGAACGTGGTCGGGAAGACCGCCGGCGAAGGGCTCTACGGCAGGCTCAACCCGAAGATCGACCGGATGACGGCGGAGTTCGGGCAGCAGGGCCTGCTTGAGAAAGGACGGCTGTCGCCGGGAACCTCTCCGGAGACGGCACGGGAAACGAGCCTGTATCGTCCCGGAAAAGTCGCGGCGGACAACGCCGGGATGCACCTGTTCATAAGCGATACCGGGCATCACCGGATCGTCGTCACCGGCGGGGACGGAAAGATCCTGGAGACGATCGGCTCCGGGGCTGCCGGAAACACCGACGGACCGTTCGATGAAGCCGCATTCTACCTGCCTGAGGGCCTTGCGTTCGACGAAGAGGCAGGCATCCTCTACGTTGCGGACACCGGGAACCACACGATCCGCCGGGTCTCCTGTGCTGAGCGGCGGGTCACGACGATTGCCGGGACGGGCCTTGCCGCCCCGTCGGCAGGCGTTGCCGGACCGGGCACCGAAACCGCGCTGAACGCGCCGCGGGATCTCGCGCTGCTGGGCGGCCACCTCTACATCGCGATGGCGGGGGCAAACCAGATCTGGCGGATGGAGCTCGCCACCCACAGGGTGGAGCCGTATGCCGGTTCCGGCCGGGAAGGGCTGGTCGACGGGCCGCCCGGAAAGGCCGCCTTCGCCGGACCTGCCGGCATCGTCACCGACGGCGAGGCACTCTTTGTCGCCGACAGCGGGGCTTCGGCAATTCGCCGCATCAAGCGGGGAATGGTCGAGACCCGTATCGGGCATTCCCCGGACGACTTCGGCGACCTCGACACCATCGCCCGGATGGCGCGCATCCACCGACCGATGGGCATCGCTTACAGGGACGGTTCGCTCTATATCGCCGACACCCATAACCACAAGATCAAGCAGTTCGACCTGGAGACCGGCTGGGTTCTCACCCGGGCGGGAGACGGCGAACGCGGCTACCGGGACGGACTCTCAGGGGACGCGAGGGTGAACGAGCCGGGCGATCTGGTCGACTTCGGGGGACTCTGGTACATCGCCGATACCGGCAATCATACCGTCAGGGTCTACGATCCCGTCCGGCACGTCGTCTCGACCCTGACGCTCTGGAAATAGGCGTCCCGGGAGCAGTACTTTATGTAGGGGCAACGAGAGAGGAGGGTCGGAGTTACAGTCTCCAGGGGGAACCATGCGAACGGATTACGCACTGTGCATAACCGCTCTGGCAATCGGGGCGGCGGTTCTCATCTGCGGCTGCACGGGCCTGCCGGGAGACGGCGACCAGAACCGGACGAACGAAACCCCGGTCGGCGGGAGTCTGACGGCCGACGAGGTACTGGTCCGGGACGGCAACTTCTCGGCGTTCGTCCGGGCTCTCGATGCCGCCGGGATCAAGGGGACGCTCGCCGGGTCGGGGCCCTACACCGTCTTTGCGCCGACGGACGAGGCTTTTGACCTGATTCCGGAGACCATGATGGAAGAACTCTTCGACGACCCGAAGGGCAACCTCGCGGAGACCCTGCTCTACCACATGGCTCCGGGGGGTTATGCGGCGTCCGACATCGCCGCAAACGAGACCATTCCGACCGTGCAGGGCAACACGATCACCGTCGACGCCGCCGGCGAGAGCGTGACGGTGAACGGGGCACGGGTAATCCGGGCAGATATTCCGGCCGCGAACGGCGTCATCCACGCCATCGATGCGGTCATGATTCCGCCGGACGTGACCCTGTCGCCGACGAACGAGACCCCCACAAACGTGACGGCGAACACGACCGGGTGAGGGGAGGGCGATCACCCTCTTCCCGGGGGTGCGACAAGGCGTATACGTTGGTATACGGAATGTGCTCGTACCTGCAGGCTTGTTCCTTCAAAGGCGCGGGCGCATTCCCGGAACCACCCCGGGAACATCGGGCGGGATAACCGGTCGAGGTCGATCCGTCGCGAACCTCCATTGTAGCGGATCGTTAAAGAAACCACGAATAACAACTGTTTTCCCACGACCGCACAAACAGAGAATCGCAAAGAGAGTCATCCCAGAGTTCGTCCATGCCACGCTTCAACCTCAGCCCGTCGCTCATCGGCCGGTTCTTCTACCACGACTGCGAACGCCACCTCCGCTACCACGCGACCCCGGAGCAGGAGCGCGCCGGAGCCGGCATCCCGGCGGCCGCGATCGACACGAGCCCGGTGACGCGGGCTCTCCTCGATGCCGGCATCCGGTGGGAGGAGGAGGTGATCCGGACGAAACTCGCGGGCAGGGTACGGCTCCCGGACGGGGCGGGGCCGATCTCCGGGCGGTCGTTCTCCATCGAAGAGAGTTTCGACCTCCTCCCCCGGCTTACTCCGGGCGAGGCAATCTACCAGACGACCATTCCGGTCTCGGTCCACTTCCTGCAGAACTACGATCTCGACCCCGGGATGCACCGGTTCTCCCCCTGCCGCCCGGATCTCATCAGGGTCGATGAAGAAGGACGCCTGCAGATCATCGACATCAAGGCAAGCGAAGAACTCAGCGTCAGCCACCGGATCCAGGCGACATTGTACGTCCTGATCCTCGAGCACGCCCTGGACCTGCTCGGGCTCGATCTCCCGGTCGACCGGAACCGGGCGGGAATCTGGCTTTACGGAGAGGACGAACCGGAACCCTTCGACCTGCACCTCAACATACGGGTGATCGAGGACTTCTTCCGCCACCGCCTCCCGGGTATCCTTGCCGGCCCGCCGGGGGACGTGCCCTGGCACCTCACCTCGCGGTGCGAGTCCTGCGAGTTCTACCCCCACTGCCGCGCCGAGGCGGAGGCCTCCTCCTCGGTCTCGCAGATTCCGGGGCTCTCGCCCATCGGGCGGCGCTACCTGCGGGAGGCGCCGTGGGACGGCGGGCTCTCGATCAATGCGCTCTCCGACCTGGAGGCGTTCCTCCGTGACCCGGAGAGCGATGGCTGCCTCGACAACTGCGGGTCGCTTGCCGGCCAGGGCGACCGCCTGCGGGCGACCGTCCGGGCGCTCACCACGGGGGAAGTCGTTTCGCTCGACGCGACCTCGCTCGCGCTCCCCGTCTACGAGGATATCGCCGTCGTCCTGACCATCCAGAAGGATCCCGTATCCGGCCGGACATACGCCCTCGGGTTCCGGCGGAGCAGGGGCAAAGCCGTCTACGGGACGCCCTCGCACGAAGAAATCTTCGTCGCGGCGGATCCCGGCGACTGCGCCCGGGTGCGCCGGGAGTTCATCCGGGCGCTCGCCGCGGAACTCGAGACTGTCGACGGGTACAACCGGGGCCGCGACTGGGCCGAACAGGAGTCGGTGCAGACCTACGTCTACGACACCTACGAGGAGGAACTCTTCACCCGGCTGCTCGAAGAGGCGCTCGACGATCCTGTGACCGCCGAGGACGCTCTCAGGCTGCGGTTCTACTACCAGGATCCCGGCATCGCTCTCGGGTCAAGCCACCCGAGCACTTCCGTCCCCTTCCCGACCGTCGTCCTGACAAGAGAGAGCCGGCGGCTGCTCGCGCTTCCCGTCCCGTTCACGCTCCGCCTGCCCGAGGTTCTCGCGGCAATCCCCTCCTCCCGGTTCGCGTACCGGCTCGACCCAAGCTCCCTCTTCTGGAGCGAGCACGGCAACGCCATGAAGAGCGACGCCATCATCATGGCGTGGCACGGGAAACGGCCGGAGGCTCTCGACTGGGTGCGGCAGGAGGTCTCGCGCCGCCTGCTCGCCGCGGGGAGCGTCCTCGACGGGCTCCGCGAACGGACGAAGGAGAAACTCGTGCGGTGGGCGGAGAAGTTCCGGTTCCCGGGCTCGTGGGACGCCGCAACGCCGGAGATATCGCGTCTCCTCTTCATCGCGGAGTACGAGTCGACCATGGGCGCACGGCAGGTGCAGGAACTGCGGAGCAGGCCGCGGGAGGCAAGGGTCCGGGACGGCGTCAGCATCCCCCTCAAGAAGAGCGAGGGGAACTTCTGGAAGGTGCTCACCCCCCTGGATCTCGCGCTCTTCGAGCAGTCGCGGGCGTCAGTTACCTCCTCGTGCCGGACGGCGAGGCGGGCGAGGAGGCGGAGCGGGCGTTCGACGATCTCCGTTACCGGAGCAGCCCGAACCCCGGGAACAGCGGGGTCTGCTTCGCAAGGGTCCGCGACACCATCGTCGACCGGACGGCCGGGGAGGTCAGGGGTCTCGTGCTGGAGGTGGGCTACCCCCGCGATCACGCACCTTTTGCCGAGGGCGATCTCGCGGTGCTGCACCCCCGGTTCACGGACTTCACCGTCCCGCGCTACGTCGACCGCCTCCTTGCTCTCGACGAGCAGCCGGAGAACGCCTTTATCCGCCTCCTCCGCGACCCGCGGGGGTTCGCCGCGCCGATCCCCGAGCCCGGAGAGGTCGGCGCCGACGCCGGACGGCTCGCCCGCGATGCCGGGTTCACGAAAAGCCAGAACCGGGCGTTCTCGCACGTGACGGAGAACCGCCTGACCCTGGTCTGGGGGCCGCCCGGAACCGGGAAGACGCATTTCCTCGCGACGGCGATCCTCTCGCTCGTCAAAGCCCGGCGGGCGCACGGGGAGCGGATCCGGGTGGGGGTTGCGGCGTTCACCCACGCGGCCGTCGAGAACCTGCTTGTCAAGGTGCAGGGCTCGGTCGACGCGTTCGGCCTTACTGCAGGCCTTCCGATCTACAAACTGAGGGATATCCGGACGGCCGGTGGGGAGCGGAGCCTCGAGGTGCTGCCCCACGACCGGGCCGAGACCGTCGTCGGCTACCCGGCCCTCCTCCTCGGCGGGACGGTGCACGGTTTCGCAAAACTCGAGAAGTCCCTCCCGTCCCTCGATCTCCTGATCGTCGACGAAGCGTCGCAGATGCGGGCGGCGGAACTCGCGATGGTGCTCCCGATGCTCAGGCAAGGCGGAAGGCTCGTCCTCGCGGGAGACGATCTCCAGCTCCCCCCCGTCGTCCAGGGGGCGTATCCGGCACCGGTTGACGGTCTCCCCGGGCTCGAAGACTCCGTCTTCGCCTACCTCCGGCACCGTGACGACCCCTCCCGCCCCGTCTACACCTGCCAGCTCCAGGAGAACTGGCGGATGAACCGCACCCTCTCGCGGTTCCCGGCGGAGACGCTCTACGGAACCGGGTACGCCCCCGCAACCGACGCGATCTCGGGGCGGCGGATCGCCCTCGCCCCCGGTTCGCCGGGCGAGGAGTGGATGGAGTGGGTCCTCGATCCGGCATACCCGCTCGTGCTCTGCGTCCTCGAGGGCGTCCGGACGACGGTGGAGAACCGGGTCGAGGCGGCGCTGGCCGCCCGACTCGCCGGGGCGCTCCGGGAGAGGCTCCTCGACCCCGGCTCGGGAGAACGGTACCCGGCGACGGAAGACGGGGATTACCGCTTCTGGCGGCACGGGCTCTTCATCGTCAGCCCGCACCATGCCCAGATAGGCGCCATCAAAAGCAGTCTCGCCGGGGTGCGGGCCTGGAAGTATCCGCCGTTCGTGGACACCGTCGACAAGATGCAGGGGCAGGAGGCGGAGAGCGCGATCATCAGTTACGGCGTGAGCGACGTCGAGACCGCCCTTCGCGAGGCCGAGTTCATCTACAGCAGGAACCGCCTGAACGTATCGCTGACCCGGAGCCGGGCGAAGTGCGTGGTCTTCCTGCCCCGGCCGCTCCTTGAGCCGCCGCTCGAACTGGTGCAGAACGAGAAGGCGGCGGCGGGGCTTCGGCACATGCTCGACCTCCAGGAGTTCTGCCGGGCGCACGGGGAGAAGCGGACGTTCGACCTCGACGGCGAGGAGGGCGTCCGGCTCACGGTGATGCGGGCGCGGGTGGAGTGAGGGGTTCGTCGGATCGCGTTGTGAGAATAAGGCTGTTAGAACGCCCTCTAGTTGTCCCGATGCACTGGACCGTGGGGATATCGCCAT
>NZ_JMIO01000094.1 GCF_000691865.1 Methanoculleus sp. MH98A | reverse complement strand
GAGTTGAAATCAAGGATGACGGCCTTGCCGTCTCTGACCTTGTAGATCTTCTCCTTGGTTGCTGGATCTTCGGTGTAGAGCTCGAGAGCGTCGACCGGACATGCCACCACGCAGTTGTTGCAGCCTGTACATCGTTCCATATTGATGTGCAATGCAAATGCCATGGTATCACGCACCAGATCTGATCGATTAAAAATCGATATAAAAAGAATTGTCAAAGAATATACATAAACTTTCTGAAATCCGACAGCCTTATATTTCAGAACTATGATTATCCGTCAAATTTTATAAATTAAAACGGTTGCTATGTTAACCCAATGCCCAAAATCTCATTGCTATGCGGACATCGGGGCGCGGGGGAAAATAAAAAACCTTAAATCTTAAATCGGGGTTTTTGATGAAAATCGGTGGTCAATCCGTCCCGGCAACGTTGAGGGTATGCGGGATCGTTCCCCGGACCGGCGGGGGCGTCCATCCACCTGGCCGGGCCGACCCGATGCACGTTGCGCGGTGTGAGCGGCAACCGTTTCAGTATCCGCCGATTCTTCACTCTTCGTGAGGAGCCCCACGCTCGTCTCTGAAAACCGGCTCCGGTTCGGTGCCCGCAGTCCCCGTGCCGCATCCGGGATTGTCCTCCCGGCGGGTGGACGGGGCCGCGGGTGCCGCGAAACGTCCCTTCGCATGAAGCCCGGCGCCGGTCGGGTGCGCACGCCCGGGTAAAAAAGAAACCTTATTCTGTCCTTATCATAACATTGTAGCAAACGAGGTGTATTCTATCCATGGAACTGAAAGAGGCTAAAGGCGTTACTATAGATGATACCTATGCAGAGGCGTTCCCGACCTGGGTGGCGCGGCCCATTATCACCGCCGTCACCGAGGAGTGGGCGTACAAGGCGGCAGTGGAGGCCGTAGGGTTTGCCACCTCGACCATCGGGTGTCCGGCGGAGGCGGGTATCGACTGCTTCGTCTCCCCCGACGAGACCCCGGACGGCCGCCCCGGCTACGCGATCATGATCTGTGCGAGCAAGAAGAAGCTCAAGGAGCAGGTCGTGGAGCGTCTCGCCGAGTGCGTCCTCACCGCCCCGACGACGGCGGTCTTCGACGGTCTTTCGGACGTCGTTGCCGAGGTCCCGGAGAAGATCGCGGTCAAGCTGCACTTCTTCGGCGACGGCTACGAGGAGAAGCGCGAGGTCGGCGGCAGGAAGGTCTGGGCGATCCCGATCATGGAGGGCGAGTATATCGGCGAGGAGGAGTTCGGCGCCGTCAAGGGTGTTGCCGGCGGCAACTTCTTCATCATGGGCGAGAACCAGATGGCCGCCCTGACGGCCGCCCAGGCGGCGGTCGACGCAATCAGCGGCGTCTGCGGTGTCATCACGCCCTTCCCCGGCGGCATCGTCGCGAGCGGCTCGAAGGTCGGCAGCAACAAGTACAAGTTCATGGGCGCAAGCACGAACGAGGCCTACTGCCCGACCCTCCGCGATAAAGTCGAGAACAGCAAGGTTCCCGAGGGCGTCAAGGCCATCTACGAGCTCGTCATCGACGGCGTCGACGAGGACTCGATCAAGACCGCGATGGCCGAGGGCATCCGGGCGGCGACCAAGGTGCCGGGCGTGAAGTTCATCACCGCCGGGAACTTCGGCGGCAGCCTCGGGCCGTTCAAGTTCGAGCTGAAGGACGTCCTGGCTGAGTATCTCTAAATCTCTTTTTTTTGTGGTGCGGTCTCCGGGGCTGCTGAGTGTTTTGATCCATTTTCGGCGTTGCGAGGATCGGGGATCGAGCGGGGGGAGCATTCAACTGTCTTGAATTATTTTAACCAAACTTCAGTTGCATAAGCATCCCTGAGCCAAAGTCCATCCCTTCGCATGTTGTTTTGCAAACCCAATCTACGGTTTTCCATCGGATATCGCCCTTGGGGGAGGGGCTGACGGGGAGTGCGATGTTCCGACAGGAACGGAGCACGAGAAGGCCGAAGGCCTTTGAGGGGGCATGCCCCCTCCCCTGTCTCCACCTGTATGTTGACCTACAAACCCCCACCGCCCGCGCTTCGCGCTCCTCCCGCCCCCCCCCAGGGGGGCGGGCAGTGCGTGGCGATATCTCCACAAAATCCGTGCATCGGGGTAGCGATGTCCCAGGAAATGATATGCGTACGACCGGCTTCAGGACAGGAGTTTGAGTGCCGAGAGTGTAGTGACAGTTGGCCGAAGACACGATAGACCAATCGTCTGGAATTCGAATCTGTTTGCTCCCCGGGTTCCCCTCCCGGCACTTCCACCACCCAGTCGATCTCCACTATGAAAGAACCGCCCTCACACTCAACCACCCCTCACCCCGGCTCCCCTCAACCGCGTGGATTAACCCCCCTTTCCTCTCTCATCCCCCGCCAAAGCCCGCTCCGGCTCACCCGCTCCTTCACGATCGATCCCCTTAAATATCGTTATCAACGACATTCTTGTTAACGATTATTTCGGTGACATCATGATTACGCTCACACCCGATGAAGTCAGGGCCCGGTTCGGGCGGTTGTTCTCGATGAAGTTCCTTGCCATGGTCGACCAGAACGCCGGTCTCGCGGAGATCCGCGAGCACTGCCGGGCCCGGGGGACCATCGAGTGGGACGCGGCGAACCGGGTGCGGGCGAAGGGCGCGGTCCAGTCCTGCCACGTCGAGGGCACGACGATGACGATGATCGCCCGACTGGGCGTATCGCCGGCGAACTTCGGGGCTGCCGGCCAGGAGATCGGCGGCCAGGCGCTCGAGGGGGTCGAGGTCGTCGGGGACGAAGTGGTGACGACCTGGGCGGGCATCGCGGGGGCGGCGTCGGCGTCGCCGCCTGCCTGCCGCAGGCGCCGGGCGTGATCCGGGCGGAGTATCCTACGGAAGACGATCTCAAGATCGGCGGCGCCCGGGTCTGCCGGGTGCGGATCGTATCGCCGCTGTATGAGAAGGTGACGATCGGGATCGACGACACCGACACCCGCGAGGAGGGCGCCACGTGGGTGCTCGCGCTCAAGTGCGCCGAGGCCTGCACGATCCCGGGGGTCGAGTACCTGGACATGCGCCTCGTGCAGCTGAACCCCGCGGTCCCGAAGAAGACCACCAACTGCGTCGGCTCGGCCCTGAACTTCGCCGTCCGTCCGGGAAAGGTGGACGAACTCCTCGAATACGTCCGCGACTTCATTGAAGCGGAAGCGGTCAGCAACGATACCGGCATCGCCGTCTACCGCGGGATTGCGTTTGCAGAAGAGTCCCCGTATCTCAAGCGGGTCAAGACCGAGCTCCTGACGGTCGACGACGCGGAGGCGGAGGCGGCACGGATGGGTGTCCGGTTCATCGACTCGACCGGGCGGAAGGGTCGAATCGGAGCACTGGGTGCCGTTCTCTGGGGGAACAAGGGTGTGGAGGCGGCTGGACTGTATGGAGAAACTCTCTAGCCCGTATACGATACGGTATCCTCAGATCGTGGCGGTGGCCGACGAGAGCGGCGGGCTTGTGGAGCTCGTCGAGTTCTTCGACTGCACCGGCGGCGCGATGTGGGTGAAGCGGCACTACGCGCAGAGCCCGCTCGTCCGCTCCGTCCGCACCGTGGGGTCGACCAACCGCTACCTCCTCTCGACCGGGAGCGCCGACCTCGCGCTCGAGGGCTCGGTCTTTCCGGCGGGGATCGCCGCCGTCGTCGTCGAAGAGGGCGAGATTGCCGTCACCTACCGGGGTCTCGGCGGCGGAGGCGTGGGAGCGTCGGTCTGCCGTGCCGAAGCCGCGGGCGTCATCCGTTGCGTGAGCGACCCGGCCGGCGGCGGGCGACTCGCGGGTTCAACCGTCTGGCTTCCCCGGCTTGAGCGGGTGATCGTCGGGATCGACGACACCGATACCCCCGAAGAGGGCGCCACCTGGACGCTCGCGCACAACATCGCACGCGCCGTCGAGGACGACCGTTCGCGCTACCTCTCCCACACCATCGTTCAGCTCTATCCCGTTCCCTACCGGACCAAGAACTGCGTCGCCATCGCCTGCGAGTTCGCCACTTCCGATCCCGAGGGGCTGATCAGGAACTACCGCGATCTCCTCGAAGAGTACACCCTCTCGGACGAGACCGGGATGGCGGTCTGGCGGGGGTTCGACCCCTCGCCGCTCGAAGAGTTCGGCTGCCGCGTGAAGCGGGGCGAGGTCTCCGCAGACGACCTTGCCGCCCTTGACTCCGAACATCTCTCCGTCGTCATGAACGGCCGGGGCGTGATCGGGGCGGTTGCGGCGATCCCGTTTTTCACGCGCTACGAGGAGGCGCTGGCGCTATGGAATGGAAGCGGCTGAAAGCCGGGTGCTCGGGACAGGTTCCGTCCGCCTCTCCGGCGAACCTGCGGACGAATACGTCTCACGCTCCGCCGCGGGCCCCACTGCCGGCACGCCCGGTTCGCTCTTCTTCTCGCCCGGCGGCGGCCGGCGTGTCCGGGCCGGCATCGATGAGAAAAGCCCCATCGAGGTCGTCCACCGGGGAGGCGGCGCGGCCGACCTCCTCATCGACGGCGAAGCCGTCGCCGGCCGGCTCGAACTCGCCGCCCTCCACTGTCCCCGCCAGGCCTACATCACGGTCAGCGGGACGTGCATCTTCCGTTGCCGCTACTGCCCGGTGCCGACGCTCCCCGGCCGGCGGAAGGAGGTCGACGAGATCGTCCGCATGGTCGAGAGCGTCGCCGACCGGATCGACGCCATTGCGCTCACGAGCGGCGTCGCCTCCTCGATCGAGGAGGAGGAGGCCTACGTCCTTGAGGTCGTTGCGGCGCTCCGCCCGTTCGGTCTTCCCATCGGCGTCTCGATCTACCCCTGCCCCGGGACCCCGGCCCGGCTTCACGCGCTCGGCGTCGCCGAGGTGAAGTTCAACATCGAGGCGGCGACCCCCGAACTCTTCTCGGAGATGTGCCCCGGGCTCTCGTGGAACGCGGTCTGGGAGTCGCTCTCGTCCTCCGTCGCGCTCTTCGGGAGGGGAAGAGTCTATTCGAACGTCATCGTCGGCCTCGGGGAGACCGATGAAGACCTGGAGCGGGTGATGGAAGACCTCGCTGCCATCGGGGTCATCCCGGTTCTGCGCCCCCTCACCCCGGCGGCGTCTCTTGCGGGAATGCCCCGCCCCTCCGCCGAACGGCTGCTCTCGCTCTTTGAGGTTCACGGGAGGATCCTTCGCCGGGCGGGGCTCGACCCCCGCCGGGCGCTGACGATGTGTTCGGCGTGTACCGGGTGCGATCTCACGCCGGGGAGGGACGCATGAAGGGCACCGAAGCGCTCGCCCGGGCGATCCGGCAGTCGGCGGACCGGTGCTACGCCGTCCCCGGCTACCCGGTATCGGAGGTTGCCGCCCTGGCGGGGGCTTTAAACACCGTCAACGAGAAGACGGCGCTCGAATACGCCCTCGGCGACTCGCTCTCCGGGAGGAGGGCCGCCGTCTTCGTCAAGCACGTCGGCCTCAACGCCTGCGCCGACCCGCTCGTTCACGCCACCGCCCAGGGGCTCCGGTCGGGCGTCGTGATCGTCGCCGCCGACGACGTCGGCGCGGCGGCTTCAGACGTCGTGCAGGACTCCCGCTACTACGGCGAGGTGGCCCGGGTTCCGGTGCTGGAGCCCGACGGCGAGACGCTCGGCCTTGCCGTTGAAGCGGCGTTCGAGGCGTCGGAGACCTTCTCAAGGGTTGCCATCGTCAGGGTCACGCCCGCCCTCCTGGACGCGGACGTGCCCGAACCTCTCGCCTCTCCCCGGCGGCGCCGGGAGGGGTGCCTCGCCGACCCCGGACTCACGATGGCCGGCCGGGCGCAGGCCACGGACCAGCGGACCGCGGCGATGTTTGCCTGGTCGCGTTCCTCTCCCCTCAACCGGTTCTCGGGCGGCAAACACCGTGCCGTCACCGTCTACCCGCCGCCGGCCGCCCCGGACGTGCTCGCCTCGCTCCACGAGACCGACCGCCCGTTCCTCCGGGAGCACCGGCTGCTCGCCCCGCCTGAAGCCGCCGGGGAGCCGGAACGGTTATCCGGCCGCGGCTACTACCGGACGTTCTGCCGGAACTGCCCGTTCCACCCGACCCTTGCCATCCTCCGCGAACGTGGGCTGCGGGCGGCCTGCGACGCCGGGTGCGCGATCCTCGCGATGAACCCGCCCTACCGCATCGGCATCGCCACCTACGGCCTCGGCTCGTCGGTCGCCGTGGCCGCGACCGGGCCGGGCGTCGCGCTCACCGGCGACTACGCGCTCCTGCATTCGGGCCTGAACGCTCTCATCGACGTCTACGAACGCAAACTCCCGCTCCTCTGTATCGTCTTTGCGAACAACCGGATGGGGATGACCGGCGGTCACCCCGTTCCCGACATCCTTCGCTACATCGCCTGGGCGAACCCGGTCGTCTGCGCCGCAGACGATATCGGGGCGCTTCGCCGGGTTCTCGTCCTCCCGCAGGACGGCCCCCGGACGGTGGTGATCGAAGGCTCCTGCCCTGAAGGTGAGACCCATGAAACCGTGGAATATCGAGATCTGTGATGTAACGCTGCGAGACGGGGAGCAGACTCCCGGCGTCTCGTTTACCCGCGATGAGAAGATGACGATCGCGGCATTGCTCGACGAGATCGGCGTGGAGGTGATCGAGGCCGGGTTTCCCGTGGTCTCCGCGGCGGAGAAGGAGTGCGTCGCGGCCATTGCCCGGGCTGGTCTATCTGCCCGGGTCTGCTGTCTCGCGCGGGCGCTCAAGCCCGATATCGAGGCGGCGCTCGACTGCGACGTGGATATGGTCAGCATATTCTTCGCGACCTCCGATCTTCACATCCGGCACAAGTACCGAAAATCCCGCGAAGAGGTGCTCGAGGACGCTCTTGACATGGTGGAGTTCGCCGCCGATCACGGCGTGCAGGTGCGGTTCGCCGCCGAAGACGCTTCGCGAACCGACCCCGCGTTTCTTATCGAGATGTATACCCGTGGCGTCGAGCGCGGTGCCGACCTCGTCAGTTTCGCCGATACCGTCGGCTGCCTCACGCCGCTTGAGATTCACGCGGTCGTCACCCGTCTCCTCGGCGCGGCACCCCTTCCGCTCTGCATCCACTGCCATAACGACCTCGGGCTTGCGACGGCAAACACCGTCACGGCCGCGGCCGCCGGGGCGTTCCAGCTCCACACCACCGTCAACGGGATCGGGGAGCGTGCGGGCAACGCGGCACTCGAACAGGTGCTCGCCGTCCTGCGGCTGAAGGGCGGCGTCGACCGCTACGATCTTACCCGCCTGCAGGAGATCTCGCGCCTGGTCGCCCGGGCTTCGGGCGTTACCCCGGAACGCATCCGGCCGATCGTCGGTGAGAACGCCTTTGCCCACGAGAGCGGGATCCATATCGCCGCGATCCTCTGCGATCCGACGACCTACGAGTACGTCCCGCCGGAACTGGTGGGCGGCGAACGACGGTTCGTCCTCGGGAAGCATACGGGGCGGCGGGCGCTCGAGCACGTCGCGAAAGCCTACGGGTTCGACCTCTCCGACGGGGAGGCGCGGTGGGTGCTCGAGCAGGTCAAACAGAAGAGCGAGGGAAAGTGCAGCGTCACCCGCGAAGTGCTCTGCAGTCTTCTACGAGCGGCAAAGGAGGGGATCGTCCAGTGAGCACGCTCTCCGAAGCGATCCTCGGCGCACCGGCGGGGGAATACGTGGATCGAGAGGTCGATATAGCCTTTGCCCACGACGGAACCGGCGTCCTCGCCCGGGAAGCGCTCCGGGAGATGGGAGTGGAGCGGCTCCCGCATCCAGACCGGCTGCGCCTGATCTTCGACCACATCGTCCCGGCGAACACCGGGACGACGGCGACGCTCCAGGCCGAGCTCCGCGAGTATGCCGGGGTGTCGGGGATCGCGCTCTCGGATGCCGGCGGGGGGATCTGCCACCAGGTGATGAGCGAAGGGGTCGTCCGGCCCGGGATGATCGTCGTCGGCGCCGATTCCCATACCTGCACCCTCGGCGCCTTCGGGGCGTTCGCCACCGGGGTAGGGGCGACCGATATGGCGGCGATCTGGGCTTCGGGGGAGACGTGGTTCCGCGTCCCGGAGACAATCGCGGTCAACCTCTCCGGCAGGTTCTCCGGCGCTGCGGAGCCTAAAGACCTCGCTCTCGCCTACGTCGCGGAACTCGGGATGGAAGGTGCGACCTACCGGGCGCTGGAGTTCGTGGGCGACGGGGCGGCAGGAATATCCATGGACGGGCGGCTGACACTCGCGAACATGGCGGTCGAGACCGGGGCGAAGACGGGCATGTTCTACGCCGACGCGGTCACCGTCCGCTACCTCGCGGACTACGGGGTTACGGCCTCGCCGCAGGCGCCGGAGGACAGCCGCTACGAGCGGATCGTGGATATCGATCTCGGTGATATCGTGCCCCTCGTCGCGGTCCCGCACCGGGTGGATACCGTCCGCGAGGCCGAAGAGGTCGCGGGCACGCACCTCGACCAGGTCTTTGTCGGAACCTGCACGAACGGCCGCTACGAGGACCTTGCCCGGTTCGCCCGCATCGTCCGGGGAAAGAAGGTGGCCGTGCGAACCCTGGTGTTTCCCGCATCCCGTTCGGTGCTTGTCCGGGCAATCGCCACCGGCGTCCTCGCCGATATCGTGGATGCGGGCTGCGTCGTCGGGTCGCCCGGGTGCGGGCCGTGTCTCGGGGCGCACGCCGGGGTGATCGGGGAGGGGGAGGTCTGCCTCTCCACCGCCAACCGGAACTTCAAGAACCGGATGGGCGTGGGCGGCGAGATCTACCTCTCGTCGGTCGCCACCGCCGCAGCGAGCGCCCTTGCGGGGGAGATAACCGTGCCGGAGGTGGTATGATGCAGGGTGCCGGACCGGCAATCTGTCTCGGGAACGACATCGACACCGACCTCATCATTGCGGGCCGCTACCTCCGGACGAAAGACCGCTCGGTCTGGGCGGAGCACGTCTTCGAGGACCTCGACCCGGCGCTTGCCCCCCGCCTTTCGGGATCGGTCATCGTCGCCGGGAGGAACATGGGCTGCGGGTCGTCCCGTGAGCAGGCGGTGGTCGCCCTCCGGGAGGCCGGGGTGGTCGCGGTCGTCGCGGAGTCGTTCGCCCGCATCTTCTTCCGTAACGCCGTCAACGTCGGCCTGCCGGTGATCGAGGCCCCCGTCGCCTGCACCGACGGCGCCCGCGTCGCCTTCGACCTCGATGGCGGGTGGGTGGAGGTGGACGGGAAACGGTATCCCGCCCGCCCGCTCTCGGAGAAGATGGTCGCCATCCTCCGGGCCGGGGGGCTGGTTCCCTACTGGAGGTCGTGGCGATGATCTTCCCGCCCCACTGCAAGTTCGTCGGGTCCGCGAACGGCACCCCGTGCGGGAAGCGGGCCTACTTCCTCTCGCGCTACCTTGTCCGGGAGACCGCCGAAGGCACGGAGGTCATCGAGGTGGAGACCGACCCGAACGGGACCGGCCTGATGCGCGACGTCCTCTCGGCCCGGGTGGTCGCTTCCGGCGACGATGTCTACCGCTACCCGGAACGCGTGAACGTTCAGGATCGAACATTCTTAGTACAGGAAGCAATGCGGTCCGGGTACCGGTGCACCGTGTTCTGCGGCCACGGCGAACAGACCACGTTCGTGCTCGACCCGGACCTCTCGGCCTTCCTCCGCATCCACGTCTACGACATCACTCCGCCCCGCCCACACCTCTCGGCAACGCTCGGCGACCTTGAGAGGACCGGGCTCTTTGGCGACCTTGAGATCGTCTTCGAACACCACGTCCGGGACATCCGCGAGATCAAAGCCGACGTCTACCCCTGCCGGGCGGCCGGGTTCCCCCGCACCGTCGACGCGGACCCGCTCCGGCCCGGCGACCGCGTGGCAGGCTGCCTGACGGCACGGGAACTGCTGCGGGAGTGCTACGGCGGAGGAGTTACGGTGGAGAACATCTGCCCGCTTGAGAAGGTTGCGGCCGAGCCGTTCATCGCCCGATGCTGCAGGAGCGAGCGGGCCGGGCTCGGGCTCAGGAACGGCCTCTTCGGTGCGGTGGTTCACTGGGGAGCGTCGTCGTGGGAGATCGCGGAGGCGGCAAGAGAGGTCGCAACCGCGTGGAGGAAGCAGAATGGTGAAGGTAGCGGTCGTTGAGGGCGACGGCATCGGGCGCGAGGTCGTCCCGGTCGCCCGCGACATCCTCGCGGCCGTGCGCCCGGATATCGAGTACTTCAACGTCGAGGTGGGCTACGGGCGGTGGGAGCGGACCGGGAGCGCCTGCGACGAGGAGACGATCGCCGCTCTCCGGTCGGCGGACGCAATCCTCTTCGGGGCAATCACGACGCCGCCCGACCCCGGCTACCGGAGCGTTCTCGTGCAGATTCGCCGTGCTCTCGACCTCTACGCGAACGTCCGCCCGATCCGGGGCGAGGGGGTCGACGTCGTCATCGTGCGGGAGAACACCGAAGGTCTCTACTCCGGCATCGAGTGGACGGAGCCTGATCGCGCCTGCACCGTCCGGGTCGTCTCCCGCCGGGGGAGCGAACGGATCGCCCGCTACGCCTGCACCCTTGCGAAGTCCCGCCGCCACCTCACCGTCGGCAACAAGGCGAACGTGCTGAAGTCGGACTGCCTCTTCGTCGAGGCCTGCACCGCGGAGGCCGCCCGGGCGGGAGTGCCCTGCACCTTCTGCTACATCGACGCGCTCTGCCTCGATCTCCTGATGCACCCGGACCGCTACGACGTGATCGTGACGACCAACATCTTCGGCGACATCCTCTCCGACGCCGCCGCCTACCTTGTCGGGGGGCTCGGGCTGCTCCCGAGCGCCAATATCGGGGAGGGGCACGCTCTCTTCGAGCCCGTCCACGGCAGCGCTCCCGACATCGCGGGCAAGAACGTCGCAAACCCCATTGCGGCCATTCAAAGCGCCGCGATGCTGCTCGAACACCTCGGCGATCCCGCGTCCGCGGCGGCTATCGAGGAGGCCGTCGACCGGGTGCTCCGTGCGGGCATCCGGACACCCGACCTCGGCGGGGTCGCCGGGACCCGGGAGTTCGGTGCGGCGGTGCTCCGCGAGGCCGGGCGGGGGAAGGCCTAAGCGATTCGGGGTCGAGAGTTACGGTATGGTGCTGGTGGGATGCCACGTCTCCATCGCCGGCTCGATCGACCGTGCGGTCGGGCGGGCCCTTGACGCGGGCTGCGATACGTTTCAGATCTTTTCCCGAAACCCCCGCGGCTGGAAGGTGAAAGACCTCGACCCGGGCCTGGCCGGGGCCTTCAGGGCGGCGGTGAGTGCGTCGGGCATCGGGCCCGTCGTCGACCACATGCCCTACCTCCCGAACCCGGCCTCGCCCGATGCCGAGATCTACGAAAAATCGGTCGCGGCGCTCACCGGGGAACTCCGGCGGTGCGTTCTCCTCGGGATACCTTACCTGGTGACCCACCTCGGGCACCACCGCGGCGCCGGGATGGAAGCGGGGCAGGAGCGGGTCGTTGCCGCCATCAACCGGGCGTTTGCGGATGCCGGAGAGAGTGACGTGATGCTCCTCCTCGAGAACACCGCCGGGGAGAAGAACAGCGTGGGGACGACCGTCGACGACCTCTCGCGGATCGTGGACGGGATCGATGCGGCGGGAAGAGTCGGGATATGTTTCGACACCTGCCACGCGTTCGCCGCCGGCTACGACCTCCGGACCGCGGAGGGGGTCGATGCGGTCATGGGAGAACTCGACGACCGGATCGGTCTATCCCGTCTCCGGGTCGTTCACCTCAACGACAGCAAAGGCGATCTCGGGAGCGGGCTTGACCGGCACGAGCACATCGGGCTCGGGAGGATCGGGGAGGATGGGTTCCGGCATATCCTCCGCCATCCGGCCGTCCGCCGCCTCCCCCTCATCTGCGAGACGCCGGTCGACGAGCGGCGGAGCGATACCGGGAATATCGCGAAGGTCCGTGAACTTGCGGGGGCTTAAGCGCCCCGGGGCATTGCCCCCGACGAGGCCGTGCTGCCGGTTATGGTGCGGCGGCTCCTGCTGCGATTAATATCTCTCATTTTTTATAATAGTCTTGAATACTCTCTCCGCTCGCTCTGATTTATGGGAAGATATTTATATTAATAATTCTATCCTGCAACGCGCGAACCCTTTATCCTGTGGATCTTCGGTGGTTCTCCGGAATTCCACAGGATCTCCGTTTGCACGCCGGCAGGGGAGCCCCGTTTCCCCGGCGTGCGTGCAGACACCATCGTATGGGACGAAGGGGGCGTTCTCATCGTGGTGATAGAAGAATGGCCGAAATTAACGTGCTGATTGTTGTCTGTACCGTCATTGCCGTCGGGCTGCTGGCATCGCCTGCCATGGCCGGGGAGAGGGCCCCGGGGGATATAGTTTCGATCTGTATCGATGGAGGATCGCAGGAGCACCCCGACATTGACGGAAATATGGTCGTCTGGGAGGACGGCAGGAACGGAAAGTCGATCTACTATTCGAGCGGCCCCGGCAGCGCGGGGCGGAAGGTTGCGGGCGAGGGGACGGGGCAGAGGTACCCGTCCGTCTCGGGGGATTACATCGTCTGGGAGGAGAACCGGAACATGAGCCCGGATATCTACTTCTTTGAGATATCGGGTGGCGTGACGACGGCGCTCACCGACGACCCTGCCGACCAGCGGATGCCCGTCGTTCACGGAGAGCATGTAGTCTGGTACGATGCCCGGGGCGGGAGCACGGACATCTGCCTCTATGAGATCGGAACCGGCAGCGAGACCTTCCTCTCCTGCTCGCCGGTGACCGATTGGAAACCCGCGCTCTCGGAGAGGTACGTCGTCTGGGAGGAGAGCACCGGGGGCGGGGATATCTGGGCGTACGATATCTGGAGCGGAGAGCGACACCAGATCACCAGCAATGGTGCACGCCAGACCTACCCGTCGATATCGGGGAGCCGGATCGTCTGGGAGGACTACCGGAACGGGGCTCCCGACATCTACCTCTTCGACCTCGACAATCCTGCCGCCGGAGAGCAGAGGATCACCGACGATCCTGCCGCTCAGGTCTCCCCTGCGATCGACGGAGACCTTATCGCCTGGGAGGACAAGCGGGACGGAACCTGGAACGTTTACATCTGCGACCTCGCCGCAGGGAAGGATAAGCAGATGCCGGTCGCTCCTTCCGCGATCGAACAACTCTACCCCGCCGTCAGCGGTGATCGGGTCGTCTGGCAGAACGGCCGTGGCAGCGGATCGGATATCTACGCCTTCACCTACTTCAGCGGAGGGGCCCCGGTGGCGGAGTTCTCGGCGGACCCGACCGAAGGAGGGGCGGCGCTCAACGTCCGGTTCATCGACCAATCGGCCGGTGATCCGGACGCCTGGGAATGGGACTTCGGCGACGGGAACACCTCGACCTCGCAGTATTCGTGGCACTTCTACGAGGTCCCGGGGGACTACACCGTCTCGCTCACTGTGCATAACGCGTTCGGGTCCGACACCGTCACGAAGACCGATCTCATTCACGTAGGTCCCCCGGAACCGCCGGTCATCCGTTTCCGCGCGGTGCCGTTGTCGGGGCCAGCACCCCTCACGGTCTTGTTGTACGGCGATTCCCCGGACTACGCGACGGCCTGGCTCTGGGACTTCGGTGACGGCGAGACATCGACACACCGGGACACGCGTCACCGTTACGATCGTCCCGGTGTTTACAACGTCTCCCTGACCTGTAACAACGCAGGAGTCACCGCGACGCACACGGAGTACGGCTACATCACCGTCTTTGGGCCGCTCGAGACCTCGTTTTCGGCCGACGTCAGGAACGGGACCGCGCCGCTCACCGTCAGGTTCACGGATACCTCCGCCGGTGAGCCTGAAACGTGGGCCTGGGTCTTCGGAGACGGCGGGACTTCTTCGGAGCAGAACCCGGAGCACACCTACGTGAACGCGGGCGTCTATAACGTCACCCTGACCGCAGGGAACGCCGCCGGGAGCGTCACGGCGGTGGAGTCCGGCTACATCACTGTTCATGCCCCAACCCCGACCCCGACTCCAACGGCCAACGCAACGCCGACGCAGACACCCACCCCCACCCCGACAAAGAAGCCGGCGAGCGGCGGTGGCGGAGGGG
>NZ_JMIO01000093.1 GCF_000691865.1 Methanoculleus sp. MH98A | reverse complement strand
TTCTATTCCTGCAAATTATTACGATTGCAATCCTTACTAGCTATTTCAGCTCCGTATTTGTAAAAAGAGAATTAACAAATGCTTTAACAAATTATGCAGGCCTTATCGGATTAATTAACGGTATGATCATTAATAACGAATATGATGAGGAAACCGCGAAAAGACTTTCAAAGATATATTTAACGTCAAAAAATTACGATTTCATGATAGTTGATACATTAAAGTTCGTTAACTGGTATTTACTCATTCCTAATAGGGCGAATCTAAAGTGGAGGTGAGCCCCTTTGACGACTATTAATACTCTCCTTTCATTTTTACTCAAAATTACGAGAATTTCGTGGTGAGATAACTCTCGAAAATAATTCTCCTCGGTCATAATAGAGAGAAAAGAATTCTCCTACTCATTTCAAAAGCCTTATTTACCCTCCTGTTTTGACTAACTAATGAATAGGATGTGTTATTCTCCTATTCTCCCCGGCGTGGAGAAATCGTATGGACTTAACCGAATTACAGACGCGGAAGAGTAAAATCGACGTCTACCTTGCCGAGCAGGGCTGGGACGTCGCCAACCGCGCATCTGTCATTCCTGAAGTTGATACCAAACAGTCAGACTTTCTTGCACACTCTTATAAGACCGTCTCCGAGACGCTCAAGAACGATCTGGAGAGCAAGTACGTCGACTACCTCCTGCTTGACAGCCTGGGCGCTCCGCTCGCGATCGTCGAGGCCAAGCGAACTTCAAAAGACCCGCTCATCGGACAGAAGCAGGCGGAGCAGTATGCCGATGACATCAAACGGCAGACCGGGAGAGATGTCTTCATCTTCCTCTCCAACGGCTATGAGATCTGGTTCTGGGAGCGGGAGCGCTACCCGCTCCGGCAGCTGAAGGGCTTCTACGCGCAGAAAGACCTTGAGCGGCTCCGTTTCCAGATTCAGAAGATCGATCCCACCCGATCGATCGAGATCAATACCCGCATTGTCGACCGTTCAAAGAGCATCGAGAATGTCAAGCGCGTGCTGGAGCATATCCGTAAAGGCCACCGCAAAGGGCTGATCGTCATGGCGACCGGGACTGGCAAGACCCGCGTGGCGATGGCGATCATCGATGCCCTCCTGCTGGAGAACCGTGCGCAGAAAGTGCTCTTCCTCGCCGACCGCAAGGCGCTCCGCGATCAGGCGTGGAATAAGGGCTTCCTGGAGTTCTTCCCCCACGAGGCCAAGGATAAGATCCTGCACGGTGTCTACAATAAGGAAAAACGGCTGTACGTCTCCACCATTCAGACGTTTCAGGAGATCTATACCCAGAAGGATGAGCGCGGGCAGTACCGCATCTCTCCCGGCGAGTTCGACCTGATCATCTCTGACGAGGCGCACCGGAGCATCTACAACAAGTGGCGGGATGTCTTCACCTACCTCGACGCCATGCAGATCGGGCTGACGGCAACACCGGCGGAGCTGGTCGATCGGGACACCTTCCGGTTCTTCCACTGCGACGACCACATGCCGACCGCGCTCTACTCGTATGATGAGGCGGTGAAGGATGGCGTCCTGGTCGACTTCCGCAAAAGCATCATCGGAGCGCAGACCCACTTCCAGATCGAGGGCCTTCGACCTTCCGACCTGACGGAGAGCGAGCGCAACCGGCTGATCGAGCAGGGGATCGACCCGGACGAGATCAACTTCGAAGGGACCGAGCTGGAGAAGAAGGTCGCTGTCAAAGGGACATCCGAAGTGATCGTGCGGGAGTTCATGGAAGGCTGCCTGATGGATCAGGCCGGGACACTTCCGGCAAAGTCGATCTTCTTCGCGATCTCGAAAAAGCATGCCCGACGGCTGCATGAGGCGTTCGACGACCTGTATCCCGAGTATAAAGGACGGCTGGCGCGGATCATCGTCTCGGACGACCCCCGCGCTGAGGCCCTCATCCACGACTTCGAACATGAGTCCTTCCCCCGCGTGGCGATCTCGGTCGATATGCTCGATACCGGCATCGACGTACCGGAGGTCTGCAACCTCGTCTTCGCTAAACCCGTCTTCTCAAAGATCAAGTTCTGGCAGATGCTGGGGCGCGGTACGCGGTCGGACGGCGCGTGCAAACACCGGGAATGGCTCCCGGACGGGCATAAAGAGTATTTCAAGGTCTTCGACTTCTGGAATAACTTCGAGTACTGGAATATGAATCCCGAAGGGGTGAAGAATGAGCCGACCGAAGCCATCACGAGCCGGATCTTCTTCCTCCGCTTGAAGCAGCTTGAGCGGCTCCTGGAGCAGGGCGACGACGAGCGGGCGGCGGTCGTCCGGCAGAGGCTGGAAGAGGATATCCGCTCGCTTCCGATGGACTCTGTAACCGTCCGGGAGCACGAGCGGGAGATCGCGAAAGCCCTCTCCCCGAAACTCTGGGACAATGTCGGGCTTGACCCGCTGGAGTACCTGAAGAGCACAATCATGCCCCTGATGCGCTTCCAGACCGGCGTGAACCTCAAAGAGGCGTCCTTCACCGTCAAGGCGGAGCGGCTCGCGCTCGCGGTGCTGGAGGGCAATGAGAAGGAGATCGAGCGGTTGGCCCCGGAGATCGGGGAGATGGTCGATCACCTCCCCCGGACGCTCGATATCGTGAAGGAGAAGGAGGAGCGGCTGGACGAGGTGCTGACCCATGCCTTCTGGAAGGGTCTGTCGTTTGAGGACGCTACCGGGCTTGTCGGGGATATCGCTCCGCTCATGAAGTACATGTCGAAGGAGGCACACGAGCCGATCGTCATCGACATGGGAGATATCATCGCGCAGCGCACGATCTGGACGCTCAACGAGGAAGCACCCGAGTATGTGGTGGCATTCAGGGAGAAGGTCGAGAAGCGGGTTACGGAGCTGGCCGATCATAACCCGGTCATCCAGAAGATCCTCCACGACGACCCGATAACCGAAGCCGACCTTCACGATCTCGAAGAGGCGCTGGCGGAGGCCGGGGTGAACGTCACCGAAGAGATGTTGCAGACCTCGCCGCGTCACCCGTATGGCTCGCTCGTGGCGTTTATCCGGTCGCTCTTCGGTCTCTATGAAGCGCCTGATCCGAAGGAGAAGATAGCAGAGGCGTTTCAGACCTACATGATCGAGAATAACAAGAGTTATACCGCCGACCAGCTCCACTTCATCCGGACGATTCAGACCGTTTTTATGCGTAAGAGGCGTATAGAAATGGACGATCTATTCCTTGCTCCGTTCACGAATTTTGGGAGTAATGCGCCGATGCCGATGTTTGACGAGGGCGATCTGAAGGCGTTTATCGGCATCTGTCAGGGGCTGGAGCGGGAGTTGTTTGCGGAGGCGTGAGTATCTTTGATTGAAAAGAAGCTGCCTGAAGGATGGGAATGGGAGAGAATAAGAAATTTTGTCAAAAAAGTCGATTCTATTGACCCGACGAGAAGCCCCACAAAGCGATTCTGCTATATTGACATCGATTCTATCGACAGTTCTAACCAGACAATTCAGAATCCAAAGTTAATTACCGGGAAGGAAGCTCCTTCACGAGCTCGCCAAATTATCAAAAAGGATGATATTTTATTCTCTACAGTGCGTCCGTATTTAAAAAATATCGCACTAATTGATGAAATATATGATAGTCAGGTCGCATCTACCGGTTTTTGCGTAATAAGGGTGACCGAAGGGGTTGATAATAAATACCTGTTCTATTACCTCAAGTCAGACGCATTTCTGAGTAAACTAAAGAGGTACTACCGGGGAGCGAATTACCCTGCAATATCTGACTCCGACCTGTTACGTCAACAATTCCCCCTCCCTCCCCTCGACACCCAGCGCAAAATCGTCGCCATTCTTGAGAAGGCAGAGGCAACGCAGCGCCTGCGGGCAGAGGCGGATGCGTTGATGCAGCAACAATCCATATCCCTTTTTAACAATATGTTCGGCGACCCAGTCAGTAATAGGATGAAATGGGAGGTAAGAAAATTGGGAGAGTTAGCAACCATCAAAGACGTAGATCATAAGATGCCAATAGGAGTTGAAGAGGGCATATATTATATTTCGACAAAAGATTTTCATTCACTCGATAGTATTGATTTTAGTGGTGCTAAAAAGATTTCAGAGCACGATTTTCAGCAACTTTCAAAAAAAATCGAGCCAAAATATGGCGATATAATATATTCTCGATATGGTACTATCGGTGAAGTAAGGTTAGTACCAAAGGATGTGAAATTCCAAATCTCTTATAGTCTGTGCATAATTCGCCTGGAAAAAGATGTAATTAAATTGAAGTTTCTTTACTATCTGCTTAAAAATCCGAATTTCCTGAGATATGCTCTTAGTAAAAAGAGGAGTAGTGCAATACCTGACTTGGGTTTAAATGAGATTAAGCAATTCAATATCATTGTACCTCCTCTCCCGCTTCAACAAGAATTCCTAAATTCTATCAAAAAATACGAAATCTTACTTCAAAGTCAAAAATTATCAGCATCCCAAATAGAGCTCATGAACGCTAGCCTATTTAATCGCGCTTTTAACGGGAAACTAGTAGTATGAATTGCCATAATCATTGTCAAGGTTTAAGAATTCCAAGTATGTGATATCATGAAACTCGCCCCCGACCTTAAATCAAAGATCGACACCCTCTGGGATCGCTTCTGGAGCGGGGGGATGTCAAACCCGCTCCAGTCCATCGAGCAGATGTCCTACCTCATCTTCATGAAGCGCCTCGAAGATATGGATGTCGTCGAGCAGAATCGAGC
>NZ_JMIO01000092.1 GCF_000691865.1 Methanoculleus sp. MH98A | reverse complement strand
ACCATGAGAATGTCAAGATATTGCCCTTCCATCGACACTTCCCGGCGCACCGTTCGGAGCGGAACATCAGTGTCTTCACGAAGGAGTTCGGGATGTTGCGCCAACGTTGCCTGTAATTCATCCTCGTCATCGTAGCCCACCTGGTAGAGAGGGATGGTTAGGTCGCTGTTCTTGAGTATCGGCGGCATGAGAATCGTCCATTAGAAGATGGCGCCTACAGAGCAATATGATCTTTGCATGTTTGCTCCGCCACAGTAATCCACAAACGTGCCTCAATTGTCCCTCTTCCCGGTACAACTCATCAAAAAAGGAATTTCAGGGCTTGTTATGCTCTGGTGAATGACAGATTCATACAGAGTGCTGATCACAATCATCTGCTCGTGGACGATGGAGAATTTCCCTGTCAGAATCTCCCACCAGTTGCACTCAGGCCAATTAGACCTTCGCTTCGGTGTACGTCAGCGCGAATATGGCATCGGACAGCCATCGACGGAACCCTTCGTTGTCGCTAAACTGTTTGAAGAGCTCCGTATCGTCCTTGAGCAGAGCGGTCATCACACGAAGCAGCGCCTTGTCATGCTCAATACGCGCATTCTGTTTATCGGAGTTGTTCCGGGCGTTCTGGTATGCGCTGTCGGCAGCAACCCTGGCCGGAATTTCCTCGGTGATCAGGCGATTGACCCGATCGGCGTCGCTCCATGAGATGTTGCCGAAATGATCGTTGAATGTCTTGATAATGTTTGAGAGCCTGTCAAGTTCAGGTTCGGGCTGGCGCCCTCCGCCAAAGGCAGGGATTGGATCAATCCGGGCATCTGCATCAGGGAGCTGGATCGATATTGCGGCTTTCTTCTCGACCCGATAACTGTCCATATCTATCATCTCAAGGATACCCTTCGAAAGGTCTTCTTCCCGGGGTGCAGGGAGCCCGGGCACCAGGAGATTCAGGAAGATCGAGAGTTTCTCCCACTCGGCGTTGGTATAGGGGAGGATCGAGGCGAGAAAACCATAGGTACGGATGAATGCTTTCGCCTTGCTCTTGAAGTCCACCTGACCATCTTCATCGAGGTTTTCTTTGTAGGTGTGAATGCAGGTGTTGAGGATCGGGTCGAGCCGGTCCCTGCCGGCATCGCTCAGGTATAATTCAACCAGTGTCTCGATCTGGTCCGGCGTGTACACCTGGTAGCCGTCGAGTTCTCCCTTCAGATCATGCAGTTTATTTGGGTCGGTCTCCTCGGAGAGGATCGTCGTGCGATAGTAGTCGGCGAACGCCTCGCGAATGGTGTCGGAGTCGTTCATGAAGTCAAGCACGAAGGTGTCGTGCTTCAGCGGGTTCGCCCGGTTCAGGCGGGAGAGTGTCTGCACTGCCTTGATGCCCGACAGTATCTTGTCCACGTACATGGTGTGGAGCAGCGGCTCGTCATAGCCGGTCTGGAACTTATCGGCGCAGATTAGGAACCGATATGGGTGCTCCTGGATCTTGTCGGCGATCTTGTTTGATGGGAATCCGTTGAGTGAGGCCTCGGTCACTTTCGTGCCGCCATACTCATGCTCGCCTGAAAAGGCGACGATAGCCTGGTATGGACTCCTGCGCTCGATCAGGTACTCCTGGACGGCATGATAATACTGGATGGCGCGTTCGATGCTGCTCGTCACCACCATCGCCCGTGCCTCCCCGCCGATCTTTCCGAGCGCGATCACCTGCTCATGGAAGTGATCCACCACGATCTCGGCCTTGAGCCGGATGGCATGGTCGTGACTCTCGACGTAGCGGCGGAGTTTCTTCTTCGCCCGCTTGGTGTCGAACTCCGGGTCTCCTTCGACCATCTTGACCAGCCGGTAGTAACTGTTCACAGGCGTGTAACTCTTCAGGACATCGAGGATGAAACCCTCCTGTATTGCCTGCTTCATGGTGTAACTGTGGAAAGACCGGTGCATGATCTGTCCCTCTTCCTCGAACGGCTCGCCGAAGAGTTCCAGAGTCTTGTTCTTGGGCGTGGCGGTGAAGGCGAAGTAACTCGCATTGGGCAGGAGTTTGCGTGACTCCATGATACGGTTGACGGCATCCTCGGGGGTCTCATCCTCTTCAGCTGCCCCGGCCCTGGAGAGCGCCATGCTGACGGCTGTCGATGTCTTTCCACCCTGGCTTGAGTGCGCCTCGTCGATGACGATGGCGAAACGGCGGCCCCGGTGTTCGCCTCCAATCTCATCGAGGATGAAGGGGAACTTCTGGACGGTGGTGATAATGATCTTCTTGTTAGCCTCGATGAACCGGCGGAGATCGCCGGAGTGCTCGGCGTGACCCACTGTCGAGGAGACCTGGGCGAACTGCTTGATGGTGTCCCGGATCTGCTGGTCAAGGATGCGCCGGTCGGTGACGACGATGATGGAGTCGAATACTTCCTTCTCATTCTTTTTCAGGCCGATGAGTTGATGAGCGAGCCAGGCGATGGAGTTTGATTTGCCGCTACCCGCCGAGTGCTGGATCAGGTAGCGTCGACCGGCACCAAACTGCCCGGCGTGGGCGAGGAGTTTCCTGACTACGTCGAGCTGGTGATAACGCGGGAAAATTTGCTCTCGCTTCTTTCTGCCGGTTTTCCGATCTTTCTTCTCGACAATCTGTGCGTAATTCTCCAGGATATCGGTCAGGCTCTCGCGGGCGAGGACGTGTCTCCAGAGGAAATCGGTTTCGAGCCCGTTGGGATTCGGCGGGTTGCCGGCGCCGTCGTTGTAGCCCTGGTTGAAGGGGAGGAACCACGACGCCTTTCCCTTGAGGTGAGTGCAGAACCGCACCTCATGCTCGTCCACAGCGAAGTGCGCGACGCAACGGCCGAATTCGAAGAGCTTCTCCCGTGGGTCGCGGTCGCGTTTATACTGCTGGACTGCGTCCTCGACGGTCTGTTTGGTCAGGTTGTTCTTCAACTCGAAGGTGGCGACCGGCAGGCCGTTGATGAAGAGGCAGAGGTCGAGGGCATGCCGTGTTTCGTCACGGCTGTAGCGGAGCTGGCGCGTGACGCTGAACCGGTTGAGGGCATAGCGTTCGGCAGCCTTGGCGTTGCCCGGCGAGGGGGTGCCGTAAAAGAGGTCGATGTGGTGCGGGCCATGCTTGAGCCCGCTGCGCAGCACGTCGATGGTGCCGCGCCTGGCGATCTCGCCCTGGAGCCTGGCGAGGAACTTGCGCCGGGTAGGGTTGTCGCTGTTGAGTTCGAGCACTTCGGCGAAATCAGGTTGCGTCGCACGCAGGAAGAGGGAGAACTGTGCGAGGTCGACACAGTACTCGCGGTCGTAGTCGCCGGGACGGCCGCAGATGTACCCGGCACCACCATAGGAGGCTGGTGGGTAGCTACCGTGCCGCCGCTCGGCTGCGCGTCGCAGGGTGCGCCGGTCAGGGCGGTGCAGATCAGGCGTTCGAGGCCGCGTTCACTGGTGTCGGAGGTCATGATTCTGCCTCCTGGGAGGGAACGATCAAGTACCCATCAAGTACAGAAACCCGGGGCAGATCTCCGGAGATATACTGATAGCCCGCTTCACTGCTGACTGTGATCTCCCTGAGCAGGTGCGCCGAATACATACCCATCAAGTATCCCTCCCGTTGAGTGCTGCCCATCAGGGGCCATATTTCACTAACTCCGGGGGTGAACCGCCCGGTCGCCACAAGCGGGCTCGCGAGGTGGTCGGTAGGGCGGTTGACCATCATGCCTCGACCTTCCCGGCGACGGCCTCAAGGTCAGCGCCTTCGGTGGGCTCATCGCCTTCAGTCAGGATATCCGCATCGTCGAGCGGCTCCGGCTCCTCGGCCTCGTCGGGCAGGCATGCCGCCGCTGCACGCACGTCGAGTTTGCCGGTGACGATGTCGGCGATCAAGCGGGTCCGGTATTCGAGGAGGAGGTAGATTTCGCGCTTGGTGGCGGTGGTGGCGTGATCGATGGTAGCCACAATCCCATCGAGGAAATGAACAATGGCTGATTGTTCAAATTTGGGCGGAAATGGGAAGCGATGTTTTCGCAATTTATCGCCAGTCAGGTGTGCAATGGTGCTCTCATGTCCGTCAGCAAATGCTCCAGATCTTGATGCAACGATCAGTAGGTAGTACATGAATCGTGGTTCGTCAAGTATCATTGAGTGCGGTCGCAGCCTGTGCAATGCCTTCTGAAACCCGAAAACTTCACTATCCCCTTGCCAAATCGCACACCGACCAACCTCTCCTCCTTCACAAACAAGGAGATCGCCTGACTTCAAAGTATATCGTTCATATTCCTCAGGTGCAATATCCATCACGGGTAAATCAGATGTGTTAATCCAATCCCATTGAACATCTTGATTGCGTAGGTATCGGACAGAGTGCTCGCCTTTGATACGTTTTGAGTCAAGCATTTTACCGAGGCATTGATTGTAACGTAGCCGAAGTGCAACAATCTCCCAATGCTCCGGCACCTCCCCAAGCCACTCAACGCCGGAGGGCTTGAGGCGCACGTTCGGGTCGAGGCCGCGGGTGACGGCCTGATGGATGATGGCCTGCTTCTGCTCCTCCAGCAGCTTGATTAACTTCTGTTTTGCGTGAATGGAGCGTCGGATGCACCGGTCGATGTGGTCAAGGAAGCGGACGATGGTGGACTGTTCAGGGAGGGACGGGAGCGGGAGCCATATTGACTTGATGGCCGCGTGCGACAGTCCATACCGCGTTACCCCGTTTGCCTCGATGTGAAACTGATATGAAACGGCGGTGCTCTGCAGTGCACGAAGTAGATAGTCACCGTAGAGTCGGTCGCGAAATGGGCGCAGTAGTGCCAAATGGTATCCGCAAACAAGATCATTCGCTGACTCTTCGACAAGTGCCGGTACACCGATGTCGTTCCATGCTTCCGAATCCTTGGTGATAAGAACATCGCCGATCTGAAGTCTAAATCGCTCGATCTCATCCACAGACGCAGTTGCGTGCATGAACGTCATTCGATCTCGAATGCGATCGTTTTTGTAGACGTCGACGTAATTGCATAGACGGACAGGTTGCTCATCATCTTCAGTATGTTTATCGACGCTACTAACGCGCATTTCAGCAACATTCCGAAGTCTCAGCACCCCCCAATGCTCCGGGACCTCTCCGAGCCACGGCACCCCTGAATCCTTGTAAGCAGGATAGGGCTTGAGGTCACGGATCATTTCGTGTCCCCCAGCCCTGTTGGTACGCAATCATCCAGTTTCCTATGTAAAAGTGAAATTAGCGATAGGTAGTCTGCTGCATCATCTTCACCTTCCCATAGGATCTTCGGTTCATGAGCCAGAGGATTTCGAGCGGCTCCGAAACATCCCTTCAGGAGCATGGCAAAACCTTTGTGCTCTGATTTTTCCGTTTCAGTCCGAAGCGAGTTGATAACAAGGAGTGGTCGATCGATTGAAAATGCCCTATCCACAAGTGCAGCTCCGTCTGCCTGGATCCCGGACATGTCGCGGATTCGCTGTGCAAGACCCTTGGTCGCCTCGAAAACTGCGTGGAAGTAGTTGTCCTGCAAGAGCTCGGTTCGGCAGTACTTCAGGACTTCGGGGTGTATGCGCCGGCCCCGGAACTTCGCCTGAATTGTTTTGACACGCCTTTCGGCTTCATCAAGTGTTTTCGCAACTTCACGTTGCCGGAAATCCCCATCTGAACCGTATTCGATACCGGAAAATGCCAGAATGACATTGAGTTCTTGGCGGTGCATCTCGAACACATCGCTCTGCCCAGTGAAACGAACGGGGATCAGGAAAGATCTGATGAAGTTGAGCACATGATTTGCGCATTGATATTGTCTCTGGGATTCGAGAAACACCCACTCAAGGCGTCGCCATTTGGTGGACTGACCGGACTTGTCCACGAGCCCGCAATTATCTAGTGTACGAGAAATATCCGAACCGGTTCCGCACTCCCCGAGCAAGCGAGCCAACGCCTCGATCTGCTCTTCTGAAAAGCATGGCACGGCGCTCATTGCGAGTATCTCCCGGCGATGCCAAAGAGCAAACGCTCATTCCTACCAATCATTGCCACAATCTCATCTCCCCAGCACCGGCTCAAACCAGAGGATGGCAGCCTCGCCCTCTTTACGCGTGATCTCGTCCACAGTGCGGCTGTGGCGGATGCCGTTACGGAGCTCGGCAAGCTGATTGAATTTGACGTTCAACGCATCTTTGTTGGAAAAACGCGGCTCGAAGACCGGCCATAAGGTCCTGCTCACGATGATGTTCTGCAACTCACGAAGGTCGCAGTACTCCAGCTTCCCGGCAAGAGTTCCGTACTGCTCAATATCCATTGCCGGGTTCTTTCTGGCGGCACCCAGGATGCGTTCATCCGCCTTCTGCAGTAAGTGGGGCGGCAACCCGGCCGGATCATCCTTGAGCGCCGTTGCGATGATTCTACGCAGACCGAGTTCCACCTGTTCGATACCCTCATCCAGGTCACGCAGGTGGGGCGGTAGATCAAACCGTTCCTTGATGAGAAGGCTCTCTACGGCCTGTTGCAGGGTACGTTGCCGCTCTGTAACAAACGCCTCGAAGTCATCGGGTGTGAAGGGATCGCGCAGGAGGATCTCCATCGCGGCGGGAGAGATGAAGTGCGATTCAAGAATAGCACGCACGTTCGATTCGCCGTTCTCAGCGATAAGTTCAGGCAGGTAGGCATTCGGAAGCCGATCACGGATGATATTCCGGTTGGTATCTTCAGTGAGCGGTGTACGGTTCAGGATAGTGTGAACCTGATTTTTCTGCAGGTGTGCTTCTCCCCATGATGCCGGAACGATATGATGATCGTCAAGGTCGTCATGTTGCGGAACATTGCCGGTCATCCAGTCACGGGCCCCCTGCAATACCAGCAGGTTGAAGATGCCATTGTACACCGAACTCCCGCGCTTAATCTCTCTCCGCAGATCAAGAGAGGTAAAACGTATCTTAAACTCCGAGATCAGTGCAGGTTCCGCGCCATCCTCCTCAAGCCAGGCTTTGACGTCCAGAAAGTCGCGTGCACTGGTCGATTCCACGGAGCCCGAATAGCGGTTGGTGAAGACGCTAGCCCAGTACCAGTGTCGGATCTTCCGCTGGGCATCGAGTCGACGATTGACCGGGAGCGTCTTCACATGGGCCTGTAACGCAGCGAAGGCAGGGAGGATGGAGACATAGGGGAGATATTTGGGGGAGATCGCTCCAAATTCTTGTGGGTGGCATAGAATTTTTATCGCGGCCTCGAGCGCATCGACCGCAAGGTTCCAGTGCTTATCAAAGTCTGCGATGTCCCGGATGAGCACCTCCTTGCGTCGGGTTCCGTCGGGATCACGCACCGGCTTCTCCTGACCCGGCAGGAGGAAGTACAGATACTTGGGTGAGCAGTATGCCTGCCGGAGAATAGACATCACCTGGAGGATATAGACGTTCATCTTCTCGGTATTGACAAATGCCAGGCGCGGCTTGGCGTCGCGCCACATCTGCTTGAGTTGAAGATTCTTCGGCTTGAGCAGCGCGTTCATGAGGTCGAATACGTCCAACCGGATGCCGCGGCTGTTGATCTGGGTGAAGATATCGCAGACTTTGTCTATGGCGAGATCACGATCGAGCTCGATGTAGGAGATCTGGTACTGCTGGGTAATTGCCCTGAGATGTTCACCGAAAGCGTGGGCATTTACGGCATTGTCGGCAGCGATCTTCGCACAGACTGAATCGCCTGCTTCACTCGCCTCATGGGCCCTATCCTTCCAGAACTGTTCATAGCCCTGCACCCAGTTTGGCAGTTCCCAACCCCCTGCACCCACGATGGAGAGCGGGAAGATATGCTGTAAGTATTGTTCCTGCCGATTCTCTATTAGTCTCGAAAAGCGCTTTGTTTGCCATTCGTAATGGAACGCATCGTCGTATTCCTCGGCCATGAAGCGATCAACACGAATGAAGTAGAAAGCACGGTTTGTCCGTCGCGGTGGAGGAATATCAGGGGCAAGAAAGGCATAGTACATGGCCGTGAGTCGCTGCTGTCCGTCCAGCACGATATACTCTGGTCGACTCTCCCCTGAATGCCCGTAGATACTCTCACAGGAAAGCGCTTCAAAACTTTCCTGCTTGCTCCTCCACAGCAGCAGGCTGCCGATGTAGTAATCGAGGAATATTGACCGCATCAGCGCCTCGATATCCCAGGGATTCCACTCAAACTCGCGCTGGAAATCGGGTATGACGTAGCGACCCTCCTTGAGGCGCGTGATCAGTGTGTCCAGGCTGACGTGGTCGGGTTTCTGCGCATCCTTCACTGTCCGCCACCCCCAACGATCTCATCCAACAATCCCTCGCTCTCCTTCCGCACCGCCAGGATATCGGCCCGTATCTCCTCTAACGTCCGTATCGGCTGGGGCTTGTAGAAGTAACGGTTGAAGCTGATCTCGTAGCCAATCTTCATGCTCGATTCGTCGAACCAGGCATCGGGTGCGTGGGGCAGCACCTCGCGGCGGAGGAAGGCCTCAATGCCGCCTTCTTCCAGGAGCGGTATCTGCTCGGTGTCACGAAGGTCGCCATCTGGCTCGTACTCCACAACACAGCGTTTACCATCGATGACGGCCTCGAAGAGCCCGCGGAGCGGATCCGGTTCGACCTTGCCGGGCTTGTGGATCTTTTTTATTACCGCCGGGGCCTTCTCGTCACGCCCACAGTTTTCCCTGAGCGCTTTGATCTCCTTAGGGCTGTAGGCGCGGTTTCCATCGATACCCTTGAGCCTCAGGGGGCGCTCGACCGTCACCTTCCAGTAGCCGAATGCAGCGTTTTCAAAGATCTTCGACTGCTCGGTCTCCTCAAACGCGAGGAAGACGTCACAGATCCGCTGGCAATCCTCCTCGGAGAACTGGCAGTTCTTCTTGCCCAGGTTCTTCCGGAGCGGCTTGTACCACTGCGTAGCGTCGATGAGTTGCACCTTCCCGCGCCGGTGCTCCGGCTTGCGGTTCGAGAGCACCCAGATGTAGGTGGCAATGCCGGTGTTGTAGAACATATTCAGCGGCAATGCAATGATCGCTTCGAGCCAGTCATTCTCGATGATCCAGCGGCGGATATTGCTCTCCCCCTGGCCGGCGTCGCCAGTGAAAAGCGAGGAGCCGTTGTGGACTTCGGCGATGCGGCTACCAAGCCGGGTGTTGTGCTTCATCTTGGAGAGCATGTTCGCAAGAAAGAGCATCTGACCGTCGCTTGACCGGGTTACAAGCGAATATTCCGGGTCACCCGCATGCTCGATGATGAAACGCGGATCCTTCATCCCGCTCTTGCCACCCATACGCTCCAGATCGGTCTTCCAGCTCTTGCCGTAGGGCGGGTTGGAGAGCATAAAGTCGAACTCGTGGGAAGGGAAGGCATCGTTCGCGAGCGTCGAATACTCGGGGCCGCCGACCAAGTTATCCGCTTCGTCACCGTCACCTTTGAGCAGGAAGTCGGCTTTGGCAATGGCATAGGTCTCGGCGTTGATCTCCTGGCCGTAAAGGTGGGTGGTAACCTGCTTGCCACGCTCGCGGGCAATCTCCATCAGGGTCTCATCAGCCACCGTGAGCATGCCGCCGGTTCCGCAGGCGCCGTCGTAGAGCAAATAGGTACCCGATTCGATCTCATCGGCGATCGGCAGGAAGACGAGCCGTGCCATCAGCCTCACGGCATCGCGAGGTGTCCAGTGTTCGCCGGCTTCTTCATTGTTCTCTTCGTTAAAACGGCGTATGAGTTCCTCGAAGATAGTACCCATGGCATGGTTGTCGAGGGCGGGCAGCCGTACCGAACCATCAGCTGCATGGGCCGGTTCGGGGCTCAGGTTGATCGCCGGGTCGAGGAACTTCTCGATGAGAGTTCCAAGCCTGTCGGCTTTCGAGAGACGGGGGATCTGATTACGAAACTCGAAGTTTTCGAGAATATCCTGTACGTTAGGGGAGAATCCATCGAGATAAGCCTCAAAATCAGCCTTAAGTTGCTGCTGACTTGAACGAGCACGCAGGTCGCGGAGCGTGAACTTTGAAGTATTGTAAAACGCCTGCCCTGCAGCCTGCCTGAGGGCCTGATCCTGGTTGGTGATCCCTGCCGCATCGAGTGTGCTCTTCATCTCGAGCACAGCCTGCTTTGTCGGCTCGAGCACGGAATCCAGGCGCCGTATGACAGTCATCGGCAGTATAACGTCGCGATATTTACCGCGAACGTAGAGGTCGCGGAGAACGTCGTCTGCGATTCCCCTGATGAAATTAACGATCCAGTTCAGTTGTGATTGTTCCATGGTCGACTCCAGGGAGGTGGCAGATAAACCATCGAACCACCGAGATGAGACATTTTTCTCTCCGATAACTCTCCTCTAGCCTTCAGAGAGGATTTTGGAGAACGGAAGACGCAGATAGGCTATTTTCATACAGGCTGTCCTTATTCCCACTTATCGATTTATACAACATATCTATATCCCCACTTATTATGTGT
>NZ_JMIO01000091.1 GCF_000691865.1 Methanoculleus sp. MH98A | reverse complement strand
ATATATTTCTGTACGTTCCGGGGAGGCGGAATCGCGCTCAATCACGGAAACCGGATATTTAAATATTCCGGTTTAACTTCCCCCTGCTGAAGCCCCCTGGGAGGTAAGGAAGAAGAATCACCAGATGTCCTGGAGAACCCTTTACACCTCTCCGTTTTGCACTACCTGTGCAGTACGTGTCGTTTGGAGAGCACAAAATGATAATATATATAACTCCCGGCACGTAACTACTCAATGAGGTGTATAGCCTTGACTACATATGGAATTGAATTTGTGCCCGGAGCAATCAACGTCAAGCAGGTGGTGAATTACACCAAGCTTGCAGAGTCGAAGGATATCGACTACGCTTGGATCACGAACCACTACAACAACCGTCATGCATACCCGACCCTCGCCATGATCGCGGCAAACACTGACTCGATCAAGATGGGCCCGGGCATCATGAACACGTTCACCGACACCCCGGCAGCCATTGCATCCTTTATGGCTACCTTAAACGAGATCTCCGACGGACGTGCCGTCCTCGGTATCGGGCCCGGCGACCTCTCGACGCTCCCGAAGCTCGCGATCGACCCCGTCAAGCCCGTCGGCCACCTGAAGGAAGGCGTCGAGCAGATCCGGAAACTCCTCGCCGGCGAAGAGGTCAAGAAGAGCGGCAACCTGGAATTCTTCGACTACGACGGCGCCAAGCTGACCGGCGTCACCCTGCCCGGCAAGAAGGGCATTCCGGTCTACATCGGTGCCCAGGGGCCCAAGGTGCTCGAGCTCGCCGGAACGATCGGTGACGGTGCCCTGATCAACGCCTCGAACCCCAAGGACTTCGAAGTTGCCATCCCGATCATCAAGAAGGCGATGGAAGCGGTCGACAAGAAGAAGTTCGACGTCGGCGCCTACACCGCCATGTCCATCGACAGGGACGAGAAGAAGGCCCGGAACGCCGCAAAGATTGTTGCCGCGTTCATTGCCGCCGGCTCCCCGCCCGCGCTTCTCCAGCGCCACGGACTCAACTTGGACAACGTCGCGAAGATCAAGGAAGCGCTCGGACGCTTCGACTTCAAGACCGTCGGCGGACTCGTCGGCGACGCGGAGATCGACGCCTTCACCATTGCCGGAACCCCCGACATGGTCAAGCAGAAGTGCGAAGACCTCACAAAGTCCGGAGTTACCCAGATCATCTTCGGTTCGCCGCTCGGCCCCGACATGACCAACTCCATCCGCCTCCTCGGCAAGTACATTGTCTGAGGCGGGAAACCACGATCGCTTTTTTTTTACGCCGTTGCCGGATAGTTCGGACCGACCGGGGTACTCCCGGGTCTCGCCGTGGTCTCCGGCGTCACCATCCGCAATCCGGACAGGGTTTTATACGCTCGGCGCGCCAACCGGTGTATAAAGGGCTATGTTCACCACCCACGAGATCCGGACTGAACGGGGGGTTCTCCAGTACCGCCGGGAATCGCTCACCGGTATCCGGTGCCGGATCAGTCCCGTCCGTGTTGAGAGGCAGATCGACACTGCCCCTGCCATGCCGGACTCTCGCGACGGCTGTCCGTTCTGCCCCGGCGCCATAGACACCTCCACCCCGACGTTCGAGGACGGCAGCCGGCTCCGGTGCGGGGAGAGCGTGACGTTCCCTAACCTCTACCCGTTCGCCGGGCGCCACGTGGTCACGGTGATCACACCCGATCACGCACCCGGCCGGTTCGATGCGAGGCACCTCGCCGACGCCATATCCGGCACGGCACAGGCCCTCGCTCGAACTCCTGGATATGCAAGCATCAACTGGAACCATCTCCCGTCGGCCGGTGCGAGCATCGTCCACCCGCACCTGCAGGGCATCGCCGATGCGGAGCCCACCCGCCTTGCGGACCTCTACATCTCCGGTGGCCGCCGCTATCTCGCCGACCGCGGCCGTCTCTACTGGGACGATCTCGTAGAGCGCGAACGCTGCTCGGAGCGGTTTCTCTTTGAAGACGAGATCTTCTGGTCGGCAACCCCCGTCCCCCTCGGCGAGCGTGAGGTGCGGGGAATCCTCCCGATATCGACGCTTGAGGAACTCGAACCGTATATCGACCCTCTGGCCGAAGGAATCCTTCGTGTCGTCGACTTTTACCTGAGCCTCGGCACGCACGCCTTCAACGCCTCGATCTTTTTTGATGCCCCCGGAACAGCCGGGCAGGGCCATCGTGCTTTCTGCTCCATCATCGCACGGTTAAACCCGAACACCTTCTCCATGTGCGACTCGGCGTTCATGGAGCGGCTGCACCTGGAACCGGTCATCCTGACACTCCCCGAAGACCTGGGCGCGCTCTTCCGGGCGAAAAGTTGATTGTGTGCCGGCGGTAACTCCTTTTCATGACAGAGCCGCGCGGATTCCTGGTCGGTGGAGAATGGCGAACAAGCACCGATATCCTGGACGTCCGGTTCCCCTACACGGGGGAGGTTGTCGGCCGGGTCTGCCTTGCCGGGAGCGACGACGTCGAGGACGCCCTCCGTTGTGCAGAACGCGGGTTCTCCCTCACCCGGCGCCTTCCGGCTCACCGGCGCTCGGAGATCCTCTACAACCTCGCCGATCTCATCCGGGAACGGTCCGCCGAACTTGCCGGGACGATCATGCTCGAAGCGGGGAAGACCCGCGTTCTCGCCGAAAGCGAGGTCGTGCGTGCACGGGAGACGATCGAGGTCTCCGCCGAGGAAGCGCGCCGGATCGACGGCACGATCCTTCCCCTCGACTGGAACGCGGCCGGGGAAGGGCGAATCGGCTGCCTTCGCCGGTTCCCGCTCGGCCCGGTGCTCGCGATCACGCCGTTCAACTTCCCGCTCAATCTTGCCTGCCACAAACTGGGACCGGCCATCGCCGCCGGTGACTCCGTCGTCCTCAAACCTGCGTCGGCCACCCCGATCTCTTCGCTGATGCTCGGTGAGATGGCGCTTGATGCCGGCATCCCGCCCGAAGCAATCAGCGTCGTCCCCTGCCGCACCGATCTTGCGGAGCGAATGGTGCGGGACGACCGGATCGCCTGCGTGAGTTTCACCGGGAGCCCGGCCGTCGGGTGGCATCTGAGGGAGATCGCCGGCCAAAAACGCGTCGGGCTGGAACTCGGCGGCAACGCGGCCGTGGTCGTTCACGAAGATGCCGACATCCCCTTCGCGGCCGGCCGCATCGTCGCCGGCGCCTTCTCGAACGCCGGCCAGACCTGCATCGCGGTGCAGCGGGTCTACCTTCACCGCCCGATCTACGAGGAGGCGCTCGCGCTGCTCGTCGAGCGGGCCCGCGCTCTTACCGCCGGCGACCCGCGCGAGCCCGGCACCGACGTGGGGCCGATGATCTCGGCGTCTGCCGCGGAGACGGCGTTTGCAAAGGTCCAGGACGCCGTCGCAGGCGGCGCGAAGGTGCTCGTCGGCGGAACCCGCGACGGCCCACTTTTCAAGCCGACGATCCTTGTCGACACGACACCGGATATGGCGGTGAACCGGACCGAGGTCTTCGCCCCGGTGGTGACGGTCGCCCCCTACGAGACCTTCGAAGAAGCGATAGCGTTCGCGAACGACACCGAATACGGGCTGCAGGCGGGCATCTTCACCCACGATTCCCGGAGGATCGCGCAGGCGTTTGAGGAACTCCGGGTCGGCGGCCTGGTGGTCAACGACATCTCGACGTTCCGGATGGACCACGCCCCCTACGGCGGGGTCAGGGGTTCGGGCATCGGGCGCGAGGGGCCGAAGTACGCAATCGAGGAGATGACCGAAGAGCGGATGATGATCTTTTCGCCGTGAAGAGGCGCGGCAAACTCCTTACACGCCTCTCGGGCCGATCTTTTCTTTCGGCGATTCAGTACTACTGGTAGGGTCCGTGTGTGCGGTCGCAACGCTGGGGCTGAGTAACACGAAGCCTGAGGCTAAGGGTTGATGACCGGATTTCTTCGAGCTGCGAACGCAGTGAGCGTGAGCGCCGTCTGGTGCGAATGGATGTTCCCTCCTGGCAGGAAGATGCTCATACTGTATGCCCCACCCCTCCCGGCCTCCTCATTCGCACCTTCGGTGCTTCAACTCCGCTCCTAGCGGAGCGTCGTTCCCCGCCCCGAGGGGGGGCAGTGCGTGGCGATATGCGATGGACGGGACGTCCGGAGCACGAGCACCGTCAGGTGTGAGTGGTATCTTTCTCGGAGGATTAGGTGTCTTTAAGTTTCGACGAATAACGCGACTGTAGTGAGGAAAGCCCTGGTGCAGTGGACCGTGGTGGCCTGCGCACCTTCGGTGCTCGTGCTCCTGCCCCCGCACCTTGCGGTGCTCAAACTCCGTTCCAGAGGAACGTCGCACCTTCGGCCAGTCGCATATCGCCATTGGGGGAACGACTGTCCACAGGACAGGAGTTCGAGAAACCCAAAGGGTTTCGCTGTGGGGCTGACGGGGAGGGGGTTTCCCCCCTCCCCTGTCCTGTCTGAACCCTGAAATATCCACTGAACTTGGTGATTCAAAATCCCGTGGTTTCCAGATCTTGTCCCGTTGTCAACGAAGACAGACGGCATACCCTCTACCGGGTAACGCACTCTACAAACTCGAAAAAAGAAGTGGTGCCGAGGTTACTCGGGCTTGCTGATGAGGGCGGTCTTCGAGACGATCTCGCCGGTCTTCTTGTGCGGCTTGCGGATAACGCCGTCGACACCCTTCTCGAGGGCGCGTGCCTCCTCGCAGAGGAGCATGGCCTGGCGCATCATCTCGTGGGCGCTCGAGACGATCGGGATGTACTTCTCCCACTCCTTCGTCATGAAGCAGCCCTTGACGTTGACGCCCGCAACCGACTGTGCGATCTCGTAGGCCGCACGGGCCTTCGCGAGCGCGTAGGGGTTGCTGAACTCGCCGTCGACCGCCTTGTCGGAGGTCATGACGACCTTCGGGAGCGCGAGGTCCGCGCCCTTCTTGCCTGCCTTCACCTGGTCGATGACCTTGTCGAGTTCCATCTGCATCTTGCGGAACGCACCGGTGAGGGCGAGCACCTTGACGAGGTTCCCGTTGTAGTCCGCCATCTCGATGGGGTCGAGGAACTCACGGCGGGCGCCGATCATGGCGTCGGCCTTCATGATGATGTAGCCGAAGTTGCTCGCCTTGAGCGCTTCGAACTGCTCCTTCTTGGTGGTGACATCGTCGGTGATGACGATGCAGGGGATCCCGGCCGCTGCAAGGTCTTCACGGGCCTGGGTGGGTCCGGGAAGGACGCCGTTCGGGGAAACGACGATACAGAAGTCCGGGCCCCATGCCTTCATATTGCTGACCACACGCTCGATATCCTCGGGCTGCAGCTTCGTGCCGGAGGTCGCCATGAAGGTGATCATGTCCTCACGGTCGGCGCGCTCATCGAGAAGAAGTTCACCCATTACACCACTGGCAATATTTCCCAGTTTCGCAATTCCAACTTTTACAACCACTTTAACACCTCTCAAAATTTGAGAACACGATAGTATCACCAAGTTCTCATATAAACGTTTTGAAATGCCACGAAAATCCCGTCCAATGACGGGGAGGGTTAAGGGAAAGTGTTTAAATTTACACCGTCCATATATATTTGATGAAACAAGGTCTGCTCACCGATCGCCAGAAGGAAGTGTTGCGCTACCGGAAGAAAGGGCTGACGCAACAGCAGATTGCGGAGATCATCCACACCTCAAA
>NZ_JMIO01000090.1 GCF_000691865.1 Methanoculleus sp. MH98A | reverse complement strand
TCGGGGACGGCGTACCTGTCACGCAGCACAAGGCCGATCTGGCTGGTCGACATGCCGTCTTTGCGAAGATCGACGACGATCTTCTCGATCTCTGTTGCGTCCGTGTTGGACCACTCGGGTGCTTCCTTCCGGTAGGGTCGGACGGAACTGCTTGTTCCGCGACGCCGAGCGTACATTCTTGCCATTCATGCACCTCCGATAGATATACTATGTTAAGTCCAGAAAAGAGTCCTTTAACTGACTAATCTCTGTAATCCCGAGCCCTTGCGGGCAGTGCTTCCGGGAGCACGTCGGACTTACCACAGTCAGCACGTGATCGTGCTGCAACATATTCTCCGGGAGGAATCTTAAGGGTATCGGACAGGCGCGCGTGCCGGGGGGCGAAATACGTTGTACGGAGGTTTCCGTGATCTGTAGCGGCGCCCGCCGCCGGAAGGAAGGTCGGCCGGAGGGGGGGCTGCGCTCCCTTCCGGCGGCGGGAGGTGAGCCGAATGTTTATGTTCTCCCGGGCCAATATGTACTGGTACCAGTGCGATAGTAGTCTAATGGTAGGACAGGGGCTTCCCAAGCCTCTAGTCCGGGTTCGATCCCCGGCTATCGCATGGCGTTTTCTATCGTTTTTTTGCGTGTTATTCCGGGGTCCGACACTCTTCTCTTCCACCGCCTCCCACACCGATCTCGAACCGGCAGTGATCGAACCCCATCGAGTAGCACCGGGTCTCGATCGCCTCCGCCGGCCGCCCGTAGTGACGGGAGAAGAGCGCCCGGAGGATGCCCGAGTCGAACGCACACGCAGGCTTCCCCGTCACCGGTAGGTCGACGCACTCGAAGCAGTCGTAGACGAGGAGGACGAGCGGTTCCGTCTCCGCGACCTCGATCCGACCGAGGCGGTGTTCCTCCCAGAACCGGGCGATGTTCGCGCAGAACGCTCCTGTATCGGGGTCAGCGACCGCCGGGTAGAGCTCCTCGCCGATCCGCTCCCCTGCCCGGGAGAGGAGCGGGTCGAGGAGAACCCCCTCCTGCATGAGCGCCACCCGGATCGTCCGGAACGCGAGCCGGTAGAACGCGTTGGGGTCGCCTGACCCTGCCTGGTACGCCCCCGCATAAGCGGCGAGGTCATCGACCACCCGTTACTCAGGCGAGACGCTCGCGACGAGGTCGCCGGTGACGAAAAATATCTTCTTCCGGGAGTCCTCCGGGTCGGGCCGCGACCCGATCACGCCCGCCGCCGCGAGGTCCTGGAGGTGCACCGAGACCGTCGACTTGGCCCGTCCCGCAAGGATGACGAGTTCCTCGAACGTATGCTCGCGCTCCCGGAGGGCCGCGAGGATACTACGCCGCACCGGGTTCCCGACCGCTCGCGTTCCCCCCGGTGTCGAATAGAGATCTATGTCACGTTCCGGTCTCGGCCGGCCGGCCCTTCCCCTGCCGATCATTTCTTGTTCCATATATCTGGTCAAAAGGATGATATATCAAATGTTCGGATACACTAGTACGTTCGTATGACCACGAACATTTTGGTGCTTGCTCCAGAACCTGCTCTCGCCGTCCACCGGGCCTGGGCAGCTGGCTGCAACCTGCGGGGGTGCCGCGGCTGCACCCCCCCGGAAAAACCTGCAAGACCGGCCTCGTCCGGGGTGAAAGAACCGCTCACGCCGGATCCTCGATGCGGGTGCCAACGCTTAAAGGCACACCTGTTGAGGTGGAGGTCGCCCGGAACGAACCCATCCCCCAACCCACCGAACCGGTGCGCAAGGTACAGGGGTGAACTCATATGACGAAGACTGTAACCGACGTAATCTGCCCGTTCTGCGGGACGCTCTGCGATGACCTCGAAGTTGTCGTCAGCGATGACGGAAAGGAACTCCTCGAAGTCTACAACGCGTGCGCTATCGGCGCCGAGAAGTTTCTCCACTCCCAGGCAAAGGAAAGGATCACCCGCCCCCGCATGAGGCAGGAGGACGGGTCATGGAAGGAGATCTCCTACGACGAGGCGGTCGAGTATACCGCCAGGATGCTCACCGACGCAAAGAAGCCCCTGATGTACGGCTGGAGCTCCACGAACTGCGAAGCGCAGTCCATTGGGTCAGAGATTGGCGAACTGGTCGGAGCGGTCATGGACAACACGGCGACCGTCTGCCACGGGACATCCCTCATCGCGGTGCAGGATATCGGGATTCCGAGCTGCACACTCGGTGAGGTCAAGAACCGTGCCGACCGTATCCTCTTCTGGGGATGCAACCCGGCGCATGCCCATCCGCGGCACATGTCCCGCTACTCGATCTTCCCCCGCGGATTCTTCACCGGCAAGGGCCACACCGGCCGCAAGGTGATCGTCATCGACCCGCGGCCCACCGACACCGCCCGCATGGCGGACGTCCACCTGCAGGTCGAGCAGGGGCGTGACTATGAACTCCTCAATGCGCTCCGCGTGGCGTTCAAGGGCAAGCAGCTCCCTGACGTCGTCGCCGGCATTCCAAAGGAGCAGATCTACGAGGCCGCTGAGACGCTCAAGAGCGGCCGTTTCGCGATCATCTTCTTCGGCATGGGCGTGACCCAGTCGCTCGGGAAGAACCACAACATCGACGAGGCCATCGCGGTCACCCGTGACTTAAACGAGTACACGAAAGCAGCCATCATGCCGATGCGCGGGCACTACAACGTCACCGGCTCCGGCCAGGTCTGGGGCTGGCAGTTCGGGTTCCCCTACGCGGTGGACCTCTCCCGCGGATTCGCCCGCTACAACCCCGGCGAGACGACCTCCAACGACCTGCTCCGCAGGGACGAGGTGGACGCCGTCTTTGTCCTCGGCAGTGACCCCGGCGCGCACTTCCCGTTCAGCTCGGTCAAGAAGATCTACGACCGCCCGTCGGTCGTTATCGACCCCCACGAGACCCCGACCACCGAGGTCTGCAAGGTCCACGTCCCCGTCGCCTTCGTCGGCGTCGAGGTGGGCGGATGCGCATACCGGATGGACAACGTGCCGATTGAGACGAGAAAAGTCATCGAGCCCCCCGAGGGCGTGATGACCGACGAGGAGTTCCTCGACCGCGTTCTGGAACGCGTCAGAGAGATCAAGAGTGAGTGAGCAATGACAGAATATCTTATCAAGAACGGATTCGTCTTCGACCCGGTTCTCGGGATCAAGGGCGACAAAGCCGACGTCGCCATCAAGGACGGCAAGATCGTCGAGACGACGGCTCTCAGCAGCCCGAAGGTCATCGATGCGGCGGAGAAGGCCGTCATGGCCGGCGGGGTCGATATCCACGCCCATGTCGCCGGTCCGAAAGTGAACATCGGCCGCAACTTCCGCCCCGAAGACAAACTCTTCGGCTACAAGGCTAAAAACGGCATCGAGCGGATGCAGGGCGGATTCTCCGTCCCGACGACGATCCGGACCGGCTACAACTACGCCCGGATGGGTTACACAACCGTGATGGAAGCGGCCATGCCGCCGCTCTACGCCCGGCACACCCACGAGGAGATACGAGACACGCCGATCCTCGACCAGGGCGCTTACCCGGTCTTCGGGAACAACTGGTTCGTCCTCGAGTACCTCAAGAACCACGAGATCGAGAACACCGCCGCCTACATCGCCTGGCTCCTCAAGGCGACGAAGGGCTACGCGGTCAAGGTCGTCAACCCCGGCGGCACGGAAGCCTGGGGATGGGGCCTGAACTGCGAGAACGTGCACGACCCGGTTCCCTACTTCGACATCACGCCGGCGCAGATCGTGAAGGGCCTCATCGAGGCGAATGAGTACCTCGGTCTCCCGCACTCGATGCACATGCACGCGAACAACCTCGGGAACCCCGGCAACTACACGACGACGCTCGATACGTTCAAACTCTCGGAGGGCATCAAGCCGAACAGCAAGTTCGACCGCGACCAGGTGATGCACCACACTCACGTCCAGTTCCACTCCTACGGTGGCGACTCCTGGGCGAACGTCGACTCCCGCACAAAAGAGATCATGGACTACGTGAACTCGCACGACAACATCACCATCGACATGGGTCAGGTGACGCTCGACGAGACCACGACCATGACCGCCGACGGGCCGTTCGAGCACCACCTCACCGAGCTGAACCACCTGAAGTGGGCGAACACCGATGTGGAACTCGAGACCGGCTCGGGTGTCGTGCCCTACGTCTACAGCCCGAACATCAAGGTCTGCGCCATCCAGTGGGCCATCGGCCTCGAACTCGCGCTGCTCGCGAAGGACTCCATGCGGGTTTACCTGACCACCGACCACCCGAACGCCGGGCCGTTCATCCGCTACCCGCGGATCATCAAGTGGCTCATGAGCCAGGAGGCGCGCGAGCAGCAGATCGACGCCTTCAAGCACAAGGACAAGGTCATCGGTGCGACCAACCTCGCCGGCATCGACCGCGAACTCGATCTCTACGAGATCGCACAGATGACCCGGGCCGGACCCGCGAAATCGCTCGGTCTTCCGCACATGTACGGCGGGCTTGCACCCGGCCTCGAGGGAGACGTTGCGGTCTTCGACTTCAACCCGAACGAGCCCTATGCACCCGACGAGATCGAGAACGCCTTTTCGAGCGTGCGGTACCTCTTCAAGACCGGTGTCCAGGTCATCAACGACCACGAGATCGTCTCGAACGGCAACAAGCGGACGCTCTGGGTGAACGCGAAGGTCGACCAGAACCCGCAGGTGATGCGTGACGTCAAGGAGAAGTTCCTCCGCTACTACACGGTCACCCTGAACAACTACGAGGTTACCGGGCGCTACCTCCCGAACCCGTACGTGATCGAGGTTGATGCCACAGAGTGAGGCGCGTTGCGACTACCATATGACTTCCATTCCATTCGCCGGAACGGCCGGATAATCTATAGTATAACCTGAGGTCCCCGAGACCACAGGGACATAAGGGTGCCGGCTATCGCCGGCGCCACTGCCTCTCAACACCCTCTTTTCCGGCCCGGCCAGCCGAGGTCATGACGCGGCTGTATGTTTGATCGGGGCGGAGGTGATCGATCTCGGGCCCCGATCTGCTCTCCACCCGGTGCTCATCCGGCGCTCCGCAGATCAAGATCGAAAAAGGGATATAGGGAATGTTCCGACATAGATGTGTTCGTAATAATACGAACATTGTGAGGAACAACCATGATGCCTACGAAACTTGCCCCCGGCGTCCATTGGGTCGGGGCGATCGACTGGAACCTGAGGGAGTACCACGGCTACACCCTCCCGGGAACGACATACAACGCCTACCTCGTCCAGGGTGAGAAGACAGCGCTGATCGACGGCGCTTACACTGGATTCGAGGGTGAAGTCCTCGGCCGTATCGGATCCGTCTGCGACCCGGGCGCGATCGATTACATCGTCGTGAACCACATCGAGATGGACCATTCCGGCACGCTGCCCGCGTTCGTGCGGCGGATGCCCGGTGTCCCGATCTACTGCACGGAGCGGGCCCGCACCGGGCTTGCCCGCCACTACGACACCACGGGCTGGAACATCCGGGTTGTTAAATCCGGCGACACCCTCGACCTCGGCGGGAAGACGCTCGTCTTCCTCGAGGCGCCGATGCTCCACTGGCCCGACTCGATGTTCACCTACCTCGCCGAAGACGCCATCCTCTTCCCGAACGACGCCTTCGGGCAGCACGTCGCGAGCGCCGCCCGGTTCGACGACGAGATCGGGCACGACGCGGCGATGGCCCATGCGCAGAAGTTCTACGCAAACCTGATCGTGCCACTTGCGCCGAAGGTCTTGAAGAAACTCGACGAGGTCGGAGGTCTCGGGATCGACATCAGGATGATCGCGCCGAGCCACGGTGTCATCTGGCGATCGCACGCCGGCGATGTCCTCAGGGCATACACCGACTGGAGCCGGGGCGTTGCAAAGGATAAGGTCACGATCGTCTACGACACCATGCACGGCTCGACCACGATGCTGGCGAAGGCGGTTGCCGAAGGTGTCATGGCCGAAGGCGCCGACGTCCGGGTCTGCCTGCTCCGGGACGGTCGCTACGAAGGAACGCACAGGAGCGACATTGTCACGGAGGTGCTCGACTCGAAGGCGGTCCTCGTCGGGTCGCCGACGCTCCAGGACGAGGTCCTCCCCACGGTGGCCGGGTTCCTCAGTTACCTCCGCGGGCTTCGACCCGGCCGGTTGGGGGCGAAGAAGATCGGGTGCGCGTTCGGGTCGCACGGCGGCATGGGCGGCGCGGTCGCCCAGGCGGAGGATGCCTTGAAGGCGGCCGGGATTGAGGTGATCGACGGCGGGTTCCAGGTGAACTACCGGCCGGACGGCGACGAGATTGCCCGGGCGTATGAACTCGGGCGGAGGGTGGCGCGGGAGATCCGCGCCCGGTAGTGCCAGGGTTCGCGTGCCATCCCCCAGCAACATTATGCCGGACAGATCGTCCCGATACCTCCTTTTTTCAGCCCGCCGGTGCGGCAAACCCGCGTCTCATCCAGGCGAACGCCGCGAGCGCCCCGACCTGCATCGCCACCAGGAACCCGACGACGAGCGGCACGGCGACCGTGTAGGCCCAGCCGATGACGACGCTCCCGGCAAACCAGGCCGCCCCATAGATGGTGTTGAATATCCCGTATGCCGTCCCGCGCTTGCTGATATGGGTATAATCCGCGACGGCAGCACGGAGGATCGTCTCCTGTGCGCCCATCGCCGCGCCCCAGAGCAGAACAGCGGCAAGCGCGAGGGCGTAACTCGTCCCGAAGGCGAGGAAGGGGATGCCGATGGCAAGGAGCGGCACGGAGAGGAGGGTGACAAGCCCGAACCGGTCGTATGCCCGCCCGATCGCGAGAGCCGCTATGGCATCGACGCCCATGGCGACGGCGTAGAAGAGCGGGATCTCTGCTTCTGAGACCGTGCCGGTGACGGCGAAGTGGTAGGCGATGACCGGGAACGCCGCAAACCCGGCCATGGTGAGCGCGGTGAAGACGGCGTACGGGAGCAGGGACCCCGGGAGGGTGGTTCCCCGGGAATCGGAGCCGCTATCCTCAAGTGAAACCGGTTCAGGCGCCCGACGCCGGGCGAAGAGGAGGGCGAGGATCATCAGCACAAACGGGACGGCGAGGAGGGCAAACCCGCTCCGGTAGTCTCCCTGCGCAAGGAAGATGGCGGTAAAGATCAGGGGCCCAATGACCGCCCCGATCTGGTCGAGGGCCTCGTGCACGGCAAATCCCCAACCCCGGCCGACCGTCGCCGTGGCATTCGCCAGGATGGCGTCCCGTGCCGGCACCCGGATGCCCTTCCCCGCCCGTTCGAGGATGAGGAGAAGCGCGGCGGCCTCCCAGGACCCGGCGAGCGCGAGGAGCGGGACTGCGGCGAGCATCCCGTAGCCAATGAACGTGATCGCCCAGTAGTGCCGCGTGGTATCGGCCAGGTACCCGGAGGCCAGGCGCAGGGCGTAGCCAAGGAACTCACCGAGCCCCGCGACCACCCCGACGGCGAGAGCGCCGGCACCGAGGATGTAGAGGTAGGGGCCGGAGACGCTCCGTGCCCCTTCGTAGATGACATCCCCAAAGAGGCTTACGATGCCGAAGAGGACGATCACGGTGTAGGCTGCACGGTGTTTGCCGTCCATTGATGGTAATCTGTCGTTTATCGCTTATAAACCCTCTCTGACGGCCTGAGGTGTCCTCCTCTCGCCCCCGACTGTTACCGGCCCGGAGGAGGAGCTGCCGGATCCAAAACCCCGGGGGAACCATAATCACGGCCTCCCGCCACCTACCCTCTCTTGTGGTGCACCACTGGATAAGGAGCCGCCGGGGAGGGGGACCGGCATGAAGAACTTGCGCTGGATCGCGCTCTCGCTCCTCCTCAGCGGCGCGGCCTCGCGGGGCTGCTCGCGGCGACCTTCACCCCAGCAACCCGGGCCTACCTCGGGGAGGTCGGCGTCGCCGCCCTCCTTCTTGCCCTGGGGCTCCGGGCCGCGTCGATCCTCTGCCGCATGGTCCGGATCGGGGTCATCTGCCGCGGCCTCGGCTACACCGTGCCGTTATCGAGCCTCGCGATCACCCAGAGCCTCTCGCTCTTCGCCGGCTCGCTCACCCCCGGCCAGGTGGGCGGCGAACCCGTCCGGATTCACCGGCTCTCGCGAGCCGGGCTCGCCGTCGGGGACGCCGTTGCCGTTGTCGTCACGGAGCGGGTCCTCGACCTCGCCGTCTTCGTCTCCATCACTCTTGCAGCCCTTTTCGCCGTCCGACACCTCTGGAGTTACCTTGCCGCCACCATCCTCTATCCGGTGGCGGCCTTCCTCCTCCTCGTCCTTGTCCTTCTCGCTGCACTCACCGTTCTGATTCGCCGCCCGTCCCTCGCGAACCGGGTTATCGGCGGCGCTGCCATCCGGGTGCTCGATCGGTGCGGCCGGAGCCGGCGCTGGCTCCGGTTCTGTCCAGGCGCGGAGGGTGCGGAGCACCTCACCCGGCGGATCGAGCGCGAAACCGAGACCTTTGCCGCGAGTTCTTCCCGGTTTGTGAGGGCCGATCCCCGGGCGCTCGGCGGTGCGATCCTGGCGAGCATCCTCGACTGGGTCTTCCTCTTCTCTACGGCGTCGGCGCTGCTCGTCGCTCTCGATCTCCCGCCGTCCGTTCCCGAGTCGTTCCTCTTCCAGGGTATCCTCCAGATGATCGCGGCCGTCCCGCTCATCCCCGGCGCGGCCGGGATCGCGGAGTTCGGCGCCGCCACCCTGTACAGCCGGATCGTGCCCACCTACCTCCTCGGCCTCTTCGTCGTTCTCTGGCGATTGATCCTCTACTTCCTCAATATCCCGCTCGGCCTCCTCGCGACGGCTCTTGCGGCGAGAGAGGGGGCGGACCTGCGGGGCACCGAAAACCTATAACCCTTATGAGACCAAAATCTATCTTTTAACGCGAATATGACGAAAAACACCCTGTTCGTGAAACGATCGGAGGACGTTTCGATCTCCTGCCGGGGAGGGTCATGACCACCGATACCGAAATGTACGCCCTCTCGATCATCACCGAGAACCGGGCCGGCGTGCTGCGCGACGTGGCCACGGTGATGGCGGATTACCTGGCGAACATCCAGATGATCCAGCAGTCGATCATCGCCTCCGGCCCGAACGCCGGGAAGGCTTACCTCTACTTCGAGTTCGAGGAGTGCGGGAATCATGGCGAACTCATCGCCGATCTGGCACGGGTGCCGTCCGTCGTCGACGTCACCATCTACCCGCCGTTCTCCCGGATATTCGGGTCGAGGGTGATCATCATCGGCGGCGGCGCACAGGTGGCGCAGGTGGCGCTCGGCGCCGTGAACGAGGCGGACCGCCACAACATCCGCGGCGAGCGGATATCGGTGGACACGATTCCTCTCGTCGGCGAGCAGGATCTGGCGCTCGCCGTGGATGCGGTGGCGCGGCTCCCCCGGGCGTCGATCCTGGTGCTCGCCGGGTCGCTGATGGGCGGCGAGGTCTCGCGGGCGGTGGAACGTGTCCGGGCGGGGGGCATCCCGGTGATTGCCCTCAAGATGGCCGGCAGCGTTCCTTCGCACGCCGATCTGGTCGTGACCGATCCCATCCAGGCCGGGGTCTTTGCCGTGATGCACGTCAGCGGCAAGGCCGTCTTCGATATCAACCGCGTAAAGGGGCGTGAGTTCTGATGGACCCGATCGATATGGCCGTCCGGGTGCTCTCGCGCGACGGGCTCGTCGTCTATCCTACCGAGACGGTCTACGGCCTCGGTGCGGACGCACTCTCCGAGGATGCCGTGATGCGGGTCTACGAGGCCAAGAACCGGCCGGTGGGTAAACCGATATCGATCGCGGTCTCGGATATGGAGATGCTTGCCGCCGTCGCGGTGGTGGACGATGCTGCGCGGGCGTTCATCGAGCGGTTCCTGCCCGGCCCGGTGACAGTGCTCCTCCCGGCGAAGTCCTGCCTGCCGGCGGTGCTGACGGGCGGGACGGGTCTCATCGGGGTCCGGTGGCCCGACCACGATATCGCCGTCGCGATCATCGCCCGGCTCGATGCGCCGATCACGTCCACCAGCGCGAACATCTCGGACGATATCCCGCCGACCCGTCCCGACGAGGTCTCCGTCCCCCACGATTACCTGGTCGACGGAGGGGAACTCCCCGGGACGCCGAGCACGGTGGTGGATCTCCCCGCCCGGTGCATCCTGCGCAAGGGCGCGGAATGGGAAGCGGTGGAGGCGTTTCTGGAGAGCTTGAAATGAGTTCGATACGGCTCCGTGACTTCATCGAGGATCGCGAGGGCTGCCTCTATGCGGTCTCGAACTACGACAACGCCGAACGGATCGGGTGCATCCTCCGCTACGTCCCCGATCCGGACGGGGAGCGGACGAACCTCGCCGGCCGGCGATACCATAAATACGATTTTGCCGAGTCCTTCGACTGGGTCCGGGCGCACAGGCCGGAGTACCTGGACGGCGTCCACCGGGTGCCCCACTGCGACGTGGCCCGGGTCTACAAGCCCGAGGAGGAGATCGCCGGCGTGGCGGCCCGGAACAGGCGGGTGGCGCGGCTCCTCTCCCACCTGTCCCTCCCGGCGGGTTCGTTCGGATGCACGGGCTCGCTCCTCTGCGGCCTCGAGAACGCTGCCTCCGACATCGACCTGGTGGTCTACGGCGACGCCTGGTTCGTCGCGCAGCGCCGGCTCCGCGACCTGGTGGGGAGGGGGGTGATCCCCGCGATGAGCACCGCGATGTGGCGGAAGGTCTACAAAAAACGGGTTCCGGAGATATCCTTCGACGCCTTCGTCCTGCACGAGCAGCGGAAGTGGAACCGGGGGGAGTTCGAGGGGACCTACTTCGACCTCCTCTACACCCGCGCCTACGAAAACCTGGACGCGGTCCCGGCCGGCGCGGGGAAGGTTCTCGGCCGGGCGACGATCGAGGCGACGGTCACCGGCGCGTCGCTCTCCTTCGACAGCCCGGCGGTCTACGCGGTGGACCACGACGATATATCGCGGGTGCTCTCCTTCACCCACACCTACGCGGGCCAGGCGCTCGCGGGCGAGGTCGTCGAGGCGAAGGGCGTCGTGGAGGAGCACGGCGACGAGCGGTGGCTGATCGTCGGGACGACCCGCGAGGCGAAGGGCGAGTACATCGTCTCGAAGACGCTGCTCGAGAGCGTTTAGAAGAGGTCGGAGAGCCGCCGCGGCCCGGCGGTGCACCGTTCGAGGTGCGGGCAGCCTTCGCAGGGCGCCCTGAGGGGCCGGGGCGGGAGTTCGCCCGCGACCACCCGTTTTGCCGCCCGGATCGCCTTGATCATCTCCCGCCGGTCCCGGGGCTGGGGTTCGACGTAGCGGCAGACGCCGCTCGCGACGTACTCGACGTAGCCGCCGGCGACGGGGCGGCCGAGGGTCTCGTGCAGGCAGGCAACGTAGCAGGCGACCCTGAGCCGGTCGGTGTTGTAGACCCCGGCCTTCGGCGCGGCGCTCGACCGGGTGACGGCGAACGTGCCGTCCTCGAAGACTTTATCGACCCGTCCCCGGATGCCGAGGGTGTCGGACTCGACACCGAGGTCGACCTGGACGGGCCGCTGCCATTTGGTCTCACTGCAGGCGCTGATGCATTCGTCGAAGAGTTCCCGGACGTCTTCCGCTGCTTCGGGGAGGACGCAGAGGATCTCCTGCCAGATCTGCTCTGCTTCCAGGAGTTCGCCGAGGTGCGTGGAGACCTGTTTGCAGACGGTGTAGCGCGGAGACTCCGGGTGCTCCTCCGAGCGCTCGAAGTAGTAGCGCCGGGGGCAGATGTGGCAGGCGACGACGCCGGATACCGGGATGTAGTCGGTCATGCACAGGGTTCCGTTTGACAGAAAGTACGTCCTCCCGCTATTTAGCGGGGTATGCTCCGCACCGGCGGCGAGCCGGCCAAGACCAACTCTTATCCCGGAGCGAGTCACAGAAGATGGGTATGGCAAACCGCGAGATATCGGTCAACATCCCCGGCAATCTCGACCCGGTCTACTCCAACCGCATCCAGATCGCCTACAAGGAGGACGAGTTCACGTTCCTCTTCCTGCACGAGATCCCCGGCATGAACCAGGCGCGGGGGAAGGCAATCGTATCGATCAGCCCCCGCCACGCGAAGAACCTGGTCGAGGTGCTCGCGAAGAGCGTCGCCGACTACGAGCAGAAGTTCGGCAAGATAACCGCCCCGGAGGCCGCCGCGCAGCAGGAGAGCAACGTCACCATCCGGGGGTACTCCTGAACGGGGCCGGGTCGGCGGGCTCCCGGCAGGTGATACCTTTTTAATTCCGAAGATGTAATATTCTAGGGCAGTTGCCGCTGTGGCTTAGCGGTATAGCGGCTGATTCGTAATCAGCAGGTCGGGGGTTCGATTCCCCCCAGCGGCTCTTCTTTACATTAGTTTTGAATCTCTTTTCAGGGTCCTTCTGTGTCAAATCCTACTTTAGATCTGGGCCCTGTATCAACCGTATCAATTCCAGAAACACTCTATGTGGTCAGGTTTTGACCGCCCGCAATCCTGGGGCTAGTTTTGGCGGGGCGAAATGCACTTGCCCTCCCCCCATCGCAATCGCGATGTGCACATTCTCCATCACCGCGGTAGTGTTCGCCGGGATTGTCGGCGGGGTGGTAGCAGTGGTGACGCGGGTAATCACTGAATGATAAGTCAGGTGACAACAGTAGTGAGTGAATCGTTTCCATTGTTGTAGTTATATGTGATATCTGCAACCTGATCTGGGTAGACAGAGGTGCCG
>NZ_JMIO01000089.1 GCF_000691865.1 Methanoculleus sp. MH98A | reverse complement strand
GATCTTCTCCTGTAGCAGTTTCTCTCGCTTAACGGCCCATTCCTGCTTGATATCCGGTCGCTGAATTAACTCAATTGATTTTCCGATAGCCTCGTCCGGGTCGGCAAAGTTGAATATTAACCCGTACGTCCGCTCAAGTTCAACAAAGTTGCTCATATCATCGGGGCCCACAAACGAGTTGCACCGCACTGCAGGAGTGCCGAGATACGCCGCTTCGGTGGTTGAAGTCTGGGTGTCGCCTACGAGCAGGGAAGCGTAGTACAGTACGTCGTGCATTTTGTGGGGGGGGATCCTGATGGCATAGTCTTCAAGATCTGCCGGCAACTGCGTTTCTGATGAGATAAAAACCCGTGAATACTTTTCAAGTTCCCGGACCAGATGCTTCTTATCGTCCCCTGAAAAGCCTTTGATACCGATGTCATGAGAGGCGTCGAACGCATTGAAACGAAGAAGAGTATACTTCTCTTCCTTTGAAACGCCGAGTAGATCCAGAACACCGGGGTCCGGCCTGAACCAGTTCGGATGGAGGTACGCGGATTCCTTGAACCCACTGATACGAACGTGCTTCTTTCCAAGATCCTTCTTAAAATTTATCGGTGTTATCACTGCATCGGTAAAAGGCAGCGTCAACGATAAAATGAGCCCTGTCGGTTCGGAATCCGTGAACACGATCGATGGCTTGCCCCGTAACTTACTGACCTGGGAGGAGTACGGCGACGTCATGCTTACGTAGAGATCGGGATCGAATTTTTGTGAGATCTTGAATAACCTGATATCATTTTTAATCATCGTGACGGCTTTATTCAGCAGGCCAGGAGTGTTTCTCTCAAGATTTTCGTAAGCGTATCCGTACGACGCCAATAGCGTTTTTACTATGCTCTCTCGTTCCCGCACACAAATTTTTACCTGGTGTCCTTCGCGCTCCAGATTCCGGATTACGTACTTGAAAAAATGGACGTGCGCCGGGTGCCCCAGATCAAAAAGAATTCTCATAGATACATCACCGCAACAACCCCCACAAACACCAGTTCTACCCCGTAGGCAAAAAACACCACATCCCGCTCATACACCTTCCGCTTCCCTCTCCGAAGCGCCGCAATCGCAAGATGAGTCATGTGGTAGATCCCGGTATAGGGGAGTTCCAGGCTCCCATCTTCGTTGACCCGGCCAAACGCCTCCGCCTTGCACCGCTTCCTGAGCACGAGGCCGAAGTCGATGATGTAGGGGATGAAGAGCAGCAGCGCAATCTTCTCGAGGTCGCCGAGGATTGCAATGCAGGCGATGAGCGCACCGACGGAGTAGGTGAGGGTGTCCCCCGGGAAGATCTTCGCCGGGTACCAGTTGAACAGCAGGAAGGCCAGGAGCGCGCCGGCCATCCCGAACGCCAGAACCGCGGGGATCGCTTTGTCCGCGAGAAACGCGAAAGAACCCAGCACCGAGAGGATGATGACACCCATCCCGGCCTCGAGCCCGTTGTACCCGGCAAGGATGTTGTAGCCGTTTGAAGCGCACATGATGCCGAGGGGGACGATCAGGAGAGGATAGGCGATTCCCCAGTCAACGGCCCCGAATACGGGGAGCACCATCGAAGACTCCCCGGCGTTGATCGCCATCATCGGCATCGCAGCCGGGATGGCGAAGAGCGGTTTCTGCCAGTGAGATAACCCTCTCTTCCAGCCGAGGACATCATCCATCATGCCGATGATGGTGATGAGCAGGACGGTGCAGAGGCAGGCGAGGATCGGGACGAATCCGTCGGTGCCGTAGTAGAACGTTTTGAGACCGATGTAGAGGAGGATCGCGGTGACAAAGCCGAATATCACGCAGATACCCCCCATCTCCGCGACTTCGGGCCTGCCGGGTTTGTTCATGTCCTTCCCGGTAAGGCCCTGGGCATGCGCCTTCTTGATCCAGGGCGGAACGATGTAGTACGTGACAAAAAAACTCGCCAGCACGATGCCCGCGAGAAGGACCAGATCCATTGGTAAATTGTTCGTGTAGTGTTTATATCAAGGTAGCGAATTCAGCCCTCTGCCTCAGCACGAAACATATAGATTTTCGCACCGTCCTCGTACAGCGTCTCGTAATTAACAGGGTCAAAATCCGGGTTTATCTTCGGATAGACCCTGGAATACTCGGAAAACGGCGGGACGTACCCGGGCCGCGAGAGGGAAATATTCGAGACATACACAACCGTGGGCACATCCCCCGCCTCCCGGAGCGCGGCAAGGGTCTTTGCGCTGTTCGGGTCGCGGATCATCTGCTGGATTGTTTTGTAATTGTATGGTGTATCCCCGGGCACCAGGCGGGGCCGCACGACCGGGACCCCGGCGATGGGGTAGACCCACGCGCCGGTCTCGTCGAGGTTGATGCAGACCATGTCCGTCGTATTCTGCTCAGAGAGCCACTTGATCGCTGCGGAGTCCTCCGGCGGGAGCGCCCAGGCCCCGGCGTAGGTGAAGAGAACCACCGCCATCGCGGCGGCGCCGGCGAAGACGAGGACGAGGGCGAAGACCGGCCGCGCCTTCGGCAGGGCCGCGGCCATCGCCGCGAGCGCCGCCGCGCCGAAGATGCTGAAGGGAACATAGAGCTGGGTAAGGACCCGGTTCGGGGTGGCGACGAAGTCGAGCACCCCGATGTCGGAGAAGACGAACATCCCCGCGATGGCGACCGTCCAGGCGATGCAGAGCCGGTCGAGCCGGTCGCGGTTGTAGAGCGCGACGACGAAACCGAATACCGAGAGGAGCGCCCAGAACCACTGCGCCACGTACTCGGCCGCGAGCGCCTTGCTGCCGGCGAGCGAGAGAAGAAACGCGGGTTCGTGAACGGGAGCAAAGAGCACGACGGCGGCAACGGCTGCAGCAACGAGCAGCGGGAGGACCAGAGGGTACCGCCTCAGTGCCGCGGCATGACCCCTCAGGTACTCGATCCCGAGCCAGACGGCGAGGATCACAGCCAGGTACGCCAGGTACCTCGTGTGGGTAAACGCCATCCCGAGGACGAGCAGGGGCAGGAGCCGCCGCTCCACGACGACGGCAAGGACCGCGGCCACGAGAAGCATCTCGGCGGCCGCGCTCGGGTAGCCGGCCCAGATGAGGTACATGTAGTGCGCGGGGAAGCAGAAGCCGGCGAAGATGAACGCAAAGACGGCGACCTCCCGGCGGCCGAGTTCCCGGACCGCCGAGTAGACGAGAACCGGGGTAACGGCGGTGACGAGGACCGGGATGGTCTGCACGAGGTTCAAGACCGGGAAGACCCCGCCCCAGAACGCAGAGAAGAAGTGGAACCCCTTCGGGTAGTAGTCCCAGTAGCTCCCGAAGGGATAGAGGCTGACCGGCACCTCCCCGCCGTCGAGGAGCATGCGGATGACCGAGGCGTGGGCGACGGCATCCCCGGCCATCCACATGGTGATCGCGGAGAAGAAGACGAGGCCGATACCGACGTAGATGACCGACAGGCACCCGACGGCAAGGTCCAGGCGATCGAAGTCCCGGGTGAAGATCTCGCGGTACCGAAGCGAGAGGACCGTCCCGGCGAGCAGGACGGGGAGCTCTCCCATCCACGGGGCCGCCCCGAGAACCCCCGCAAGAATCCCGGCGAGAGAGAGAAGGGCGTAGCCGGCCGCAAACGAGAGGGCGAGTTTCGTCATCGGCCGGGCGCTGCGGACGAGGCCGAAGGCCAGCGGCGCCCCGGCGAGCAGCGTGCCCGCAACCACGGCAAGGGTGCAGATAATATTCAACAGCAGGTCGGGGAGCATCGGGCAACCATCTCGGTGATCGCGTCTGTTTCCCATGGTGCATGAACCTTCCTCATAAAATGAGACTTCGAGCGCTTCATGGCGGTGCAACGAGTGCTTTCACACAAGACGGGCAGAAACGGGCCGCAACCATCTCACAACGATGAAATAGTCTTAGCAGAAACTATACCACGTGCAGATCGAACAGGCGGCCCTGCTCGGGATCCTGCAGGGGATTGCAGAATGGCTTCCCATCAGCAGCGAAGGCCAGACCATGGTGACGATGATCGCACTCTACGGGATCACCCCGGCCGCCGCCCTCTCCTGCTCGATCTTCCTCCACCTGGGCACCATGGCCGCGGTCCTGGTGAAGTTCAGGCGGGAGTTTCTCGGGGTGCTCAGGGCGCTCGACTCGAACCTCGCGCGGACGATCATCATCGCAACCCTCTGCACCGGCGTCACCGGCCTGCCGCTCTACCTGCTTATGAAAGACACCTTCACCAGCGGCACCCAGGTGACCCTCCTCATCGGCCTCCTCCTCATCGGGACCGGCCTCATCCTCAGGACCGGCCGGGCCGGGATCAAGGATGTCGGGGAGATCACCACCCGGGACATGGTCCTCCTCGGCCTCGTCCAGGGATTCTCCATCCTCCCGGGGATCTCGAGGTCGGGGCTCACCACCAGCACGCTCCTGCTCAGGAACGTGCGCCAGGACGTCGCCCTGACGGTCTCGTTCATGATCAGCGTCCCGGCGGTACTCGGCGCGGTGGTCATCGATCACTCCGCCGCCGCCCTCCCGGTGGAGATCGCCGTAACGATGGTTGCCGCTGCGTTCGTCGCCGGCTACCTCTCGATGGAGGTTCTGATCCGGCTCGCAAAGACGCTGGACTTCTCGAAGTTCTGCATCGTACTCGGCCTGATCACAGTGGTGCTGGTGATCGCGCTGTAAAAAGAGGGAGAACGTGAAGACTGCCTTCAGGCTGCTCATCGGCATCCTCATCATCGCCGCCCTCCTCGTGCTCTTCGACCCCGCCGCGATCCTCTCCGTCATCGCCTCGGCAAGGCCGGAATATCTTGTTCTGGCGCTCCTGGTTTACGCGTTCACCTACCTGATCCTCACCCTCCGGTGGCGATCCATCCTCTCGGCGATGGGGGAGAGCCTTCCTATTGGGCGTGCATACCGGGCCTTCGTCGGGGGAGTGCTCCTCTCCGACCTGACCCCCGGGCGCATCGGGGACTTCTCCCGGCCGTTCCTCGTCCGGGATGAAATCGACCTGAACAAGGGGATCGCCTCGTTTGCCGTCGACCGGTATGCCGACCTCCTGACGATAGCGATCCTCGGGTTCGCCGGCCTCGTCCTCCTCTCGGTGCCCGGAGGGAAGGGCTACCTGATCCCGGCGGCATGCCTTCTTCTGCTGATCCTCCTCCCCTTCACCCTCTTCTGGCTGAAGAGGCCTCTCGTGATCCGCGCGGCTGAACGGCTCGGTTCCGCCCGGATAACCGGGTTCGTGCAAACACTCGACGAGGCAGCGGGGCAGGTTCCCCACCTCCCGTCATTGACGGCGCGGGCGGTTCTCCTCACCACGGCTGCCTGGGTCACCCACGCAGCACGGGTCGCCCTGATCGCCGGGGCGGTGGGGTATTCGGTGCCCCTTCCGCCACTCACGCTCCTGCAGCCGCTGGTGAGCGCTCTCTCCCTCGTTCCGGTGTCGCTCTCCGGGCTCGGCCTGGTGGAAGGAGGGCTCGCGGCGGTTCTCGCAGGCCTCGGGGTGCCCGCAACGGTGGGGGTATCGATCGCGCTCCTCGACCGGGGGATAACCGTGGCCTTCCACCTGCTCGTCGGGGGAAAATACGCGACAAAATTAGTGTAGAAGGGTCTGCCGGAGAACCTCAGGATCCTCCTGCACGAGAATCCAGAAGTGGATCTCGTACGCGGTCGACGGCGAAGCGACATCCACCGAGACCTTCTGGTAGGTGTAACGGTATTCGGTGCTGGTAATCTCCTTCCGGACGTTGATGGTGCCGTGGTCATTATCGATGGTCCATTCAGTGCGACTCACGGAATAGCCGGAACCGGTCACCGCAGATGCGGCGTCCTTTGCCGGCGTCGTCTGGGCGGGCGAGGAACCCACCTGCGCCACGCTGGTCGTCGTGGTGCTGAAGGTCTCCCTGGCCGCGGGATCGAAGATTAGCAGCCCTTCACGATCGGGGAGGCCAAAACCGGACAGGTCTGCGGGCAGGAGTATCCTATCCTTCCCTCCTTGAAGTTCCTGGGTGCCGTTTGTGGAGGCCAGGACCCCAACGGCCCCGTTATAGGTGGTCCGGAGGCTAGTGGTCGCCGGCTCCCCTACCCGGACAAGACCGGGCTTATCAGGGGTGAAGTTGACGCTGAAGGCCTTCTTCGTATTCCCTCCGGTCCCGGCCGCCGGTAAGGTAAACTTCCCTGACTGAAGGATCCGGTCGTCATACCTGACGGTATAGGTATAGGGGGTTTCGGAGAGTTCGTGAGAGACGACTGAGAAGGCAAAAGCCACCGGTTCTCCCACATCGACCACGCTCGGGAGATCCTTCGGGCTCTCGAAGTAGAGTTCGGAGAAACTCTCCTTCATGGTGCCGGATGTGCCGGTAAACACCACGAGCGCCCCGATGACGGCAATCCCGAGGACGCAGGCGGCGATGATGGCGTATACGATGGTTTTATCTTCGAGATCCATAGTTACTGATATTCGTTAAATCGCATATAACCGTTGCCAGATGATACGGACCGGGAACCGTGGCGGAGAGAAGAACCAAAGAAAAAACGTTAACGGATCCGGGATCGTACCTATGGATAGTAATGTCGGAACTTCGCGATCTGCTGGCGGTCATCATCTTCGTCCTCGTTGCTGCGGCGGTCATACTGGCCCCTCCCCTGAGCGAGACGCCCCTGCGGGCGATCCTCGGATTTCCCCTGATCTTCTTTGCCCCCGGGTACGTCTTCATCGAGGCCCTGTTCCCGGAGCGTGAAGAATTGACGGGGATAGAACGCCTGACCCTCAGCATCGGGCTCAGCATCTGTATCGCCGTCTTTATCGGTTTCGGGCTGAACTACACTCCCTGGGGGATAAGGCCGGGATCGATCCTCCTTGCGCTCGCCGGATTCACCCTCGCATTCACGGCGGCGGCCACAATCAGGCGGATGCGCTGCCGGGCGGGAGAGGGGGTTCACCGGCCGGAAGAAGGAGGGCTGTGAGGCAGGGCTTCTTCGTAATATTTCTCAACCATCCCCACAATTTTCTCCCACCGATACTCTCCGGCGGTCCCGAGACACTCACCCCGCATCAGCGCCGCGCGGTCAAGCCCCGCGCAGATCTTCTCCCCGAGCTCCCCCGCCGAGAGCCCCGAGCAGAACCCGTTCACCCCGGGGACAATCAGATCCCGCGCCGCGTTCCCGGGATGATCCGCCGTCACCACCGGAACTCCGCAGGCCATCGCCTCCAGCGCCGCGATCCCGAAGCCCTCGCGGGTCGAGGGGAGGACAAAGACGCGGGAGGCCTTCATCACGGCGATGACCGAGTCGTAGTCCGGCAAAAAACCGGCGAACGTCACCGGAAGCCCGAGATCGCGCGCGAGGGCTTCGAGTGCCGGCCGCTCGGGCCCGTCGCCGACGACCAGGGCGCGAAGATCGGGGACCTCTTCCCGGACCGGAACGAGCGCCCGGAGGAGGAGGTCGACGTTCTTCTCCCGGATCAGCCGGCCGATGAAGATGACGTCCCACTCCTCCGCCGCCGGGGCGACGGCGGCGATCCGCGCGAGATCGATCCCGTTCGGGACGACCGGGACGGGTCCCGCGACCCCGAGGCCCGCGAGCGCCCGGGCGGTCGAGGGCGAGACCGCGACGTGGTGGTCGGTGAGGTGGGCGGCCAGCCGCTCGACGGCCTTCCCGAAGACCCCCCGCCGGCCGAGGTAGTCATACCAGTAGTCGCCCCAGACCTCGTGCCAGGTGACGACGAGCGGGAACCCCCGCCGCACCGACGCCGCCTTCGCCGCAAAGCAGGAGAAGTAGGGGAAGTTCTGGCAGTCGACGACGTCGGCGCCGGAGGAGAGAAGCGGCCGGAGCACCGCCTTCCCAAACCGGAGCGCCTGCGCGACCGTCCGCCGGCCGTCAATATAGAGCCCTTCACCCGGACAGACACCGTGGAGGGTCACCCCGTCGCGCTCGATCGTCGCCGGACCGTCCCAGCAGCGCATCCCGTAGACGTGGACCTCGTGCCCCCGGTCCGCGAGCCGGACCGAGACCTCGCGGATGCGCTTCTCGACCCCGCCCTTCACCCAGGGGTAGACGGCGTCGTAGACGTAGGCGATCTTCAGGAGCAACCCTCCAGTGGATAGGTTGTGGGGGGAGGTGGATAAGGGTATTCGTTCTGGGGCCGGGGACGAGAGGAGGCGAGCGAGCAAGAGTGACCTTTGTCGAGCGCCTTGCGAATGTAACTTCTCTTCCAATTCGATGCCGGGCGCTACCGGGAGGGGATGGCGGTCCTCGCGAACCGGAGGGGCACCGGAGACAGGTGATCACTGCTGAAACCCTCCGGACGGTCGTTCTCCGACGAGCCCGGCCGCCCTACGTGAGAATCATTTATGGTGCATGAAAACCATGATCATCAGTACGTGCAGGAGGTGGCTGTTGAATGGCAAAAACATTGAAAGTCCTGTTTGACGGCTCGGTCTTCCGGCCGGCCGGTCCCGTCGATCTCGAAGCGGGGAAGAAATATACCATCACAATACACCCCTCCACGGAAGATCCCAATAAGGATCCCGCTTTCGACATCGCGTCACTTGCCGTAGATACCCATATCCCCGACCTTGCAGAGGAGCACGACCACTATCTGTACGGGTCACCGAAACGGGTTGCCCATGAATAGATGTTTCGTCGATACGGCTTGCTGGATTGCATTGCTCAACA
>NZ_JMIO01000088.1 GCF_000691865.1 Methanoculleus sp. MH98A | reverse complement strand
GCAGAAAAGGCACATATTTAAGCACGCAGAACGCTTACGTTCCCTTTGCCTCCGGGCTTGCGGGGCGCGTCATCCGGGGCGTCAACCGGGGATGGGAGACCCCCGCACACAAACGGGTACCGCATGCGGCACCTTACGCATTTTGAGGTCATTAAAACATATAAAATCAGCAGGCATCGTTCGGCTGGAACCGAACACATCATAAACCTTCTTATGGCAGGACAATAATCCCCGCCCCTGGAGACAGGACCCGCCGACACCCACAGTCCCGGACAGCCACACCCCTCCCCTCTACGCGGGCGAGGCGCCCTCTGTGCGAGGAACACGCCGCGATCCCGAAAAACCCCGCTCTAAAACCCGGGCAGGCTCCCGCTCGCTCACTGCACCCCATACCCCCCGAGCAGAACCGTAAAGGGGTACCGGCGCCCACCTTGATGAACCGGACGGAGCGGGCCTCTCATGAACGGCGCGATCATGGATTTCCTGATAGTTGCAGACCAGATCTTCATTCTGGTTCTCCTGATCGCCGCGGGCTACGTCGCCGTCGCGACGAAGATCGTCGACCCCCGGGCCACCCGGGGCCTCTCGGGGCTCCTCATCAACATCACCATCCCGGCGCTGATCGTCGCCTCGATGCAGGTGCCCTTCACCCCCGAGCGCCTCGTCGGGGCCGAGACCCTGGTTCTCGCGACCGGGATGCTCTACGTCTTCTCGTTCGCCCTCGCCTGGGCGGTCTCGAAGACCATGCGGGTCCCGGCCGCCGAGGAAGGCGTCCTCCAGTTCGCGATTGTCTTCGGGAACGTCGGGTTCATGGGGTTCCCGGTCGCCCTGACACTCTTCGGGGAGGAAGCGCTCTTTTACGTCGCGATCTTCAACCTCTTCTTCAACGTCCTGGTCTTCTCGGTCGGGATCGCGATGCTCACCGAGGGGAGGGGGAAGGGGTTCGATCCAAAACTGCTCGTAAACCCCGGTATCGCGGCCTCCGTCGTCGGGCTCGCCCTCTTCCTCGGTTCGGTGGAGATCCCGTCGCCCTTCATCGACTCGATCGAACTCCTCGGGGGGGTGACGACGCCGCTTGCGATGATCATCGTCGGGGCGATGCTCGCGACGTTCCCGGCCAGGGAGATGGTCGGGAACTGGCGGATCTGGGCCGCGAGCGCCGTCCTCCTCCTCGCCGTCCCGGCGGCCTACTGCTACCTCCTCGCCCCGGTCTTTGCCGACCCCTACATCAACGGGATCATGATCACGATGGCCGCGATGCCCGCCGCGGCGAACACCGTCATCTTCGCGGAGCAGTACGGCGCCGACTCCCGGCTCGCGTCGCAGATCGTCTTCGTCTCGACGATCGGGTCGCTCGTTACGATTCCGCTCGTCACGACGGTGCTGCTGTAGAAGAGAGAAAAGCAGGAAGAGTGAATAATTACCGCCGGGATCCATCCTTGACGATGAAATCGATCTCCATCAGAACCCGATACCCCCTGCAATAACCCGGTATTCAGCCGGTACCGGGACGAAGCCCGACTCTGTGCCTTGAACGGCCGTATTCACCGTTGCCGTCCAGGTATTTTCGCGTATCAAGCGTTTCGTGCCCCCCACTCCCCGGTACTCGAGGCTGAACGTGATCCCTGCTGCATCTTCCGGCGGCGGGGCGAAGCCGTCAAGGAATACGACCGTGGTGTAGGTACTGTTTGAAACCTGGATGAACTCAGCGACGCCAACGTCACCGGGGGTCGCAAGCACGGGCACGAGCAGCCGCGGCTCCCTCTTCATCTCCCATGCGGTCAGGTTGGTGGGTCGCTGGTACCGGGGCAGTCGCTGCAGCTCGTCTTCCGTCTGCAGCACCTCAAACGATATTGAAATATCAGGCGCGTACCCTTCCGTCGCCGTGAATGCGAGCATCTTCCCGTACGGCGTCTCCCGGATCGTCGCCTGCCACCCGGTGACCCGATCGCCGACGAGCGCTTCCTCCGGGATCACCGGTTCGCCCGTTACGTTCGCCGGGATCGGGACCATGACCGTGGCGGTGCCGTTCGCGGCAGGACCGGGTAGACCGGTGATCTCGATCGTGTAGGAGTTGCCTGGCAGAACGGTCTCGGTAAACGCGGAAAGGAGGAACAGGACGACGACCACGCTGAAAATGGCAGCGAATGCCTTGAAAGTAAAGTCAACCTTCATACAGACCTCGCCTCAGGCATCGAACCCGGGGATGGACCGTGCATGCCCAAATATCGGTACCTACAGGTGAGAAATCAACGTTTAACTATAAACCCTTTCTGCGACGCGTATCTACGTATCAGGCATCCCTTACCGGTTCTGAGCAACTCCTGCAAGCCGAAGGCGAGAGCTGTGCGAAAGGGTACCCCTACCACGCCACTGGCTATACCCCGCTGTTCCGCCCTGCGACGTCGGTAGCGACCAGGATCAGCGCCACCAGTGCCACGATGATGAACCCCAGGATCCACTGGTAGGTGATGACTGCATACAGGCCGGCCGCGATGCCGAGGAACATCAACGCGGCGAGATACTTGCGTTCCATGTATGACGATCTGGATGTTCGGGCATATACCTCTTCTGTCATGTCTCTTTACATATCCGGGAGTTGCAAGCGGAAACGGCGTGCCGTGCGGCACCCTGATGGTCACACCCGTTCAGATCTTCTCGATTCCCCACAAAAGAGGATTTTTGTGACTAAATCAACCCGAAAACAGTTACGTAAGTCCTATCATCAGTGACGACGGTACCATCACTGTTGGGACTGCACCTGCTGGTCCGGGAGCCCAAGAATGAAAAAGATCCCGCTCATCGTCTGGGTAATCCTCATCTGCCTCGTCCTCGTACACTACTTCTACACGCCCGAAAAACCCGAGATCGTCACGGGAGCGATGGTGATCGACCTCGACCCCGGGGAGTGTCAGCCCGATCTCGTGCACCTCTGGGACGCCCTGGTACGTGAGCAGGGTTTCGCGAACGAGTCGGCCATACTCATTCAGTTGAACCAGTTCGTCGATAAGGATGGGGTGGTGCAGTGCACCCAGGCGTACTACACCGGGGACGTGGACGGAGAACAGCATTTTTACGAGATATACGCCTACCCGAGCGGCAACGTCCTCTACAAAGACCAGATACTCGAGTTCCCCCTGCAGGGAGCGCACCCCCTCGCCGTCCTCCGCGAAGCGACCCTGATCGATTTTGCCGACCTCACCCGGAGAGAATGCAATATAACGCTTCAGACACTAAAACACGAGATTGAGAGGGAATATAACGAAACCCACGGCGACCTTTACATCCTCTCGGAAGGCTCGCTCCGCCCCCTGAAGGAGGCGGCATTCCCGGACGGCGCCTGCTGGTACACGATTGAGATCGTCACGGAGGTTCCGCAGCCGGAAGGGAGTTCGACCGCGGGGGGTGTGCCGGACTGTCTCATCCTCTTCACAGAACAGGATATTGCCCTGGCTGATACTGTCGTCTATGCGTGATGTGGAGATACTGCCTGATTGCGGATGTCATATAGGGTTCGCAGGACGATCCGGAAAAAGCCGGAGGATGAAATCAGAGTCTCAGGTCGGCATCAGGTCCCGGTACCTGAAACTTCTCTCCCGGCGCTCGCGAGATGCCACGA
>NZ_JMIO01000087.1 GCF_000691865.1 Methanoculleus sp. MH98A | reverse complement strand
TTTCATCTATCGGAACCTAGATAGATGAAGCCATGCCGAAATTGACTGTAAAGACAATCAAGGGCAATAAATACCTCTATCTCCGTGATAAGGTCAAAGTTAACTCAAAATCGCTGGAGATTCAGATATACATCGGAAGACTCGAAACGGTAGCCAGAGAGGACGTTTTATCAAAACTGTCTGAACTCCATAATCTAAGGTTAACAACATACCTCGATTACCGGCTGGAGCATTACTCCTTCACGGCCCTCGACAGAACCCGGGCCGTCGATCTCGAAACTCTTCGTTACTTCTACGGACTTTTCAAGGAACTCTACCCTGATGAGAGCGAGCGGTACATGGACGCAATGTATCTCAGATATGTCCAGGGCACGACGGAGATCGAGGGAAATACCATCAGTCTCCGGGAAGCGCAGGAACTCCTGGAGCATAACATCTCTCCGGCCGGAAAGAAGATGGATGAGGTGTATGAGATCCTCAATTTCATCAACCTCCGAAGATACCTCGAAGAGTATTCCGGGGATATAACGGAGAAGCTCATCAGGAAGATCCACGAAATACTGATGAATGAGGTCCTCCGGAACCCGGGAGACTATCGGAACATCCAGGTGGGCATCGAGCAGGTGGACTATGAACCCCCTCCCGCGATCCTCGTCCCTGAGGAGATGCGTGCTCTCATCGGGTGGTACCGGCAGAATAAACGGCACCTGAATCCATTCGAACTCGCCGTACTATTCCACACAAAATTTGAGATGATCCATCCGTTCGTCGATGGAAACGGACGGGTTGGACGGGCGTTGATGAATCTGATCCTGGAGCGATCCGGTTATCCGACGCTCTACCTGGGGTTGGAACACCGGTCGGCCTACCTGAACGCGCTCGCAAAAGCGGATGACGGGGACTATGCCCCGATCATCGAGACGCTGTATACCATCTATAGGGAACAGCACGGGCGTATCGCAGAAGAGGTCAGGCAGAAACTTTCCGACGGAAACAGCAGAATCCGGGAGGAAAACGCCAGGCTCGTCCGGCAGTTTGTTGAACTGAAGAAAAAGGTCTGATGTCCGATCGAGCAGCCGTCCGGAGTGCCGGACGGCCCGGGCTCACACCAGAACCGTTACAAAAATCGAACCGCCGAAGCGAGAGGGATCCCCCCTCACTTCACCGACTCTTTCATCTTGTCGACGACGTCCTGAAAGAAGCCCTTGCCCTTCTTCGCGGAGGGCTTGTGCCCCCCGATCTCGAGCAGGCGCAGATAGAGTTCGCGCTCCTCGTCCGTCAGGCGCTCGGGCACGACGATATGCACCCGCACCAGCATATCGCCGGGCTTCGTCTGCCACCGCACGCCCTCGCCCCGTATCTTCAGCCCGGTGTTGTGCTGCACGCCGGCCGGGATATCCAGGACGACCGTGCGCCCGTCGATCGTCTGCACCTCAACCTCGGAGCCCAGCACCGCCTGGGCCGGGGAGATATCGACGGTCGTCTCCAGGTCGTCGCCCCGCCGGGTGAACGTCCTGTGCGGCGCGACGCTGATCTCGATATAGAGGTCCCCGCTCGGCGCACCGTAATCCCCGGCGTCGCCGTAGCCCTCCATCCGGAGGCGCATGCCCGTATCCACGCCCGGCGGAACCCGGACCTTTACGGTCTGCCGGGCACGCCGGTGCCCTGTTCCGCCGCAGGCCTTGCACCGGGTCTCGGGGACCTTCCCCCGCCCGCCGCAGGTGGTGCAGGTGCTCATCCGGACGAAGTTCCCGAAGATGGACTGGCTCATCTGCCGCATCTGGCCGCTGCCGCCGCAGGTCGGGCAGGTGGTGGTCTTCTTCGTCTCGCTCCCCGATCCGTCGCACTCGGGACAGGGCTCGACGTGGTCGACGCCGACCTCCTTCTCGGTCCCGAACGCCGCCTCCTCGAGCGTGATGCGCATCTTCATCAGGAGGTCGGCGCCGGGGCGCGGGCCGGCACGCTGCCTGCCCCCGCCGCCGAAGAAGGTCTCGAAAATATCCCCGAACCCGGAGAAGTCGGCGCTGAACCCGCCCGAGTATCCGCCGCCGCCGGCGTACGAGCCACGGGACGCGTTACTGTAGGCGTCGTGCCCCATGTTGTCGTACTGGGCGCGTTTCTGCGCATCAGAGAGGACGCTATAGGCCTCGTTGATCTTCTTGAACTTCTCCTCGGCCCCCGGTTCCTTGCAGACGTCGGGGTGGTATTTTCGGGCCAGGTTCCGGTAGGCTTTCTTGATCTCCTTATCGTCGGCGCTCTTCGAGACACCGAGGATATCATAGTAGCTGTCCGGACCCATCGACCTCACTCTTTGACTTCGTAATCGGCATCGACGACGTTATCGTCCTTCTTCGCGGCCCCTTCCGCCTGCTGCTGCTGGGCGGCGGCCGCCTGTGCCTGCTGGTACATCTTTGTCGTGAGTGCATATACCGCTTCGGTCAGGGCATCCATCTTCTGCTTGATCGCCTCGAGGTCGTCGCCCTCGAGCGCCTTCTTGAGGTCGGCGATCGCGCTCTCGATCTTCTCTTTGTCCGCGGCCTCGATCGAATCGCCCGCGTCCTTCATCGCCCGCTCGGCGGTGAAGATCGCGGTGTCGGCGGTGTTCCTGAGTTCGATCTCCTCGCGATTCTTCTGGTCCTCCGCCTCGAACTTCTTCGCCTCGTCCATCATCCGCTGGATCTCGGCTTCGGACGGGCGGGAGTCCTGCGGTTTGATGGTGATCGACTGCTCGTTCCCTGTGCCGAGATCTTTCGCCGAGACATGAACGATACCGTTCGCGTCGATATCGAACGTGACCTCGATCTGCGGAATGCCACGCGGCGCCGGCGGGATGCCGGTGAGCTGGAACCGGCCCAGGGTGAAGTTGTCCTTCGCGAGCGCCCGCTCGCCCTGCATCACGTGGATCTCCACTGAGGTCTGGCCGTCGGCGGCGGTCGAGAAGATCTGGCTCTTCCTCGTCGGGATGGTGGTGTTGCGCTCAATGAGCTTCGTCGCGATGCCGCCGAGCGTCTCGATGCCGAGCGAGAGCGGCGTCACGTCGAGGAGCAGCACGTCCTTCGTCTCGCCGGTCAGCACGCCCGCCTGGATGGCGGCGCCGAGGGCGACGCACTCGTCGGGGTTGATGCCTTTGTCGGGCTCCTTCTTGAGGACCTTCTTCACGGTCTCCTGCACGAGCGGGACACGGGTCGAACCTCCGACGAGGAGGATGTGGTCGATATCGTCGGCGCCCAGTTTGGCGTCGGCGAGCGCCTGCTTCACCGGCCCGAGGCTCGAGTCGACGAGGTCGCCGATGAGCTGCTCGAACTTCGCCCGGGTCAGATCGACGTCCAGGAACTTGGGCCCGCTCTCCGTCGTGGTGATGTAGGGGAGGTTGATGTTGGTCTTCTGGACGGTGGAGAGCTCGATCTTCGCGTTCTCGGCCGCGTCGCGCAGCCGCTGCATCGCGACCGGGTCATTCCGGAGGTCGATGCCCTCCTTCTTCCTGAACTCGTCGGCCAGGTAGTCGACGACCCTCGTATCGAAGTCGTCGCCGCCGAGGCGGTTGTTGCCTGCGGTTGCCTTAACCTCGAAGACGCCGTCGCCGAGCTGGAGGATCGAGACGTCGAACGTCCCGCCGCCGAGATCGTAGACGAGCACCGTAGCGTCGCCTTCCCTGTCGATGCCGTAGGCGAGCGCGCTCGCGGTCGGCTCGTTGATGATCCGGAGCACCTCGAGGCCGGCGATCGTCCCTGCGTCCTTCGTTGCCTGCCGTTGAGCGTCGTTGAAGTAGGCGGGCACCGTGATGACGGCTTTCGCGATCTTCTCGCCGAGATACTCCTCCGCGTCCAGCTTCATCTTCTGGAGGATCATCGCGGAGATCTCCTGCGGGGTGTAGGTCTTGTCCCCGATGGTGACCTTCTCGTTCGTGCCCATCCTGCGCTTGATCGACTGGACGGTGCGGTTCGGGTTCGTGATCGCCTGCCGTTTCGCGACGTTGCCGACCAGCCGCTCGCCTTCCTTGGAGAACGCTACGACCGACGGGGTGGTTCTGCCGCCTTCGGCGTTGGCGATGACCGTCGCCCGGCCGCCTTCCATGATTGCCATGCACGAGTTGGTTGTCCCAAGATCGATACCCAGAACTTTTTCCGAAACCATTCTGTTATTCCTCCATTCCTTTAGATACTACGACTTTTGCGCATCTGATGACCTTGTCCCGCATACAGTATCCGCGGACGGCCTCGTCGATCACGGTTCCTTCCCCGGCGTCCGAAGGGACGTAGGCGATCGCCTCGTGCCGTTCGGGGTCGAAGGGAAGGTTCCGGCATTCGATGGGTGCGATGCCGTGCCGTTCGAGGATGGTCATGAAGAGTTTCTTGATCTGCTCCATCCCTTCCGGGAGGCCTGCACCCTCGGCTCTCTCCGCCCGCTCGAAGTTGTCTACGACCTCGAGCAACTCCACCGCGAAATTCTCGATGGCGAACGTCGTACGGGCGTCGAGTTCCCGGTCCATTCTTTTGCGGTAGTTGTCGAAATCCGCCGCAAGGCGCAGATAACGGCTGTTAAGGTCGTCATATGCATTCTGCAGCTCTTCAAGCGCCGGAGATGCTGCATCCGCCTCGTTTGCGAGATTCTGTTGCTTCTCGTTTGGTTCGGATGTATCCTCCTTCATACGCCTAACCTGCTTCAAAACGATGTAATGGAGTTGTTCGTTTATTTATTGTAATGTGGTTCTATATAATATTAACTCTGGCTGCAGAAATCTGCCTCCGGTGACATCCCGGATTTCCGATTGGACATCCGTTCGCCGGTATTCTTCCCCCGGTATCCGGATCCGCGTGAGGTGCGGCGCCCTCCTCGCCGGTCATGCCGGCGTTCCCCATGGCAGGGCCTGCGGTTTTCCTGCCGTGGAAATCGCGGCCGGTTCTGCGGGCAGCGCCAGATATATCTCTCTACCCCTCTCACGTGTACCCATGAAGTGGGCACTGCTGTCTGTCTGGGACAAGGCAGGCATCGTCGATCTCGCAAAGGTGCTTATCGAGCACGATTACGGGATCCTGAGTTCCGGCGGCACCGGGGCCGAACTCGCGCGGGCGGGGATTTCGTTCACCGATGTCTCCGCCTACACGGGCTCTCCCGAAATGATGCACGGACGGGTCAAGACCCTCCACCCGAAGATCCACGGGGGGATCCTCGGCCGCCGCGGCATCGACGACGCCGTGATGCAGGAGCACGGCATCGACCCGATCGACCTCGTGGTGGTGAACCTCTACCCCTTCGAGGCGATGAAGGAGGCGGGCCTCTCTCTTGAGGAGATCATCGAGTACATCGATATCGGCGGCCCGGCGATGGTGCGTGCGGCGGCGAAGAACCATAAGTATGTCGCGGTCGTCGCGGACCCTGCCGACTACGGGATGGTCGCGGACGCGTCCGGCGGGGCGGGTTTACGGCTGAGGAGCGGCTGAACCTCGCGGCAAAGGCGTTCGCCCGGACGGCCGCCTACGACGCCGCGATCACGAACCACCTCACCGGCATCGACCGGCCGTTCCCCGACGTCTTCACCGTCCAGTTCAGGAACGGCAGGACGCTCCGCTACGGCGAGAACCCGCATCAGGCGGCGTCGGTCTACGGCGATGCGGGCATCGCGGGAGAAGAGCCGCTCCAGGGCAAGGAGATGTCCTACAACAATTACCTCGACGTCCACGCGGCGGTCGGCCTGCTCCGGGAGTTCGAGGAGTGCGCCGTGGTCATCGTCAAGCACAACAACCCCTGCGGCGTGGCGACCGGCGAGAGCCCCCTCGATACCTACATCGCCGCCCGGGAGGTCGACCCGGTCTCGGCCTACGGCTCGATCGTCGCGATGAACCGCGAGGTGGGGGCGGACGTCGCCCGGGAACTGACGGGGACGTTCGTCGAGGTCGTGGTCGCTCCGTCGTTTACGGCGGAAGCCCTCGAGATCATGAAGGCGAAGGAGAACATGCGGGTGCTCCGGCTGCCCGGGCCGGTGGCGCAGCCCGAGATACGGAGCATCGACGGCGGCGTCCTGGTCCAGCGCACAGAGCCCTACCGCGAGGACTGGCAGGTCGTGAGCGAGCGGGAGCCCGACGCCCATGAGATGCGGGCGATGGAACTCGCCTGGAAGGTCTGCCGGCACACGAAGAGCAACGCTATCATCTTCGCCGACGAGGACGCCGTCATCGGAATCGGCGCCGGGCAAATGAACCGGGTCGAGTCGGCGGAGATCGCGGTCAGGAAATCCCGCAAACCCCTTGCCGGGTCGGCGGTCGCATCGGACGCCTTCCTTCCGTTCCCCGACACGATGGAGGTCGCGGCGGCGGCGGGTGCGACGGCGCTCGTCCAGCCGGGCGGCTCGATCCGGGATCAGGAGGTCATCGAGGCGGCAAACCGGCTCAACATCGCGATGATCTTCACCGGGGTCCGGCACTTCCGGCACTGAGGGGCCGGCCCTGATATCTCTTTTTTTGTCGGGTTTTCGGCTCTGTAGTAAGTAGTGTCCTGTATCATCACCTCCACACCGTTAGCTCACGCGAAGCCGCGAAGGGGAGGTAGGGGTTGCTGACAACGACACTGACTTCGCGGCTTCGCGTGAGTTTGCATCGCCTCGCACCTTGCGGTGCTCGAACTCCGGCCCTTCGGCCCGTCGCCATTCGAAAATGCTTCGCGTTGTCTCAAGCTCCGGCCCTTCGGCCCGTCGTCATTCGAAAATGCTTCGCGTTGTCTCAAGCTCCGGCCCTTCGGCCCGTCGTCATTCGAAAATGCTTCGCGTTGTCTCCAGCTCCGGCCCTTCGGCCCGTCGCCATTCGAAAATGCTTCGCGTTGTCTCAAGCTCCGGCCCTTCGGCCCGTCGCCATTCGAAAATGCTTCGCGTTGTCTCAAGCTCCGGCCCTTCGGCCCGTCGCTCCCAAAATCTTATATCCCCCGGCCTCTCTCCACGGCTGATATGCGTATGGACTACGCGAGACTCCTCTCGGGAGCGCTGGGCTACGCAAAAGACGCTCTCATCGGGGAGTGGGGGCGGTGGGTGCTCCTGGTACTCCTCTCGCTCGTCCAGACGTTCACCCTCTTTTTACTCCCGTTCTACAACGGCTACATCGTGCGGGTGCTCTCCGGCCGGACGCCCGCTCCCGAAGTCGACGACTGGGGGAGGCTCTTTCTCGACGGGTGGAAGCTGAATATCATCAATCTTATTTACCTGATCCCGGTCATCGTGGTCCTGGCCGTCTTCGGCGGGATTGCGTTTCTCTCCGCCATAGCGGCACGGGGGCTCGACAACCCGGACGTATGGGCCTCGGCCGTCGCCGCCGCCGTCACCGGGATCGCGATTGCGGCTCTCGTCCGGGCCGTCATATCGTTCATCTCCCTCCTCGCCGTCGTGCGGTTCGCCCACACCGGAAGCCTCCTCCAGGCGTTCAACATCGTGGCGATCGTCTCGCACATCGGGCGGATCGGGTGGGGCGCCTGGATCGCCGCGGTCGTCATCATCCTCCTGATCGGCCTCGCGTATACGGCCGCGACCGCCCTCATCGCCACGCTGCCCGTCCTCGGGTGGGTCGTCAACCTCTTCTTGGGGGTGGTCTACGGCATCTTCCGCGCCCGCTACCTCGCGGCGGCCTACGAGAGTGTCCCGGCGGCGGGGTGACGCGGCGCCCTCCTCTCCTCCCGGTGCATCGTCGTCCCCGGGAGCTATGGCGGATACCTCCGGCAATGTTCAAAAACAAGCGGTCGATGCATGAGTGGCGGATCATTTTCAGGAAAATACCCGTAACCAGACTGGATCTGCCTTTCCAGGATAGCCACTCAACGAGAACAGATGTCAAATGAAAATGGTTAAATTATGGTTCACTAAACTACCCGAATATGTCCAATGGCGGAACGGATACATATAGTTACAAGGGCTGGTTGACGTCAGACAGTTTCTTAAAACGTGCACTAGCAGTATTTGGTTACAATCTCGTCGCAGGTCTGATAATCTGGCTGGGCTTATTCATTATCTTCATGCTTTTCGGAGTGGTGGCTGCATTGGT
>NZ_JMIO01000086.1 GCF_000691865.1 Methanoculleus sp. MH98A | reverse complement strand
CACTCCCCGGCAAACCTTGAATCACCGGTACATCCTATCCATACCCACACAAGGACGGGAGAGGGCATGAGCAAGACAATCATTACCGTCGTCGGAAAGGATGCCGTCGGCATTATCGCGAAGGTCTGCACGTATCTTGCCGATAACCAGGTCAATGTCGAGGACATCTCGCAGACGATCGTGCAGGGCTACTTCAATATGATGATGATCGTCGATACCGGCAGATCGACAAAACCGTATGCCGGGATGGTAACCGAACTCGACGACCTCGGCGATGCAATCGGCGTCAATATCCGGTGCCAGCGGGAAGACATCTTCACGAAGATGCACCGCATCTGAGGGGTTCCATGATCAATATTCTCGAGGTGAACGAGACCAACAAGATGATCGAGCAGGAGAAGCTCGATGTCCGGACCATCACGCTCGGCATCAGCCTTCTCGACTGCTGCGACTCCGATCTCGACGCCTTCAACCGGAACATCTACGACAAGATCACCCGACTGGGCAAAGACCTCGTCTCGACCGGGAGGGAGATCGAGCTCGAGTACGGGATCCCGATCGTGAACAAGAGAATATCCGTAACCCCCATCGCACTCGTCGCCGGGCGGGCCTGCAGGTCCGAGGAGGATTTCGTAGAGGTTGCAAAGACGCTGGATAAAGCCGCACGGGACACGGGGGTCAACTTCCTCGGGGGCTACTCGGCCATCGTCTCGAAAGGCACGACCCCGACCGACGAAGCCCTCATTCGCTCAATCCCGGCGGCTCTCGCCGCGACCGGGAGGGTCTGCAGTTCGGTGAACATCGGCTCGACGAAGACCGGGATCAACATGGACGCCGTGAAACTGATGGGGGAGATCGTGCGGGAGACCGCCGAGGCGACGAAGGAGAACAACTCCCTCGGCTGCGCGAAACTCGTCGTCTTCTGTAACGCCCCCGACGACAACCCGTTCATGGCCGGGGCGTTTCACGGCGTCTCCGAGGCCGATGCGGTCATCAACGTGGGCGTGAGCGGCCCGGGGGTCATCAAGCACGCGCTCGAGGATGTCCGGGGCAAGAACTTCGAGGTTCTCTGCGAGACGGTCAAGCGGACGGCCTTCAAGGTGACCCGCGCCGGGCAGCTCGTCGCCCAGGAGGCGTCGGAGAGGCTCGGGATCCCGTTCGGGATCGTGGATCTCTCTCTTGCCCCCACGCCCTCCGTCGGGGACAGCGTCGCCGGGATCCTCGAGGAGATGGGGCTCGAGTCGGTCGGTGCGCCGGGGACGACGGCCGCCCTCGCCCTCTTAAACGACCAGGTGAAGAAGGGAGGGATCATGGCGAGCTCCTTTGTCGGCGGGCTTTCGGGCGCGTTCATCCCCGTCAGCGAGGACCAGGGGATGATCGATGCGGTGAACCGCGGTGCCCTCACGATCGAGAAACTCGAGGCGATGACCTGCGTATGCTCGGTCGGCCTCGATATGATCGCGATCCCGGGCGACACACCCGCCTCGACGATATCCGGCATCATCGCGGACGAAGCCGCGATCGGGATGATCAACAACAAGACGACCGCTGTCCGGCTGATCCCGGTGATAGGAAAGGATCTCGGCGACACCGTCGAGTTCGGCGGGCTGCTGGGGCATGCACCGGTCCAGAGGGTGAACGGGTTCGGCTGCGCCGACTTCATAAACCGCGGCGGACGGATCCCCGCACCGATTCATAGTTTCAAGAACTGAGTGCCGGGGGCGCATCTTTTTTGGTCCCGGAGGAACGGCGGCATCCCGGTTCGGCGCCATAAAGCCGGTCACGGGAAGGGATACGCCGCCGCAAGGTCCCGGCCGCACCGGTACGCCTGCTCGAGCACCTCCTTCTTCGTCCCGACGATCCCCGGCTCGAAGCAGTTGAGGACCGGGAGTTCGGCAACCACCTCGTAGCCGAGCGGCCGGAGCGGCAGGGAGAGCGCTTCGAGTGCAACGCCGAGATCGGCGGGATCCGCCTGCTCGCCCACCGCAAAGACCACGGCCTTGCGCTCCCGGCCCGCAAGACGGCTGGAGTAGCCCCGGGGACGGTCATCGGTAAAGTCGTAAAAGGCGTAGAGCCGGTCGATGAACGCCTTCATCTGGCTGGTGACGTTGTAGTGGTAGACGGGGGAGCCGAGAACGAGCGCATCCGCTTCCACGATGCGGGGATACAGTAACGTCATGCCGTCGTTGAAGCGGGTGCAGGTCAGGTCGCGCCTGCACCGCTCGCAACCGACGCAGCCCGCAATAACATACTCGGAAAGGCTGACGGCGCTCGCCTCGCCGCCTGCGTCGGAGACCCCGCGGAGAACCTCCGCGAGGAGACGGGCGGTGTTCCCCCGCGCTCTCGGGCTCCCGCTGATGCCAAGCACCTTCATGATCGGAGTTCTCGCTGAACAGGGGAATAAGGGTTCCGGGGGTGCGGCGCCACCGCTCACACCGCAACATCCCGGATATGCCGCTCGCCGGACTCCTCCCACGCCGGGACGGTGACGAGCACCGCACGAAAGCGCCCCACGAAGTAGATGCTGTTTCCCGGCGGCACGACGACGACGTCCCCCGCCCCGACCCGGTGCTCGACGCCGCCGATGACGTAGATCCCCTCCCCTTCGACGATGTAGTAGATGAACGCGCTCTTCTCGTGAAGGAATTCCTCCGCATGCCCCGATTCCGTCTCCAGGTAGACAACCCCCGCCGGGGCGCCTTCCGCCGCATAAACCCGCATCCGGACACCGTGCTTCTCAAGGTTAACCCCCTCCTCACGCCTGATGACCGCCGGCTTCATGAGAGAAGAGTCGCGCCGCAGGGCTATGAAGGTGGTGTGCGTCCTTCCCCCACCGGGATCCAAGGGTTGATATCCATCCCGGCGTATCGTGATGACCCATGACCCGGGAATACCCGCGCCCCCGCCTCGTCGTCAGCCGCTGCATCGAGTTCGACCCGTGCCGCTACGACGGCTCGAAGATACCCTCCCCCACGGTGGCACGCCTGCGGGAGTACGCCGACTGCATTCCGGTCTGCCCGGAAGTCGAGATCGGGCTCGGGATACCCCGCTCGACCGTCAGGATCGTGCGGACAGGCGGTTCCGATCGCCTCATGCAGCCGGCTACCGGGCGGGACGTTACGGAGGAGATGGCCGCCTTCGCAGCACGGTTTCTCGACTCCCTGCCCCCAGTCGAGGGGTTTATCCTCAAAGGCGGCTCCCCCACCTCGGGCACCCGGAACGTCCGGGTGTATCCGTCGACGGAGAAGTCCGCGGCGATAGCGAAGTCCGCGGGCTTCTTCGCCCGCGAGGTGCTGAAACGGTACCCGGAACTCCCCGTAGAAGACGAACTCCGCCTCAACAATCAGCGGATCCGCGACCATTTCCTCTCCGCGGTCTTTACCCTGGCGGCGTTCCGGGGTGTCGAGAGAACCCGGGACCCCCAGGTCCTCGTGCAGTTCCACACGGACAACAAACTCCTCCTGCTCGCCTTGAGCCAGAAGATGCTGCGGGAGATGGGACGTCTTGTCGCGTCCCGGGCAGCGGTTGAACCGGGAGAACTCTTCCTCCGGTATCGCCGGATGCTCTCTATCGCGCTCGCACGCGCTCCCCGGTATACCGCCAACGTCAACGTTCTCCTGCACGCCCTCGGATACTTCGCCGATCGCATCTCAGACGAGGAGAGAGCCTACTGCATCAGGCTGATTGACCGCTATAAAAACGGCCATGCCACCATGGCCGAACCCCGCGGCCTGCTCCGCTCGTGGGTGATCCGGTTCAGGGAGCCGTACCTGATGAACCAGTCGTTCTTCGCCCCATACCCCGCCGAACTCGTGGATCTGCCGGGAGGCATCACCGATCGCGGGCGGGATGTCTGGAATAGCAGGGAAGATCCGTCATCGTAATCGCGCCCGCGCACGGCAGACGATATGAAGATGCTCCCCCCCCCATAGAGGCCTTTTTCCGGGGCGATCCCTCCTCGGTTCGACGGATTCATTTATTGAGAAGGAGATTCTTCAGCGAACCCAGTTCCCTCCAGTCCAGGCCCTTTATCAGGACCATTATCATGACGTACAGAACCATGCCGCTCCCAACCGCAAAGAGGAGACTATACACCGAATAGACCGGTATAAGCAGTATAACGCCGGCCATAGCCCCGGATGCGGCGACGCTCTTGAAGATAGACGACCAGTAGATCCTGAACCTGATATACCGAAAGGAGAAAAGAATCGCCACGATCGCGGTGACCGTGTAGGATATCAGGGTAGCGATTGCAGCACCGATAAAACCGACGAACGGGATGAGCAG
>NZ_JMIO01000085.1 GCF_000691865.1 Methanoculleus sp. MH98A | reverse complement strand
CTCGTTGAGCCAAGCACCCAGGTCCAGGAGGCATACCGTAAGAAGTCAGAGAGTTATCTCGTCTCGGCAAAGATCCTGCTCGAGAACGGGCGGCTTGAAGAGACGGTATCGATGGCATACTACAGCATGTACTACATGGTGCTTGCCCTTCTCTTCAAGACCGGTATAAAATGCGAAAACCACTCCGGCGCAACGATCCTCCTTGAGAACCTGTATGGAATTGACAATTCCCGGATTGTCGCCGCCAAAAGAGAGCGAATCGATAAGCAGTACTATGTGGACTTCGCGATCACGGCAGAGGATGTCCGTGACTCGATAGAGGAGGCTGAGACGTTCTGTGCAGACTTGCTCGATTCCATGGAGCGCCTGCACCAGGGGGATATCTCACGCCTCAGGGAAAAAGCAGTGCGGATCTTAGAGGGGCCGGACAAGTGACAGTGTCAAGGATGCCCCGGGTGTTGTTCCGGGAGATGCTGGACGGCGAACTCCTGCGATCGTTCATGGAGCGCCTGCAGGTCCGGGGGAAACAGTATGGAATTGAAGTTTGACCGCGAGAAGAACAGGCAGGAGCGGCTGGCCTTTGTCCGGAGACATGCCCTCCGGGTCAGGGAGGTCCCAAACGAGGTGTGGAGCCGCGAGCAGGCCGACCTGATCGACGCGTTCTTTGAGAATGCCGAAAACTTCGCTCTTTCCCGGTCCGAATACCTCCGGATGCACCGGGTTGCCCGGCACCGCCCCGAACCGGTACACGGCGACGGGTAACTTCAGGCTGGGGGAACAGGTCCGTTTCCAGGTATTGGTTCAAATGTGTTCCATGCGGAACAAAATGCGTCCATCCAGATCGCTGCTCTCCTGACCCGGGCCACCTGCACCTCCGAAAACCTGCCGGGGATTCGGACACTTCATGTGACGCACCCGCAACGGATGAACCGGTGTAAACCGATGCTCCCTTTTGTTGTTTGCTTCCCGTATTATGCCAGCGGGTGAACGTGCGCCCCAAAAGCCGGCACGACGCCCGCCCTTACACCGGCGGCGGACCTTCTCCTCACCTCTCCAGCGTCCGGTACCAGACGTTCATGCTCTCGAACCCGCCGCAGATGTTGGTGTTGTTGACGAGGGTTCCCCCCCAGGCGTACCCCGCCCGGGCGAACGTGGCGTTGATCGGGTAGGAGAGCGCCCGGGCAATCGTGAAGGCGGTCTTCATCCCGGCCGCCCGCATCTCCTCCTCCATCCGCAAAAGGAGGAAGCCCGAGAGGCTTTTGCCCCGGAAGTCCGGGTGCACGGCGAAATCGGTCATCTCGACGTTCCCGTCGTCGCGGTAGATCTCCGCCGAGGAAGCCGCGGCAAGCCGGCCGTCTTCGGTGCGGACGACGAAGTAGCGGTAGTCCCCGGCCATCGTCTCCCGCAGGTAGCCGGGATCGGCGATGGGGAAGGGGTAGGTCGCAAAGACCTCGCCGTAGAGCGCGGCAAGGTCGTCGGCGTCGTCCTCCGCCGCAGGTGCACACGTCCAGCCCGGCGGAAGGACGACCGGACATCCATCGCCGGCCTTCTCGCGGACGGCCGCGAGGACCGCGGCGGTATCGGCCGACTCCCGCCGGCGTTTTGCATCGAAGAACTTCGCCGTGAAATACCCGTCCTCCCTGCCCCGGAAGAATCCCGGAACCCGCGCCTCGACGACGTAGCCCCGGGCGATGAACGAGGAGAGGACGGAGGCAGGCACTTTTGCAAATATCTTCGTGTAGCGCTCTCTCTCTGCGAGCCCATCCAGGTCGTCGAGAATTCCAGGAAGGTCGGCGGGCGAGAGGTGCATCACGTAGATCCGGTCGCTCAACCGTCCGTGCTGGACACGGGTGCCGCCGATCGTCGTGACGGTATCAGGACTCATTTCTCCGCTCGAACCGCTCGGTGTGCTCCGGGACGAGCGCCGTCGTCGGATCCTCTTCGGAGAGGAGTTTGACGATACCGACCGCTTTGGACTCATCCGCGCCCTCGAGCCTGAGGTACTGCCCGCAGGTCGCGCACTTGCGGTCGCACCAGACCGGTTCGTAGGAATCGGGCTCGCGGTAGGTGGTGATCACCCCCTCGAAGTTGCGCAGCACCACCCGGTTCGTGGCCCAGGAGATGAGGTACTGGGGCATCACCGGGATCTTCCCCCCGCCGCCGGGAGCGTCGATGACGTAGGTCGGGACCGCAAACCCGCTGGTGTGCCCGATAAGGCTCTCGATGATCTCGATCCCCTTGGAGACCGGGGTGCGGAAGTGGGTGAGCCCCTCGGAGAGGTCGCACTGGTAGAGGTAATAGGGGCGGACCCGGTTCTTGACGAGTTTGTGCACCAGGGTCTTCATGATCCGGGGGCAGTCGTTCACCCCCGCCAGGAGGACGGTCTGGTTGCCGAGCGGTATGCCGGCATCGGCAAGCCGTGCGAGCGCCTTCTGCGAGGATGTCGTGATCTCCGCCGGGTGGTTGAAGTGGGTGTTCACCCAGAGCGGGTGGTGCCGGGCGAGCATCTTGGCGAGGTCGTCCGTGACCCGGTAAGGGAGGACGACCGGAACCCGGCTGCCGATCCGGACCACCTCGACGTGCTCGATGTCGTCGAGCTCGGTCAGGATCCAGTCGAGACGGTCGTCGGGGAGCATGAACGGGTCGCCCCCGGAGAGGAGAACGTCCCGGATCCCGGGGTTCTCCCGGATATAGTCAAGGCTCTCGATGACTTCGGCCTCCGAGGGGATGGAGTCGACGTCCCCGACCTTCCGCTTCCTGGTGCAGTGCCGGCAGTACATGGCGCAGACGTTGCTGACTAAAAAGAGCACCCGGTCGGGGTAGCGGTGGGTGATACAGGGAGCCGGGTGGTCGGCGTCCTCGGCGAGCGGGTCCTCCATGTCGTCGGGTTCGACCTGCAGCTCCGCCGGCGACGGGAAGCATTGCATGAAGATCGGGTCGTTCCAGAGATCCTTCGCATCGATGAGCGAGAGGTAGTACGGCGTTATCCTCAAGGGGAATCTGCTCGCGGTCTCTTCCAGCTCCCGCCGCTCGTCCTGCCCGAACGATACGCCGAGCAGCCGCTCGAACGTGGAGATCTCAGTGATCGCATGCCGGACATGCCACCTCCAGTCCCGCCAGACTTCCGTGGCGGCACCTGCATCGATCCTTTCTGCTATCTCCTGCTGGTTGGTTGATAAAATGGCCATTCGCAGTTCCTCCGGGTCACACTATACCGCCAATCATATATAACTGGATCGATCTCCCCAAAAAGAGCCCGGAAATCAAAACAGAGGCCTATAAATCGGGATCAATGAGCGGAGCGCCGTGCCCGGCGGGGGTCAGCCCTGCTCTTCGCCGCGTTTTAAGAGCATCATGCTCGTGAAGATCCCGGAGAAGACGACCTGCATTCCGGCGAGGAAGAGGGCCAGCGCCCAGACGGCGTTTGCAATCTGGAAGAGCGGGCCGAACCCGGCGGCGGCCCAGTCCCGGAGGATGCCGAGCCCGACGAGGCCGCCGCCGGCCATCAGCAGGATCCCGGCGAGGAGTTCACGCTCGAGGTTGTGGTAGTTCATGAGCCGGGAGAGGAACGGCCCCGCCTCGCCGTAGCCCTGGACGGCCGAGTAGACGGCGATGTTGATCCCGGCAACGAGCGCCTGGAGCCCCCCGACGAAGAAGAGGGCGGCGAGGATGAAGGAGTGGATGAACGAGGTCTCGACGTCCCCCCGGAGGGCGAAGATGACCATCAGGAAGAAGCCGAAGATCGTGAAGAGCAGCCCGGGGACGGTGATGAACGGGATCGGCCGGTAGAGGAGCATGAACCGGACGTGCCGCCAGCCGTCGGAGAAGCTCTGCAGTTTCGAGGGGGCGACCCGGGCGGAGTAGGTGATCGGGACTTCGTCGATCCGGAGATTGGCCTTCGCCGCCTCGATGATCATCTCGCTTGCAAACTCCATCCCCCCGGTCTTGACGTTCATCCGTTCGAGCGCCTCCCGCCGGAACGCCCGAAACCCGGTGTGTGCATCCGATATCCGGATGGAAAAGACCCGGTTGAGGAGCCAGGTGAGGAAGGGGTTGCCCACGTACCGGTGCAGCGCGGGCATCGCACCGGGCCGGATCTCCCCCCGGAGCCGGGAGCCGAGGGCCATGTCGGCGCCGGCGTCGAGCAGGGCGAGGAGCTTGGGGATCTCCAGGAAGTCGTAGGTGTCGTCCGCGTCCCCGATGACGATGTACCTCCCCCGGGCGCACGCGAGCCCGGCGAGGTAGGCGTTGCCGTAGCCCCGCTTCTCCGGCCGGACGACTTTAGCCCCGAGGTCCCGGGCGATCGCCGCCGTCCGGTCGTCGGAGGAGTCGGCGATGATGATCTCGCCGTCGATCCCGAGATCGGCAAAGACCGTCCGGATCTTTCCGATGCACTTGCCGATGGTGGCTTCTTCGTTGAGGGCCGGGAGGACGACGGAGAGGGCGGGGGCGTTCATTTTCTGGAATAGTATCGGGCTTTCGCCGTATAGAGTGTATCGATTGCCTTCGGCCGGAGCGGGGTGTTCCAGCGGGTCGTCTACCGTCCCGGCGAACGGTTCCTCTACGATGTCGCTTATCGGACAACCCAGGAGTTCGATGCGTTCAAACACCAACTGTATAATTATATCGACAAGCAGGCGATCGTATGACGGGGATCATCAGGAGCGCGATCATCCGCATCAAACTCCGGGAGACGATCCGCGGAACCCCTATATAGTGTCATAGATAACTCTCCAGTGGAGGGGATCAACTGTCAGATACTCGTCTCCGCTACACGGTCCTTATGGAACGGAATGAGGATGGAGGGTATACCGTAACGGTGCCGTCCCTCCCGGGGTGCATCAGCGAGGGGTCTACCTGGGAAGAGGCGCTGGCACACGTCGAGGAGGCGATCGCGGGGTATATCGAGGTAGCCAGGAAACTCGGCAAACCCATTCCGGTTGAAGTATCCGTACCCCTGAATACAAGCAACGCGGGGACATGAAACTCCCGAGAACCACCGGGGAGAAGGTGGTCGGTGCTCTCAAGAGAGCCGGTTTTGAGGTGGTTGGCATCCGGGGCAGCCATCACTATCTCTATCATGCGCAACGTGACGTCATCGTCACCGTTCCCGTGCACTCTAAAAAGATCCTTGCGCCAAAGACGCTTCAGGCAATTCTTTTCCGGGCCGGGATCACCGTCGACGAGTTCCGGGCGCTCCTGTAGCACGTCGTTGTCATTCACCTTCGGGGTAGCGTTACGCACTTTGAAAATGCGGCAGAGCCCTCTCTCCAACCGGATACTTTTAACCATCCCAAAGCCCAATTTTGACGTAACGAACCGGAGGATCACAGGAAGATGCGGATAACTGTCGTCGGCGGGGGCTACGTCGGCCTGGTCACGGGGGCCTGCTTTGCCGAACTCGGGCATACGGTCGATATCGTCGAGATCGATGCGGAGAAGGCGGCGGCGATCAACGCGGGGCGCGCCCCGATCCACGAGCGGGGGCTCGATGCACTTCTCGCGAAGCACGCAGGCGAGCGGCTCCGCGCGGGGACGGACTACGGCCCGGTGGCGGAGGCGGATCTCTCGTTTGTCTGCGTCGGAACCCCGCCGGCGGCCGACGGGAGCGCCGACCTCTCGATGGTCGCCGCGGCGAGCCGGTCGATCGGGGAGGCGCTCCGCGATGGAAAGGGCTCGCACACCGTCGTCGTGAAGAGCACCGTGCCGCCGGGGACGACGGCGGGCCTCGTCGTGCCCGCGGTGCTCGAACACGCCGGCCGGGACGAGATCGGGTTTGCGATGAACCCGGAGTTCCTCCGGGAGGGGGTCGCGGTTGAGGACTTCCTGCACCCGGACCGGGTCGTGATCGGGAGCCGGGATGAGAACTCCGGCGATGCCGTCGCCGCCGTCTACCGCGGGCTTTCGGCCCCGGTGGTGCGGTGCGACCTCACCGCTGCGGAGATGATCAAGTACGCCTCGAACGCCCTCCTCGCGACGAAGATCTCGTTTTCAAACGAGGTGGGAAACATCTGCAAGCGCCTCGGGATCGACGTCTACGAGGTCATGGAGGGCGTCGGGATGGATCACCGGGTCTCGGCGCACTTTCTATCCGCCGGCGCCGGGTTCGGGGGGAGCTGCTTCCCCAAAGACGTCGCGGCCCTTGTCAGCCTCGCGGAAGGGCTCGGTGAAGAGCCCGCACTCCTCCGGTCGGTCCTCGACGTCAACGACCGCCAGCCGCTCCGGATGGTGGGGCTGCTCGAGGAGAGGATCGGCGACCTCGCGGGGAAACGGGTCGCCGTCCTCGGCCTCGCCTTCAAGGACAACACCGACGACATCCGGGAGTCCCGGGCGATCCCGGTCATCGCGGAACTCCTCCGGCGGGGAGCGGCGGTCGCCGCCTATGACCCGCTTGCGGTACCTTCGATGCGGCGGGTCTTCCCCGGCATCGGCTACGCCGCCTCGGCCGCGGACGCCTCCGTGGGGCCGACGCCTGCCTGGTGATGACGGAGTGGCCGGAGTTCTCCGCCTCAACGGGGAGTTCGACCTGATGAAGTCCCGGGTCGTCATCGAGGGGCGCCGGATCCTCGCCTGCGACGGGATAGAGGGGATCTGCTGGTGAGCAGGGCCGGGAAAGACACTATGAGGCGGCGCCACCTGCCGTAATGCAAAAACTATCCCAAAACGTCGTTACCGGGAGGAGGATACCCACCTCCCGTCCGAAACCCTTCGGGTTTCGGATAGGAGCTTGAGCACCGAGGGTGCGAGTCGCGGAAGTTTGCGAAGGGAAGTCAATGGTGTGATCTCCTGAGGGCTGTCTCAAACAATTTAGCGAAGTACTGAGTCTTTTGCATTCACGGATCGTCTCCCAGAGCAGCCACGACCGACCTTGCTCCTCCACCCGACACCGGGAGAACCATCACGGGCCCCAGACCCGCGAACCGGCATGCCCCGGGGATAGTTATACTAGAGAGAACGGCACATATCCCGATCAGGAATGGACGGAGTCACCCTGCAGCCCGGCGGAGAATGCGCGAGGATTATCAGTGTTCTCCGCGAGAAAAAGAGGTACCTGGCAGAGACCTATCACGTTGGATCCATCGGCATCTTCGGCTCGTGCCGGCGTGGCGAGGAGCACGAAGGAAGCGACGTGGACATTCTAGTCGAGTTCTCCGAGGTACCGGGGATCTTCGGGTTTCTCAGGCTTGAGCAATATCTCTCCGAACTTCTCGGGCGAAAGGTGGACCTGGTCGAAAAGAGTGCGCTTAAACCCCGTATCGGCCGCCGCATCCAGAATGAGGTTGTATACGTGTGAAGACCCCGCGAAGTACCCTTGACTACCTTGACGATATTCTTGACGCCGCAGGCAAGATCGAGATCTTCACCCGGGGCATGTCCTATGAGGAGTTTTCCGGGGACGACAAGACAATCTATGCGGTCACACGAGCACTGGAAGTGATCGGTGAGGCGACGAAATGCATTCCGCATCAGGTCAGGGAAAGATATCCCTCGCTTCCCTGGAGCGAAATGGCCGGTATGCGTGACAAGTTGATCCATGCCTATTTCGGGATCAACAGAGCGATCATCTGGAGAACGATCCGGGACGATATCCCTCCGCTCAGATCTGCGGTGCAGTGCCTCCTCGGGGATCTTGCCGCGGAGGAGACCGGGGATTGAACTCCGGGACCCATAGCGACGGGTGCCATTCGTACGGGCGGCGCCGGGGCCGGTCGAATGGGAAGGCGCTCCGCAACCCGACAGGCGAGGATCACCCCGCCACCTTCATCGTAGGACAACCCGGGGTACGGTCGGGACCCGAGTAGACACCGTCACCTCGTTGGAACGAGGGGGCTTTTGTCCCCTTTACCGCTCCAGCCATCGTAACCTGAACGAAACCGACTGATGACTCCGTGCCTCCGGTGATGAAAGGTCTATGTATGATCAGCGCCTATCAGGATTCAATGTCTGTTACGGAGAACATACCCGTATCGGAAGAGACCTATAATCAGATCCTGGATCTCAGGCGCCCGGACGAGACGCTCAACGACACGCTCGCGAGACTTGTAGATAAAATAAAAAAGCAGAGACTCACGGACGATATCGAAGAAGTCATGGCTCGCAATGAGTTCGTGGAGTTAGATCTGTGACATTCCGCCTCATGGTGGATAAGCGTGCGCTCAATTTTTTAAACTCTCTCGATGCCAAAGCTCAACGGGTTATCAAAGCCAAACTGAAATTTTTACGGGAAAATCCCTATCCTGGCTCGGATGGGGATAAAGAAAAACTCCACACCAATAAAAAGCGTGAATCGTACCGACTTCACATCGCACGTACGTTCACTGTGATCTACAATATTAATTC
>NZ_JMIO01000084.1 GCF_000691865.1 Methanoculleus sp. MH98A | reverse complement strand
TCTTTCCAGTAGGTCTCAAACGTCTTCTCGATCCTCTGGATGATGTCATATGAGTCCTGCTCGGTGACCTTGACGTTCCACTCAAGGCCGCTCGTTATCGCGGGGTTCGAGAGGTTAGATGACCCGATATAGGATGTGGAGAAGCCGTTGTTCCTGTGGAACGTGTAGGTCTTCGCGTGGAGCCGGGTTCTGTCGGTATCATAGGATATCCGGACAGTGGTGTTCCGAAGGGCTGCAAGAGCCTCGACCGCCTTGATATCGGTTACCCCGGTGTACGAGGTCGTGATCACCCTAAGCTGGCCATGCCCGACAAATTCTTTTAAATCGTCGAGAATCAGCCGGAGCCCGCTCCACTTGATGAACGAGATGAGGAGGTCAACACGATCGGCGGTCCGGATCTCCTTCCTGAGTTCATCCACGAGCCCGGGCTCTCCTGGAGACCCGGTGAAGAGGCTGCTCTGCGCGATAGAAGTCTCGGGGCGGGTGGGTGCAGTAATATTAAGCGCAGAGAGGCGATTGCGCTCCACAAGGGCGAGCAAGACCTTTGCTTCGGGCGTGATCTTACACTGTTCAAGAGTCTTATCCCGTAGTTCGGTACCGAGGTGTTCGATGAGGCGGTTGCAGATCTGGATCTGCTCTTCAAGCGAGGCTCCTGCCTCATCGGCAGACTGGAGGGCCGTTCTGAGGATCTTCGCGAGATATCGCGAGAGGACTGTCTGGGGATCGAAACGCGCAAGAGGGTCTTTAAAGACTCTCCCTTCTTTTTCCGGACCGGAGAGTTTCAATGCAAGGTATTCGCTGATGACCTGCTCGTAGATCCCCGGGGACGGTTCCATACATCCCATTTGGGGGAGGGGTAAAAAAATGACTCTGTTATGTTTCGGCCTCATCGTATCGGGTCGGAGAGGGGGCCTGAACCCCCGTAATCAGGCTGGAAGCCCGATCCAGAAACGCCCTCCGCCTAACTCACCTCAATCCTGTACCCATAATCCCGGCCGAGGTCCCCGTCCAGCGTGAGGCTGACCTTCTTTGTCTCCCCTGAGGGGATGGAGACCACCGTCGAGGCCTCGTCCCGGACAAAACCTTTCTCTTCATCGATCAGTTTCATCGTCACGGTGACGTCGCCGTCGCCCCCGTCGTTCTGTATCACCGCGTTCACGTTATATCCGAGCCCTTTGGATAGGCTGATATCCATGACCATGGAGTCCTCCACGACCCTGGGGTTCGGGCCGCCAAGCCCCATGCAACCGGCTGTCAGGACGAGCGCCGCAGCCAGACCGAGGATAAGGATTCGCTTATTCATAGTATGCGTTGCTCAGCGAGATATAAAAATACGTAGGAACCATCGGGTTACATCCACGGGTTTTAAACAGAATTTTCGGGAAAATACAGCGATAATGGGCAGATGAACCCCCACTTCAACCGCCGGCCACGGGGGTTCACCACCCCCGGTACCTCGACCGGACTCTCGCCGGGAGGATGCTTTGCCGGAAGACCCACTCGAAGTAGCGATCGGTCATCCCGGCGATGAAATCCCTCGTGAGTTCCTCCGGGGCCGCGGCACCGAGATACGCACGGGATGCCCAGGCCGCGTCGATGAGGTCTTCGTAGACCGGCGAGTCCTTCCGGCCGCTCTTGATATCCTCGAGGATACGGCTGAAAAGGGATCGGAACATGAACCGGATCTTCTTCTGGTTCTCTATGAGTCTCTCGTTTCCGTAGATGTGCTGCATGTTGAACTCTTTGAAGGCCGCGACGCACGCCGACGCTTCGGCCGAGAAGGCAATGCAGTCGGCGTCGTAACTCCCGGCAATGATGTCGCGGATCAAGACGTCGAGCACCTTTCGGTTAATATCGGAGAATGCTTCTTTTTTATGTCCGGTGATACCGAAGAAGTCCATGCAGTTCTCCGGGAAGTCCTCGAGATCCCGTTCATCGATGACCTCGACCTCGAGGCCGTCCGCCAGATCGCGGCCGAGGTAGGAGATGCTGTCGGCGCACCGGACGACGCACCCCTCTGTCGTGAGGGGGAAAGCATCCCCTTCCTTCTCGATCTTCTCCATCTTATCCGCAAACGAGTCCCAGTCGGCCTGACCCTCGACCGTGAGGATACGGTCGTTGGTTTCGCCGTTGTGGCAGAGGATCCCGTCCAGCACCTGCAGCGTGAGGTCGCAGTCCTCGACGACGTCAAGGAACCGGACGCTCTGGACGTTGTGCCGGAACCCCCCGAGCCCGTGCTCGGTGCAGAGCTCGTCGAGGAACTTCTCCCCGAGATGGCCGTAGGGCACGTGGCCGATGTCGTGACCGAGGGCGATCGCCTCGATCAGGTCCTCGTTCAGGCCGAGGGCTCTTCCGATTGTCCTCCCGATCTTCGAGACCAGCTGGACGTGGAGGACGCGGTGGGTGATGTGGTCGTTCTCGACGAGGTAGAATACCTGGGTCTTGTCGATGTAGCGCGAGTAGGCCTTCGAGTGGACGATCCGGTCGGCGTCCCGGAAGAACGGCGGCCGGATGACCGGGTCCTCGGGTTTGCAGCCGGACCGCCTGAGGTAATCGGCGTTCCGGGTCGCCCGGCGCGAGAGGAGCGATTCGCGATCGGCCATGCTCCGTTCCATACGGTCAAAAATACTCTGCGGGATCTCCATCGGGCGCCCTCCGGCAAGGAGTTCTCGGCCGGGAGAGGGATAGGGTTTTCTCTTCCGGTCAGGGCATGGCCGACGGAACCCGGTCAGGGCATGGCCGCCGGAACCCGGTCAGGGCATGGCCGCCGGAACCCGGTCAGGCCAGGGCCGACGGAGCAGGGGGCGGTGCACCTGACGTACTCGATGAAGAAGTGAGCGGGGCGGCGTTCATACCGAACGAATGCCCTTCTTTTCTGCGCATCAGATCCTTCCGTTCGGTAATAGCGATCAATCCGGTCCGTGAACCGATCCGCCTGAAGACTGCCGTGGCCTCTACCGATGCACCACCGAGCCGGGGTTTAGTCGTAGGATAACCGGGTTTTTTCATCGGTGAGGGTGGGGGCAATCAGGTCTTTCCAGAGTGCCGAATCCCAGGAACCAAGATTCGTGTGCGTGGTGAAGTATTTCTCCGGGATAGGGTGGGTTCCCACAACCACGTCCATGCCGTATTTTTCCCTGATGAACCGGGAAAAGTACGAGATCCGCGGACAGGGGGGATACCCGACAACCATGCCGGTGGCGAGATGCACGACCTCGGCACCGTTGTTCTTCATCTCCTGCGGGACATACTCGATGTTCCCGCCGGGACAGCCGTTGCAGGTCGCGAACCCGACAAGCTCAACGTCTCTTCCTTTATAGCGTTCGAAGGCGCCTTCGCGGTCGCGCAGTGCCCGCAGGCACTTGCCCCCGGCACAGGTCCGGTAGCGGTCGCAGATGATGATTCCCAGTCTGATCGGATCTCCCATGAGTATCTCTCCGAGATTCAGGATATTCAGCAACTCTGTAGTTCATGAGAGAAATATGCTGTGAAGGGCGCCTGCCTGGTGCGGGTGGTGCGATTGTCGTATCAATGGGCAACCATGCATTTTCATACACCCCAAAACATCCCTACACCGGAGTCCTTTCCTCTCCCGGGGGCGCCTGGAAGAGGACGGACGCCCGTGCCACAGGCTCGGGCATGCCCAGGACGATGACGATATCGTCGGGCAGGATCTCCGTCTCCCCGCCCGGACTCGTGATTGTCCGTTCTCCCCGCAGGACGGCGAGAACCAGTACGTCGTGCCTTTTACGGAGGTTGATCTCACCGAGCGTCTTCCCCGCCACCGGGGCGGCCGGATCGATCGTGTAGGTGACGATGCTCACGTTGGAGAGCCGGTAGATAAGATCCGTGAGCGTCGGAGGGTGCTCCTGCGGATTGCGGAGCATCTGGTAGGTGTCCGAACGGATCTCAGCCGTCAGCCCCTCGATCCGGTCCTTCGGGATGAGGTATTTGTTCAGCACCCGGGTGAAGATCTCGAGCGACGTCTCGAACTCCTCCGGGACCACCTCGTTGGCCCCGAGATCCTGCAGGGGCGCCACCTCGATGAGGTAGCGGGTTCGCACGATGATGTAGAGGTAGGGGTTTAAGCGGCGGCAGGCCTCCACGATCTGTCGGGTCGAGACGGGATCGTTGATCGCGATCACGGCGATACGGGCGGACTCGATATCGGCGTGCACCAGGACCGTCTCCGTGGTGGCGTCACCGTAATGAATGGGTTCGCCGAGAGCCCGCTCATTTCGCACGGTCACGGGGTTGATCTCGATGATGACGTACGGGATCCCGCCGGCTTTCGCCGCCCGCGCAAGGTTCCTCCCCGTCACGCCGTAGCCGATGATCATCACGTGTTCCCTGAGAGGCTCCCGCCGAGACTCCTGTATGGGGCGGCGGGCGTCCAGGGCCCGGTGGAGGAACCCGACGCGGCGGAGGCGATCGGAGAGCATCGGTCCGCCGCCGATGACGAAAGGCGTCATGGCCATCGTGATGAGCGCGGTCACCAGGAAGAGCTGGTAACTCTCGGGGGAGAGAATCCCGTAATCAAGACCGCTCCTTGAAAGGATGAAGGAGAATTCTCCCACCTGGGCAAGGGCGAGCCCGACAAGGGTGATAGTGCGGGGGGGTAGCCCAGAACCACCGGGACCGCGGCGGCGATCAGTCCCTTCGCGGCGATCACGCCCACGATCAGGAGAAACACCACTCCGAGGTGCTCGAGTAAGAACCCCACGTCGAGCAGCATCCCCACCGAGACAAAGAAGAAACTCGTGAAGATGTCACGGAACGGCACGATACTGCCGATGGCCTGATGGCTGTACTCCGACCGGGAGATCAGGAGGCCGGCGAGGAGGGCGCCCAGCGCGAGCGAGACCCCGGCAAACGAGACGAGCCAGGCAACACCGAAGCACGTAACCACGATGAAGAGGAGGAAGAGTTCGCGGTTCTTTGTACTGGCGATCTGGTAGAGGAACCAGGGAACTCCCCACTTTGCGGCCACGACGAGGACGACCAGGATCAGGATGTCTGTGGCGAGCATCGACGAGAGGGCCTCCATGCTGAACGCCTGCACCGCCGCGGGTGCGGAGATGCTTGCGAGGAACGGTATGGCCATGATCATCGGGATGGCGACGATGTCCTGGAAGATCAGGACCCCGAGGGTGATGTTGCCGTGCGGGGTGCTCATCTCCCCCCGCTGGTGGAGGATCCGGAGCACGACCGCGGTGCTGGAAAGGGCGAAGAGGAAACCCAGAAGAACGGCTTCTGCAAACGGCAACCCGATGAGCGTCGCGACGAAGAAGGAGACCAGAAACGTCAGGAAGACCTGGATCGACCCGCTGATGAGGAGCATGTTCCGCATCTGCCAGAGATGCGCGAAGGAGAACTCAAGACCGATGGTGAAGAGCAGCAGGATGATCCCGATCTCGGCAAGGATATTGACTTCTTCGAGCGACTGCACGATGCCGAGCCCGTTCGGCCCGACGATGATGCCCGTCAGGATGAACCCGACCAGCGGCGGGATGCGCAGCGGGTTAAAAAGCAGTCCGACGATGAGGGAGATCCCGAAGATGAGGACGATGGCGTTCAGGATCTGAAGTTCCATTTCCGGCTCCCGTACTTCGTTCTATCTGTTTTCAGTTCACGCCACATGTAGGTATCGGGCTATCCGGGTGTCGGTCGAGGATCGTGGGCCGGGCCGTCCGGAGGAGGTGGGGCGTTTTGTTCACGCTCCGGGCGGCGGTTGAACAGTGACGGGCAGGCCTGCCGGAGAGCAGAACGCAGGTCGGGATTTCCCGGTGTGGGGCACATACGCTTTTATACTGCCGTATGGCACGACATGTTGTGTTACCATGGTCAACGACGTAGAATCCGGTGCCGACTCCCCTGAGTCCGGCGCTGCTATGGCTTCGGCACGCTGGTCCGTGCTGCTCCTCGGGGTTATCGCGATCCTCTTCGGCGTTCTCTTCTTCGTCTACCCCATCCCGACGCTGACGCTCCTCGCCACCATCCTCGGCATCTACTGGCTGGTGAACGGCGTCGTCGTGCTCCTCAGCCTCTCCGGGAATAAAACCGGATGGGGCTGGAAGATGCTGGTCGGCGTCCTCGGTATCCTCGCGGGGGTCACCGTGCTCATCTACCCGTTCTACAGCGCCGTCCTCATCCCGACGATCTACGCCATCATCATCGGGGTGGAGGGGCTCGTCATCGGGGCAATCTACCTGGTGCAGGGGTTCTCCGGCGAGGGCTGGGGGACGGCGGTCCTCGGTGTCCTGAGCATCATCTTCGGGCTGATCCTGGTCGCACACCCGTTCATCGCGGCGCTGGCCTTCGTGCTGCTCCTCGCGGGGCTTGCCGTCGTCGCCGGGGTAGCGGCGATCATTCTTGCTCTGCGAATGCCGGGGTGAACGGGGGCGCTGCCTCCCTTTCTTTTACTGATTTCACTCCGTTTTCGCGGCGGCAACGCCGGCGAGAAGCACCCCGGGGACGCAGGGGAGCAGGGCGGGCGTCCCGGTGCTGAACCCCGTCGGCGGCGATCTGATGAAGGAGCAGGGTGCTGCCGGGAAGTGCAGGACGAGCGCGATACCGGGGAGGGAGATGGTGAACGACAGGGGGTGATGCTGATGTCTCCTGCGAATTCCACGTCTTGGGTGCCTCAAAACACTTCCTGCCTCTGACAATCACTTACAATTATTCACCAGAGACTGCTCAATTTTATTAAACAGTTCCTTGAAATTATCTTCTGTTTCTGTAGAAAGGGGTTCTGAATCCTGAATAATTTTTTCTTGAAATAGTTTGGACGTGATTGTTTTACTAATACTTTTACTCTTAAGGCCGAATCTCTCTTGATCAGCGGTAGAGAATAAGTCTTCAATTGAGTCAGTTGGTTCCGCCCCTATTGAAATGATCATTTCCTCACCGATGCCGTCCTTTATTAGCATCTCTCTTGTTCTCGCTGTTCCCTTTTTATCTAGTATGATCACAAAGTTGTCTAATCCCCAACCAATTAACAACGAGGCAATTGTTGAGACTTTGGTGTGCCCAACACATGGAATTAAACCAATGCCCTCAAGTAACCGGCTGTTTCCACCATTGCGAAGATAATTTAACATCCCATGAAGATAATAGTAATCACTAACGCCTTCGACTATTACGTTCTTTACCTTTGAGAATGCGATCCCCTGAGACAAATCTAAGCCAATTGCAGTGACAATTGGCGTTAATGTATCTATATCGGCACCCTTATTGAAATGATTGTGTATGATTGATTTTGTTGTCCCAGTTTTTCTCTCTTTGATTGAGAGCCTCACCCTCGCAAGTTTATCGGGATCAATTAGATATGGCGAATGAGTAGTAAAAATAACTGTATTCTCTTTTGCTAACTCTTCAAGTAACGTAAGTACATCTTGCTGTGCTTTAGCATGCAAATAGAGTCCGGGTTCATCAATTAAAATAATGTTTCCACTGCTTTTCCCTTCGGCCTGTAACCTTAAAAAAAAGGCAATATACCATTGTAAACCCTGACTTCTTTGATCTACCCTATGATAGATAGGTGTGCGCTGATTACCTCCGCGTGTTTGGTCAATGTCTTGAATAAAGAATGATAGTTTTTGATCACTATAATCAACTGTAATATAAAGAGGGTCTTGCTTCCAGTACTTGCCAAACTCATTAGTGCAGACATCAGATGCTC
>NZ_JMIO01000083.1 GCF_000691865.1 Methanoculleus sp. MH98A | reverse complement strand
GTACCCCTTCACGAGAGCCACGATCTCGTCCGGCTCGAACGGCTTCGTGATGTAGTCGATGACGTGCTCCTTGAGGCACTCCAGTTCCACGTCCGGGACGTCCTTTGCAGTGAGCATCGCGATGACGTTCCCCTCCATGAGATCGCGGTCGATCATCTCCTGGATCGTCTCCCATCCGTCCTTTCGGGGCATCATGATATCCATCAGGATGACCCCCCGAAACCCATCTGCGAGTTGTGCAATACATTCATCGCCGCTCTCCGCGGCGACGACCTCGATCCCCTCAGGTTCAAGGAGTTCCTCCATCACCTCGAGGATGAACACGTCGTCGTCGACGACCATAATCCGCCGGTTCGATTCCTCCGCCATCTGTTCCCTCCCCGGGACCCGCCGGGTTGTTCAGTAAGTTCTCTCGGCCGGAACAGTATATAACCCTGCGGATTTTTTACGGCGCGTCTACCGCCTCAAGGGTGAATATGATGGTCGAACCCCTCCCCTCGCCGGCGCTCTCGGCCCATATCCGCCCCCCGTGCCGTTCCACGATCCGCCGGCAGATCGTGAGGCCGAGCCCCGGCGACTCGAGGTCGTGGCGGGAGGCGTCGGCCTTGTAGAACTCGGCAAACGCCTTGTCGAGTTGCTCGCGGGTCATGCCGATCCCGGTATCCCTGACCGAGACGGCTACGGCCTCCTGCTCGCGGGCGGCGTCGATGGTGATCGTCCCTTTCCCGTCCTCGATGTACTTGACGGCGTTGGCGATCAGGTTGTTGAAGACCTCCCCGAGGAGCACCCGGTCGGCCCTGACGGCGATCCCGGCCGGGATGTTGTTGTTGAGGGTGATGGCCTTCGTCTTGAAGAGGACGGCGTAGTTCCGGAGCGTGTGGTCGAGTTCCGCCTGCAGGTCGAGGGGTTCGAGATCGAGCTCGACGTAGAGGGAGTTCATCCGGGCGAGCTGCAGGGTTTTCTGGACCAGATCCTTCATGTAGGTGACGTTGTGGCCGGCGATCTCGAGGAGGCGCCGGAGATCCGGGTCCTGCTCCCGCTCGGCGATCCTCGGCATGAGAGCGACCAGCGGTGTCAGGGGCGTCTTGAGGTCGTGGCCGAGCTGCGATATGAACTCGTCCTTCTGGGCGAGGAGTTTCTCCACGTCGGCGGTCCGTTCCCTGACCATCGCGTCGAGTTCCTGGTTGACGACGGAGAGCTGGCTCCGCAACAACTCCAGTTCCCGGTTCTTCGTCTGGAGGTTCCCGGCAAACCCTTTGAGCGCCTCTTCCGCCTGCACCCGCTGGGTGATATCGATCCCGAGCTGCAGCATCAGGGGCGACCCGTCCGTATCGGTGAACGGGTAGGCGTGAACCTCGTAGGTCTTCCCGTTCATATGATCCCATTCCCAGTGCTGCGGGCTCCGGAGGGTGAAGACCATCGCCCCCTTGCAGGGGTTGCAGGGCCTCCGGGAGCCGCGCTGCACCTCGTAGCAGAGCCCGCCCTCCGGGTCGCCGAAGGTCTCCCGGAACGCCCTGTTGGCAAACCGGATGGTGTGATCCTCCCCCTGCAGGGTGACGTAAGCGGGAAGGGTGTCCAGGATCGAGAAGAGACGGCGGCGTTCGGCGTTCAGGGCCGCTTCCGCCTCCTTGTACCGGGTGATCTCCGAGACGCGGCAGGTGACGACGACATCGTCGAGGCAGCGCCCCCGGAGAACGAGCCAGCGCGTTCTGCCGTCCCGGCCGACGAACCGCGTCTCGACGACCACGTTGCCTGCGCCCGGTTGTGCCTGCGCAAAGAACCGCTCGCGGTCGTCGGCGTACGGCCAGATCTTTGATAGCGGGAGGTTCTCAAGATCCCTCCTCCCGTACCCGAGGAGTTCCGCGAAGTCGCGGTTCGCGTCCGCTATCGCTCCGTCATCCCGCCTGAGAAGAAACGCGCCGCCGGGAGCCCGTTCCATGGCCTCCCGGTAGTGGATCTGCTCCCGGGCCGAGTAGCCGACGGTCGAGGCGAGCGACGCAAGAGCGACCATGGCAACGAAGGGGAGAAATATGCTCGGATTGGGGGGGTAGGCGCGCCCTGCCGTGACGCCGAGATAGGCGAGCCCCAGCACGGTGGCGGCAACGATCCCCTTCTCGCGGTAGAGGTAGCCGACCGCCGCGGCGGGGACGAAGAGAAGGGCCCAGAGAATGAGGTTGGTGCCGGGCGGCTCCACGAGAAGGGCGGCTAAGATTGCCGTGCCCGAAGCGCCGGCTACCAGAACTTTCCCGGGTTTACGGAGGTCGCCTTCCTGCAGGAACCGGAAGAGACCCTCCGTCGTACGAGATGCCATCAGACCTTAGAGATCTGAAGGCGTCTCGATCATTTATTGTTCGCGGATCGGTCTTTCGCCTCCAGCGCCTCGGTGAGCGGCCCGGCTCCCGTCTCTCCCATCTTCCAGAGGAGGAGTGCGGCGCGTTCCTGCGTCTTCGCATCAGGGCTCTCCATCAGGCGGAGGAGCGGTTCGACCGCCGGATCGCCGATCCGGCAGAGGGCCATCGCGGCGAACGGCTGGAGGTCGGGATCGGCGTTCTCGATGACGGCGACGAGAGGTTCGACGGCGGCGGCGCCGATCCCCGCGAGAGCCGCCGTGACGTATCGCCGGAAGTCGTGGTCGTCCGCCGCGCGCATCGCCGCAAGGAGAGGATCGATCGCCGGCTCCCCGATCCGCACCAGCGCACGGGCGGCATACCACCGGACGTCGTTATTCCCGGCCTGCATCGCGGCGATGAGCGGTTCTACGGCCGCTTCCCCGCTCTCGCCGAGCTCGGCGGCCGCCGCCCGGCGCGCCGCGAGAGGGGCGTCCCGGAGATCGGCGATCAGTTCCTCGATCCGGGTCCTGTCAGTCATAGCGTTCAGGTGCACACTTGCGGTTGTTATGTCTTCCTGATGCTGCCGAGCGCTTCCCGGGCAGCCTCGCGCACCTCCTCCTGCCCGTCTTCGAGCGCCCGGATCAGGATGTCGGCCGATCCGCGATCCCCGATCTCCCCGAGAACCCGCGCGGCTCCCGCACGGGACGCGCCGGTCGTCGCCGTGCCGGAGCGCCATGGCGAGCGCGGGGACGGCGGGCTTGCCGACGAGGGCGAGGGCGGCGATCGCGCCCCGCCGGAGGAGTTCGTTCTCCGTCCCGAGCGTCTCGATGAGGGGCCGGACGGCGGGACCCCCGATATCGGCGAGCGCACCGGAGGCCCGCTGCCGCACCTCCCCGTCCGGGTCGCGGAGCGCTTCGATGAGGGCCGCGATACCGCTCTCCCCCCCGATGCTCCCAAGCGCAATCGCCGCTCCCCACCTGACGCGCTCGTTGCCGTCAGAGAGGGCGGCGATGACCTCCTCACGGGCCGGCTCGCCGATAGCGCCTATGGCCAGGGCCGCCCTGCTCCGGACGTAGGTATCCTCGTCGTCGAGCGCGCCCATCAGCGCCGGGACTGCCGCGGGATCGCCGATCTCGCCGAGAGCGACCGCGGCCATCCAGCGGACGTCGACATTCTCGCTCCTGAGGCTCTCCGTGAGCGGCCCGACGGCCGGAGAGCCCAGTCTTCCGAGCGCCTCCGTCGCCTTCCACCTGACGCCGACCTCCGGGTCCGCGAGGAGTGCGGCGAGCGGTTCGACCGCAGCGGGATCGCCCGCGTCGCCCAGGCACCCGGCCGCCCGGTAGCGGGTGTCGGGGTCGCGGCTCGAGAGCCGGGCAATCAGCCGTCTCGTGTCCCGGTCGCACACGGCTTCGCCGGAAGGCTCGCCGATACGAAAGTGGAGACCGCCGGCACGCCTGCCCGCCATCTCGAAGAGGTAGCCGAGGAGGTATGCGGCGGCGACGAAGGCCCCCGCACTCACGAGGATGCCGGCGTCCGGGGTGCCGTAGAGGAGGGAATAGACGGTGACGTGGATCACGGCGAGCAGAATCCCGACGATGATTGCACGCCGCCGGTACCAGAACGCGGCGAGGATGAGCACCAGGTAGAAGAGATGGGTGTACGCGACCGTGCCGAAGGCGAGATCCAGGAGAACGGCGAGGGCCGTGACGAGGACGATGACTGCGGGCCTGCTCCATGCCCCTCCAGACAGACCTGCAGGACTCATCCTGAAGAGGAGGTGCGGGCCGCACCCATAAAGAGTTTATGAGGCGGGGTTCCCCTCTCACCGCTGCCCTGCAGCCGCAGCCCGGGTTTTTCCTCCCGCGGCTTCCTCGAGTTTCGCGAGCGACGCCTCGATGAAAGCGGGGATGTCGTCCGGCTGCCGGCTCGAGACGATGTTGCCGTCGACGACCACCTCACGGTCGACGTACTCCGCCCCGGCGTTCCTGATATCCTGCGCGACGGATTTCCAGCCCGCCACTTTACGGCCGCGGAGCACCTGGGCGGTGATCATGAGCTGCGGTGCGTGGCATATGGAGAGAACCGGTCTGCCGCTCTCGACGAAACGGCGCACGAACTCGACGGGCGCATCGTGAGCCCGGAGTTTGTCGGGCGAGTAGCCGCCCGGTATGAAGAGTGCGTCGAAGTCGTCCGGTGAGACATCCGATGCGGCCCGGTCGATCGTGACCGGTGTTTTATCCGCCTTCCCGTGCACGGTCTCTCCCGCGGAGAGGCCGACGTGGACGAGATCGTGGCCGGCCTCCCGGAACGCCCCGGCGGGCTTCGTGTACTCGACATCCTCGAACATATCCGTGATCAGGACTGCTATTCTGCTCATTCTCGTTCCTCCCCGGACCGGTCGCCCGGCCCGGCACCGGATCGGTTCGGCCGGAAGATATAATCCTGCCGGATGTCCGGCAGATCCGGGACGAACCGGCCGCTGCTGTGCCGGTTTCGCGGCAGGACGAGCGATCTCTATACCTTTTTATAGCCAGGCGCAGAACCGGGAACATATGCCCGTGCCGACTGGAGAGTCTGCAGGTGGAAGACCTCTGCCTGACTGGCACGCCCTCTCCGCGGAGGAGGTGCGCCGGGAGGTCGGCACGGATCCCGCGGGTCTCTCCACGGGCGAGGCGGAGGCGCGGCTGCAGCGCTACGGGAAAAACGTCCTCCGCGAGGAGGCGCGGGAGACCCGGCTCCAGGTATTTTTGCGGCAGTTCAAGAGCATCCTCATCGTCATCCTGATCATCGCGGCAGCGGTCTCGTTTTTCGTCGGCGAAGCCCTTGACGCCGCCGCCATCCTCATCATCGTCGTCCTAAACGCCATCCTCGGGTATACGCAGGAGTGGCAGGCCGGCGAGGCGATCGAGGCGCTTAAAAAGATGCTCGTTCAGCACGCCGTGGTCGTCCGCGACGGGGAGCGGCGGGAGATCGAAGCGGCGGGGATCGTGCCGGGAGATGTTGTGCTCCTCGAGATGGGGGAGCGGGTGCCCGCCGACATCTACATCGCCGAGGCGACGTCGCTCGAGGTGGACGAGGCGCCGCTGACGGGCGAGTCGTCTCCCGTGGACAAGGCGCCGGGAACGCTTCCTGCCGGGACGCCCCTCGCCGAGCGGAGCAACATGGCGTTCGCCGGCACGACGGTGACGAACGGGCGCGGCCGGGGGGTTGCGGTCGCCACCGGGATGCAGACGGAGTTCGGGCGGATCGCCGGCCTCTCCCAGCGGGTCGCGGACGAGACGACGCCCCTCGCGCGGCAGATGGACCGGCTCGGCCGCGATCTCGGGCTGATCGCCCTCGGGATCGCCGTTCTCGTGGTCGCCGTCGGCCTCCTGCAGCAGCGGGCCCTCCTCGAGATGTTCCTCGTCGGCGTCTCCCTTGCGGTGGCGGTGATCCCGGAGGGGCTCCCGGCGGTCGTGACGCTGACGCTCGCCATCGGCATCAAGACCATGATGCGGAGGAACTGCCTCATCCGCCACCTCCCGGCATCGGAGACCCTCGGCGCGGTCTCGGTGATCTGCACCGACAAGACCGGAACGCTCACCCGGAACGAGATGACGGTCGTCCGGGTGCGGACGCCTGACGCGGAGGTCGCGGTCACCGGGGCGGGGTATCTCCCGATGGGCGAGTTCCTCGTCGATGAGAAAGCCATCGATCCGCTCGCCGACCCGGGGCTCCGGCAGTTCCTCCGCACCGTCCTCCTCTGCAACCACGCGACCCTCATCCTCGAGGAAGGGGGGTGGCGGATCCTCGGCACGCCGACCGAGGGGGCGCTCGTGGTCGCGGCGAAGAAGGCCGGGCTCTCGCGCGACGACGCGGCGGAGCCGGAAAGAGAGTTCTCGTTCAATTCCACCCGGAAACGGATGACGATCGTCTACCCCGAAGAGGGAGGGCACGTCGCCCACGTGAAGGGGGCGCCGGAGGTCCTTCTCGCCCGCTCGTCCCGGCTCCTCCGGGGGGGCTCGGCCGTCCCGCTCACGGACGAACTCCGGGACGCGCTTCTTCGCGAGATCGAGGGGTATGCGTCGCAGGGGCTCCGGGTGCTCGGGGCGGCCTGCCGCCCGCTCCCCGCCGGCATCGAGTGGACGGCCGATACCGTGGAGACCGATCTCGTCTTCCTCGGGTTTGCCGGGATCGTCGACCCCCCGCGGCCCGAGGCGGCGGAGGCGATCCGGCTCTGCCGGAGCGCCGGGATCGACGTCATCATGATCACGGGGGACAACCCGCTGACCGCCTACGCCGTCGCCCGGGATCTCGGGCTCTCGAGCGAGGGGGCGATGACCGGGGCCGAACTCGAAGCGCTCGGCGACGACGAACTCGAGGGGCGTCTCAAAACGACGAAGGTCCTCTCCCGGGTCACCGCGGAGCACAAACTCCGGGTGATCGACATCCTCTCTCGCGACCGGGAGGTCATCGCCATGACCGGCGACGGCGTCAACGACGCTCCGGCGCTCAAAAAGGCGAGCATCGGGATAGCCATGGGCATCAAGGGGACGGATGCGGCCAGGGAGTCGAGCGACATGGTGCTCGTGGACGACAACTTCGCAAGCATCGTCGCCGGCGTCGAGGAAGGGAGGCGGGAGTACGACAACATCGCCCGATTCACCCGCTACCTCCTCTCCTCCAACGTCGGGGAACTCGTCGCGATCGTCGGGGCGCTCCTCCTCGGCCTGCCGCTGATCCTCATCCCCGTCCAGATCCTCTGGATCAACCTGGTCACCGACGGTCTCACCGCGCTCGCCCTCGGCCTCGAACCCGCCGAGCGGGACGTCATGCAACGAAGGCCGCGCGACCCGCAGGAGTCCATCCTCACGCGCAACGCCTACGCCGTCATCCTCGTCATCGGGGCCTGGCTCGGTCTCCTGACCATCTACGTCTTCACGGGTCTCCACGCGGTCGACCTCGACCGGGCGCGGACGATGGCGTTTACCGGGCTCATCATCTTCGAGCTCTACAACGTGCTGAACTTCCGGTCGTTCCGGTATCCCCTCCACCGGATCGGGTTCTTCTCGAACCCCGCCCTGCTCCTCGCCATCCTCGGGAGCCTCGCCCTCCAGGCGCTGGTGGTCTACGTCCCGATCTTCAACGTCTTCCTCGGGACCGCGCCCCTGGCCCTCGCCGACTGGGGGCTGCTCGCCCTGCTCGGCCTGCCGGTGCTGCTCGCCGGGGAGGTCTACAAGATCCTCCTCCTGCGGGTCCGGGGCAGGCCCCCCGCGTCGGGCTGAACCGGGCGAACGCCCTCGCCCGGCCCGGGAATTCAGCGCCGGATCTTCCCGGTTCCATCCTCCCGGCAACGGTGCTGACCGGCACGATTATGGGAGGAACGCGCATATCTGAATCCTGCAGTTTATTCTTCTCGGAGAGTTCCATGGCATATCGTCAATCTCTCGCGGCATACCCCGCCGTCCGCGGCCCCAACCCTCGCCGGGGTGGGAACGCGTGATCGGCCCGGAACTGATCGCCGTCGCGGTCTTCCTCTTCACCTACGCGCTCATCATCGACGAGCGGATTCACCGTGCGGTGGCGGCGATGTTCGGCGCTTCCGTCATCGTCTTCCTCCACATCGTCCCGTGGGAGAAGATCCCGGAGTACATCGATCTCGGCACCATCTTCCTCCTGATGGGGATGATGATCATCGTCAACACCGCCCGCGGCAGCGGCCTTTTCGAGTTCATCGCCATCAAGACGGCGAAACTGGCAAACGGGAGCCCGATGCGGGTGCTGCTCCTCTTCTCGCTCGTGACGGCCGTGACGAGCGCGTTCCTCGACAACGTCACCACTGTCCTCCTCCTCACCCCGATGCTCCTCTACATCGCAAGCGTGATGCGGATAACCCCCCTGCCCTTCCTCATCGCCGAGATATTCTCCTCCAACATCGGCGGAGCGGCGACGCTCATCGGCGATCCCCCGAACATCATGATCGGGTCGGCCGCCGGCCTGACATTCAACGAGTTCATCGTCAACCTCGGCCCGATCATGGTCGTCGACCTCGCCGTCGTCATGGGGATGCTCGCCCTCATCTACCGAAAAGACCTCTACGTCTCGCCCGACGAGCAGGCGGGGATCGAGAAGACGTTTGCGGACTTAAACGAGCGGGAGGCGATCCGCGACATGCCGCTCTTCAAAAAATCGGTCGCCGTCATCGCGCTCGTCATCGGGATGTTCTTCGTCCACGATCTCCTCGGGCTGGAACCCGCCCTCGTCGCCCTGATCGGCGCATCGATCCTCCTCTTCTGGAGCAGGCAGAATCCGGAGGAGATCTTCGAGAAGATCGAGTGGCCGGCGCTCTTCTTCTTCGGCGGCCTCTTCGTCGTCGTCGGCGCCCTCGTCGAGACCGGGACGATCGCGGCCGTCGCCGGGTTCGTCGTGAACAACGTCCACTCGGAGGGCGAGGCCATGATGATCATCGCCTGGTTCGCGGCAATCGCCTCGGCCATCGTGGACAACATCCCCCTCACCGCCACCCTGATCCCCCTGATCCAGGATATGGGCGTCTCGATGGACACCTACCCGCTCTGGTGGGCGCTCTCGCTCGGTGCGTGCCTCGGCGGGAACGGCACGGCTATCGGGGCGTCGGCGAACGTCGTCGTCATCGGGATCGCGGCACGGAGCAACCTCTCCATCTCGTTTCTGGAGTTCCTGAAGGTGGGGATGCTCGTGCTCTTCGTCACGGTCGGGATCGGCACCGCCATCCTCTATCTCAACTTCGCCGTCCTGTAGGCCGGTGCTACCGGGTCGCCTCGATCTCCCGGAGCCGGCCGACCACCCACCGGTGCGCGGTCGCGGCCGCCTCCCTGACCGAGGCGCTCGGGTCCTCGCTTTTTACCCTCGCGAGCGGCTCCTCTGCCCTCGGGTCGGCGAGCGTCCCGAGCGAAAGGGCGGCCTGCGACCGGACGAACTCGTCCGGGTCGGCGAGCGCCCGGATCAGCCCGTCGACGTCCCGGGCATCCCGCATGGTATCGATCTCATCGATTGTCGGCATAGCAATCTTCCTGGTCGTTTCGCGTAGACGTCTCAGCGATATATATGCCTTACCGGGTGCGGGCTTACGATTCGCTGGACATCCCCTCCGCCGCCTTCCGGTTCGCGAGCCTCCCCACCACCCGGGCGTGCGCGAACGACGCGGCCCGCCGGACGCCCGCGTTCGGGTCGGAGAACTTCAGCCGCTCGAGCGGCTCGAGCGCCCGTTCGTCGCCGACGGAGCCGAGGGCTTCGGCGGCGGTCAGCCGCACGATCTCTTCGGGCTCGAAAAGTGCTGCAACCAGGCCGTCGATGTCCCGGTGCCTTCGCATGGTGTCGATATCAATTCTTCGTGTCATGTGGCTTCCCCGTTCGGCCGATACGCGCATCTATGCTTTTTGGGGGATATGAACGTTCCTGCGGCGGCCGGGTTTGCGTGAGCGATAGCGGCGGGATGAGGATACAGCGTTACACGGGTTTTCGGCGAACGGAGGTGCCGGGTGCTCCCGCCACGTAAGAAAAAAGAGTTCAGTAGGTCGCCAGGTACCGGTCGATCTCCCAGGGGTGGACCGTCGTCCGGTAGGCGTCCCACTCGGCTTCGGCAACGCTCGTGAGCGCATCGACGACGTGGGGGCCGAGCGCGTTGCAGATGAGGTCGTCGGCAAGCAGCGCCCGGTGGGCCTCGTGGAGGTCTCCGGGCAGGGTCGCGATCCCGTTGTGGCCCCGCTCGGCGGACGTCATGTGGAAGATATTCTTGTGAACATCGTCCGGGGGCTCGATCTCGCTCCGGACTCCGTCCATCCCGGCGGCGAGCATCGCCGTGAAGGCGAGGTAGGGGTTGCAGGTCGGGTCGGGGCTGCGGAACTCGACCCGGGTGCTGTTGCCGCGGGGCGCCGGAACCCGCACCAGCGCCGAGCGGTTGCTCGCGCTCCAGCTGATGTAGCAGGGCGCCTCGTAGCCGGGGACGAGCCGTTTGTAGGAGTTGATCGTCGGGTTCGCGATCCGGGTGATGGCCGGCGCGTGTTTGAGCAGCCCGCCGATGAAGTGCATGCAGGTCTTCGAGAGCTGCAGCGGCGCATCCGGGTCGTAGAAGGCGTTCACCCCGTCCTTTGCGAGCGAACAGTTCACGTGCATCCCGCTCCCGTTGATGCCGTGAATCGGCTTCGCCATGAAGGACGCGTGCAGGCCGCGCATCAGCGCCATCGTCTTGACCGCGAACTTGAACGTGATGACGTTGTCGGCCGTATGCAGCGCGTCGCTGTACTTGAAGTCGATCTCGTGCTGGCTCTCGGCGACCTCGTGGTGCGACGCCTCGATATCGAACCCCATCTCGGTGAGCGCGAGAATCGCCTCGCGCCGGAGATCCTCCGCGAGATCGGTCGGTGCGAGGTCGAAGTAGCCGCCGACGTCCTCGAACTGCGTGGTCGGCCGGCCGTCGAGCATCTTGAAGAGGAAGAACTCAAGCTCCGGGCCGGTGTTGAAGACGTAGCCGTCCTTCGCCGCGTCCTCCATCGCCCGCCGGAGCACGGAGCGCGGGTCGCCCTCGAACGGTTTGCCGTCCGGTTTGCAGACGTCGCAGATGAACCGGGCGACGCTCTTCTCCCGGGGCCGCCAGGGCAGGAGGGTGTAGGTCGAGAGGTCGGGTTTGAGCACCATATCGGACTCCTCGATCCGGACGAACCCCTCGATCGACGACCCGTCGAACCCGATGCCGTCGGTAAGTGCCTTCCCGACCTGCTTCGCCGGAATGGAGACGTTCTTGGGCATGCCCAGGAGATCGGTGAACTGCAGCCGGAGGAACCGGACATTGTCCTGTTCGATGCGCTCGAGCATCGTTGAGATGTTGTCGGCACTCATATGGAAGGAAACTTCCTTCCAATATTATATATAGTTGACGGATATAGATCTATCAGAGCGTTCCCCGACCACCTGGAGGTGGAGGGGGGCGGGTCGACCGTGATGGTTATGTGCGGCATAATTGGCGTAATGGACAGATCTCGCCGGACGATGGACGGTTCCGGCATCCGACAGGCCCTCTCCATGATGAACGAGCGCGGCAGCGGCGAGGGTGCGGGGTACGCAGCCTACGGCATCTACCCCGACTTCCGGGACTGCTACGCCCTCCACGTCTTCTTCGACAACCCTCGCGAGAACAAGCCGCTCCTCGACTCGACGCTCGCGCAGTGGGGGACAGTCGAGCACGACGAGGCGATCCCCACCTGCGAGCGGCCGGGCCTCCGGGCGGTTCACACCCCCTGGCGCTACTTCTTCAAGCCCGACGCATCCCCTGCGGCACCGGAGGACGAGATCGTCAGTGCCCTCGTGATGCAGGTCAACGCCGCCCGCCGCGGCGCGCTCATCTTCTCCTCCGGCAAGAACCTCGGGGTCTTCAAGGCCGGCGGGTGGCCCGAGGACGTCGCGGACTTCTACCGGATCGAGGACTACGAGGGCTACATCTGGCTCGCGCACAACCGCTACCCGACGAACACCCCCGGATGGTGGGGCGGCGCGCACCCGTTCAATCTCCTCGGCTGGAGCGTCGTGCACAACGGCGAGATCACCTCCTACGGGACGAACCGACGCTACATCGAGAGTTTCGGTTACACCTGCACAATGTATACCGACACCGAGGTCGTCGCCTACTTAGTCGACCTCCTGGTGCGGCGGCACAGCCTCGACGTCGATATCGCGGTCCGGGCGCTCGCCCCGCCCTTCTGGGAGGAGATCGACCGGATGCCCGCGGCCGAGCGGGAGTGGAACTCCGCCCTCCGGCTCGCCTACGCATCCGCCATGATGAACGGGCCGTTCGCCATCGTGGCCGCGAACCCCGATATGATGGTCGGGTTCACCGACCGGACCAAACTCCGGCCGATGGTCGTCGGCGAGTGCGGCGACCGGCTCTACATCTCGAGTGAAGAGGCTGCAATCCGGGCGATGGAACCGCGGGTCGGGTCGATCCGGATGCCCGCCGCGGGCGAGCCGGTGATCGGGAGGGTTGTCGCATGATCGGGAGTCTCCCTCCCCGCTACCGGATCAGTATCGACCCCGTCCGGTGCATGGAGTGCGGGCGGTGCATCGAGAACTGCTCTTACGGTGTCTTTTCACGGGACGGCGACCGAATCCAGGTCAACTCCCGGAACTGCACCGCCTGCCACCGCTGCATCGCCTGCTGCCCCCGGGACGCCATCAGCCTCGAAGAGCACCCCTGCGACTACCGGAGCCACCCGCTCTGGACCCGGGAGGCGCGGGAGGCGATCTACAACCAGGCCCGGACGGGCAGGATCATCCTCGCGGGGATGGGCAACGCGCTCGACTACCCGGTCATCTTCGACCGCCTGGTGCTGGACGCCTGCCAGGTCACGAACCCGAGCCTCGACCCGCTCCGCGAGCCGATCGAACTGACGACCCACCTCGGGAAGAGGCCGGCGAAACTCGATCTCCGGCGGCGGGAGGGCGGCGACGTCGAGCTTCGGACACGCCTCACCCCGAACCTCCGCATCGAGACGCCGGTGATGATCGGGCACATGAGTTACGGGGCGATCAGCCTCAACGCCCAGCTGGCCATGGCCCGGGCGGCAAAGGAGACCGGGACCTATATGGGCACCGGGGAAGGCGGGCTGCACGCCGCCCTCCACCCCTACCAGGACCGGATGATCGTCCAGGTCGCGTCCGGGCGGTTCGGCGTGAACATCGATTACCTGGAGCGCGGCGCCGCGATCGAGATCAAGATCGGCCAGGGGGCGAAGCCCGGCATCGGCGGCCATCTCCCGGGGGAGAAGGTCTGCGCGGATATCTCCAGGACGAGGATGATCCCGGAAGGCAGCGACGCGATCAGCCCCGCGCCGCACCACGACATCTACAGCATCGAGGATCTCGCCCAGCTCGTCCGCGGCCTCAAGGAGGCGACGGAGTGGAAGAAACCGGTCTTTGTGAAGATCGCCGCCGTTCACAACGTCGCCGCCGTCGCCGCCGGCATCGCCCGCTCGCCGGCCGATGCGGTCGTCGTCGACGGGTTCCGCGGCGGCACCGGCGCGGCGCCGACGGTCTTTCGCGACCACGTAGGGATCCCGATCGAGGCGGCGGTCGCGAGCGTGGACAAAAAACTCCGCGACCAGGGGATCAGAAACGAGATATCCGTCATCGCGAGCGGGGGTATCCGGGGAAGCGCCGACGTCGCGAAGGCGATCGCCCTCGGGGCGGACGCGGTCTACATCGGCACCGCGGCGCTCGCGGCGATGGGCTGCCGGGTCTGCGGGAACTGCTACCGCGGCCTCTGCCCCTGGGGGATCGCCACCCAGCAGCCCGATCTCGTGGCGCGGTTGAACCCCGACGAGGCCTCAATACAGGTGGCGAACCTGATCCGGGCGTGGACGCTCGAACTCGCCGAACTCCTGGGTGCGGCCGGGATCAACAGCATCGAGAGCCTGCGGGGCAACCGCGACCGGCTCCGGGGCTACATGCTCGACGAGAGCCTGATGGAGGTGCTCGACGTCAGAGCGGTGGGGGCGTGAACGCCCTCACGACGTCGCGACTTCGACGCACTCTTTCCTCGTCCCGATCCGGGCGACCGCCCCGCACATCCCGGGGACGTAGGCGAGGGCTTTGCCCGAGTCGACCATGATCGAAGCGAACTCGTCCATCCGGGGCGAGACAACCATGCAGGTGTCCGGGATCACCCGGGCGCCGCTCCGCTCGATGACGCTCACGAGGTCGGGGTTGTGCTTCGCGACCCCCCTCGCGGCGAAGATGTAGAAGGGTTTCGTCGTCGTCTTTCCCCGCAGAAGTTCCGCGAGTTCCCGGAGCTCGTCGGCGGAGCAGTGCGGGCACCCGACCGCGACCGCCTCGACCTCGGTCTCGGTAAAGAGGGCTTCGACCTCGTCCGCCGTCACCGTCACCCGGTCGAGGCTGTCGGTATCAAACGAGAATACCCTTGCCTCGGGGGTGATCTTATCCACGTGGAAGAGGGCGACCGCGCCGGTCGCCGCCATCGCGGCGCCGAGGGCTTTGAGGTGATCGCGGCCCGGCCGGATACCGGCAAAGATCGGGATCCGGTTCCCCACCTTCTTCCCGGCGACGTGGCCGATGGCGCCCCAGTGGCCGGCGTGCGGGCCCGTGCCACACTCGACCTCCACGACGACCTGCGGCCGCCGGTTCTCGACGATATGCAGGCCGTAGTAGGGGGTCTTTCCTATGATCGCCGCCGCAAGGGCGCTCGGTCCGCCTTCCCGGTTCGTCCGGGCGCCGAGAACCGAGTTCGCGTAGGCGACCGCCGAGGACTCCGACCAGGCCAGGTGCTCCCCGTACTCCGTGATCCGCAGGTAATAGGGCGTGCAGGTGCATTCCACCCGGATCCCGAGCTTCCGGTAGGCCTCGACGACCTCCGCCTGACGGCGGGCGAACTCCTCGCCGATCCCGAACTCCTGCCACCCCTCCCGCGGCATCCCGATGGGGTTCAAGACCGCCGGGACCGCCGCCCGGGCATTGAGGCTCTGCAGCCAGGCAAGCCCCCATTTTCCAATGGTCTTGTAGGACGCACCGCTCACCTGGGCGCTCGCGATCGGGACGAGTTTCTCCGCCCCGTAGACCTCCCCGAGCGCGACCAGGATCTCCATCATCTTCTGCCGGGTCTCGCCGAACTCGCCGGCAAGCACCCTCTCGTCATCGTTGTCAAGATACATCTACACCCACTCCGCTCTTCTGAATTCGTCCTCTTTTCCCATGACCATCGTGGCGTCGACCCCGACCTTCACGTTCGTCCCGTCACCCAGCCGCGTCGGATCGAGCGACGAACCCCGGACGCCGGTGACGACCATGATGTCGGTGTCGCCCCGCACCCTCGTCGCGATCGCGTATTCGACGTCGTGGGGATCGTGGATGTCGATATCCTCGTCCACCACCACGACGTGTTTGAGGGACGTATGGGCGGCGAACGCCGCCATGATGGCGTTCTTCGCGTCTCCCTGCGTATTTTTGCGGATCTGCACCACCCCGTGAAGGTAGCCGGCGCCGCCCTTCGTGAGGAGGACGTCTCTGACCGTCGTCACCTCGCCCACGGCACGGTAGATCTTCGGCTCGTACGGCGCTCCCATCAGGAGTTTGTGCTCGTCGCCGGCCGGGAGGATGCCGTGGTAGATGGGGTCCTCCTTGCAGTACATCTTCGTGAACTCGATCACGTGCTGCTGGCGCACGGGGTCGTAGGTGCCGGTGATGTCGACGAACGGCCCTTCCGTCGCCTTTTCGGCACCGATGTAGCCTTCGAGGACGATCTCGGCGTCGGGAACCCGGACGCCGTTCTCGCACTCCCGCACAGCGAGTTCCCCGCCCATCAGTTCCGCCGCGTAGGCGAGTTCCTTGCCCTCCGGGACGCGGGTGCAGGCGGCGAACGTCACCAGCGGATGGGTGCCGACGGTGACCGCGACCGGGAGTTTCTCCCCGCGGGCGAGCGCCTCTTTGAGGAGGGTATGGGTGTGCCGTCCTTCCACCAGGCGGGCGACGACTCTTCCGTCGTCGAGGACCATCATCCGGTGGATGGAGGCGTTCTCGACGCCGTCGTAGCGCGAGAAGACGATCCCGGAGGTGAAGTAGCGCCCGGCGTCGCCGGGGAAGTGTTTCATGACCGGGAGGCGGGAGAGGTCGGCAGGGATGCCGCCCTCAAGCCGTCCGGCATCCACGACGCGGCCGCTGCAGGTCATGCCCGCGAGGTGTCCGACGAGGTCCCGCTCCTCCACGCCGAGCGCCGCCGCAAGCGATCGGCGGTCGGAGAGGAGGTTCATCACTCCCCGGCGGCCGTCGAGGTCGTGGAAGAAGAGGATCTTATCCGTCCGGCTCGCCATACGGGGAGCCTCGTAGACGGTCGAGCAGGGGCTCTCGATCTCCTCGACCCTGCCCTGCTGGCGCATCAGTTCGATAAAGTTACGCATCGTATCCGCTCCATCGGGTTCCGAGGTCGTGTTCGACCCCCATGTGGTCGAGCACCCGGGCCACCACCATGTCGACGAGGTCGTCGATGGTCTGCGGGCGCTGGTAGAAGGGAGGGCTTGCGACCATCACGGTCGCGCCGGCCTCGTCGGCGGCAAGCATGTTTTTGAGGTGGATCCGGGAGAGCGGCATCTCCCGCAGCAGAAGGAGGAGCGGGCGCTTCTCCTTGAGGCAGACGTCCGCCGCCCGGGCGATCAGGTTGTCGGCGAACCCGTTGCTGACGGCGGCAAGCGTCTTCATGCTGCAGGGCACGATCGCCATCCCGTCGTAGCAAAACGACCCGCTCGCGATATCGGCCGCGAGGTTGCTGTTCTCGGCGTATACGGCGTCGAACCCCTCAAGATAGATGTCTTCGATCCCGGCGATCTGCCGGGCGGTATCGGAGATGACGATATGCACCGTTGCCCGGTCGCAGAGCACCTCGAGGAGGCGGCGGGCGTAGACGACCCCGCTTGCCCCGGTGATCCCGACGACGAATTCTTTCTTCATGCGCACTCCATATACTATGTCACTACGAGTTTATCCTGTTTTGTCGCCCGCTTCACCCGGAGCACCTCTGTTGCCGCCTGCTCCACGGTGTCCCGGTGCTCCTGTATGGTGTAGACGCCGAGGCGCCACTGCTGTCGCCGGGTGTCGTTCAGGGTATTGATGAGGGGGGAGACCTCCTCGATCTCCACCATCGCGTGGCTGTTCCTGACCCGGACCTCCATCGAGAGCGCCCGGGGGAGCCGGGGGATATCGACGAGAACCTCGTCCTCCGTGACCCCGGCGGTCTCGGCGATCTCGCGGGCGATCTCCCGCTCCCTCGCGGGGCCGAGTTCCTGGCGGAGGGCTGCGGCGTTCACCCGGTCTTCGCCGATATACAGCGCCCGCTTGTAGAGGTCCCGGGCGTAGACCCGGCGGGCGAGGTCGCGGGTAATTTCGCAGGAAGAGTGCTTCAGCCGCTCCATGCAGGCGGCGTCATCCATCCGCATCAGTTCGTGTGCGTCCGTGCCCGGGGTGTTCTGCACCTCCTCGCGGAGGGCGTGGACGAACATGCTCGTCGCGATCCGGCTCACGTGGTGGAAGTAGACCGCCGGGCGCATCAGGGTCCGGGCGATGAGGAGCGACTCGGCGGCGTTGATCCCGCCTTCGTGCAGGGCGATGCCCGATTCGGTGAAGATGGTGCTCCGGATAAGCCGGTGTGCGTCGACCGTCCCGTAGGGGACGCCGGTGTAGTGGGCGTCCCGCATCAGGTAGTCCATCCGGTCGACGTCCAGGCTCCCGTGGATGATGCTCGCGAGGCGGTGCTTTCCCGCAACGACGGCGCAGACCTCAGCGGGGTCGAGCCCGTCGCCTTCGAGGATACCCGCGGTCGCTCCCTCGCGGACGAGGCGATCGATCTGGTGGTGGCTCCTTCCCGTGAACTCCTCCATCACCGGCTCGGTGACGTGGGAGAAGGGGCCGTGGCCGATGTCGTGGAGGAGGGCGGCCGTGGTGACGAGTTTCGTCTCATCCCTATCAAGCCCGAGCTGGCCCGACATCAGGCCCGCAAGGTGCATCGTCCCGAGCGAGTGCTCGAACCGGGTATGGTTTGCCCCGGGGTAGACGAGGTTTGCAAACCCGAGCTGGGTGACGTGGCGGAGCCGCTGGACGACCCCCGAGTCGAGCAGCCGGAGTGCCGTCGCGTCCGCCTCGACGTAGCCGTGCACCGGATCTTTGATGATCTTCATCGGTTCTGTTAAGATTCTTGGGAGATGGAAGATAAAGGTATTTGAAGGCGCGCGGCGTGCGGGGCGGTTTTCTTTTGGGGGGAGCGGAGTGTGGGTGTGGAGGTTGAGCGCTCAGGCGGCGGGTGGGGGGTCTCGCCCTCCCGAAGATCTCCGATCTTCTCAAACTCCACCCTCCAGGCCAGTCGTTCTGCCCATGAGAGAGGTGGGCCGATTGGTGGCGATACGCCCTGCCATAAATGGTCGTCCCCTGACCAGCACCGCAACGCTGATTGCCGGGAACCGTGTCGGTGAGGCACTACATTCCAATGGCTATTGCAATCATTGGGAGCAGAGTGTGGGAACAGAGAGTCAGGGTTTCCAGGGATGGTTACCTACCGTTTATCACGATGGAGGATGCGGCGGAGAGGGGAGATTGAGTTATAAAAAAACCATACTGAGTTTCCGTCTGTCTACAAGTATCAACACAGCGAAATTTCAGGGAAATAATGGAGTTCGCTCCCAAGCCATACCACAGATTAGGCCCGGGAGCCCCTCCACAAACTAAGGATCTAACGTCATGTCCAGCGTTTTTCAACCGCTTTTGACACTCTGATAGTACATGTTCCTCTGAATGCTTGCTCACAAACACTCAAAAGGACGATGTAGTGTTGTGAGGTATTGTTATTAAATCTTACCCCATCGGACTGGATCAGGTCATTCTGAAAAGTCATTCTAATGGACAATGATCTCGTCGCGCTTGAAGAATTAAATACTCGTTACTCTTTATATATTGATCGTCCCGATGATTGCCACAGCATGAGGGATAGCATAGCCATACGAACGAAACTAAGGAGATACGTCATGTACAGAGAATTTGAGTTACGGATTCTTTGGATCTTCAGGATCCGCTACGTGATCTACCGCCAAGCGAGCTGAGACCAGAGTATCAGAAACCCGCCTCAGATGGTTCCACAGGCCAACTGAGGCAAATCTTCAGGAATGAAGTTAATGCATTTAATTGTAACTTAAGATTAGAAAGTTATTTGCCATCGTTCACAGGTCACTACTTTTCCTCTTGTATCTCGTACCCGGCAACTATTATCGATATCCTATCCATCCGAACCTGCAATTTCTTGACCACCTCCAATCCCTTCTTCAACAGGATGTTTTCACTCACCAGGCTCGTCAGGATCTCCGAGTGGGCCTGCATCCGTTGTCGGAACTCCGATTGAATCTCCCGCACCTCCGCTGGGGCCATCACCGTAAGCTGCGGATCCGACACTGGTAGCAGTCCTCGATTTCTGCCTTGGAGTATAGCCAGCCTTTGTTCATAGTGATCCCACTGGCCGAGGCCGGCCACTGTGAGATTACACACTTCCAGAGATCCAAACATGACCTGTCAGCCACAACAACTGAAACCGTTAACCCCCCGGACACCCCACATACATGACATCCAGCCATGATCACCTTCCTCTCCGGCGGAGCCGGGACGCCTGCGCTCATCCGGGGCGTCCGGCAGATCCTCTACGACAGCGAGATCGCCGTGGTCGCGAATACCGCCGAGGACCTCCGGGTATCGGGCGGTCACTGTGCGCCCGACATCGACACCGCCGTCTTCCTCTTTGCCGGCATCCTCGATACCAACCGGTGGTGGGGGATCAAGGGCGACACCTACGCCACCCACAACTACCTCCCGAAGGTGGCGGGCGGCGAACCCTTCCCGGTCGGCGACCGTGCCCGGGCGGTCCAGATCGCCCGGGCGGCGCTCCTCCGCCAGGGCCTGACCCTGACCGGGGCGGTCGAGCGCCAGTGCCGCTCGCTCAACATCGGGGCGACCGTCCTCCCGATGACCGACGGCGACGCCGCCCTCTTCGTCGACACCGGAACCGATCTCCTCCCGCTCCTCGAGTACCGGATGGCCGCCGATCCCGGGACAGAGGTCCGGGAACTCGTCGGGCGAAAGCCCCCGGCGGTCACGGACGGGGTGCGGGCGGCGATCGAGGAAAGCGACGCCGTCGTGATCGGCCCCGCGAACCCGGCGGCGAGCATCCTCCCCATCCTCGGCTGCGCCGGGATGCGGGACCTCCTCCTTGAGAAGTTCGTCGTCGCGGTCTCGCCGTTTTCGGGCGGCGTCGCGCCGGACCCAAAAGACGCCGCCCTCATGTACGCCGTCGGAGAGCCCCCCACATCACCGGCGGTCTCCCGGCTCTACGGGGAGATCGTCGACGTCTTCGTCCAGGACATCCACGACCCCGACGACGTCCCCGGATCGCTCCGCCTCGAAACCCGCCTGATGCACGAGCGGCAGGCCGAATCGCTCGCCTGGGACATCATGGCGGTCATCCGCCACGCCGTTTCGTGAATTCGGGGCGTTGACCCCCGGGCAAAGTTTGGGAAAATTCATATACGGATGCACTTGATACGCTAATTATCCTATGATAACCTTCCTCTCGGGCGGGACCGGAACCCCGAAACTCCTCCGCGGGATGCGAGATCTGCTGGACGAACGGGATATCGCGGTCGTCGTCAACACGGCCGAGGACACCTGGCTCTCCGGCAACCACCTCTCGCCCGACATCGACACGGTCATGTACCTCTTTGCGGGCATCCTCGACACCAACCGGTGGTGGGGGATCCGCAATGACTCCTACATCACCCACGACCTCCTCGCACGGCTCGGCATCGAAGAGTATATCGCCGTCGGCGACCAGGACCGGGCTATCCATGCAGCACGGGGAGAGATGCTCCGCAACGGCATGGGGCTGACGGAGATAACCCGCACACTCTGCCGCACGCTCGACGTCCGGGCGACCATTCTCCCGATGACCGATTCCGTCGTGACGACCTACGTCCGGACGCTCCGGGGCGAGATACACTTCCAGGAGTACTGGGTGAAGCACCGGGGCGACGTCGCGATTGACGGCGTCGTCCGGAAGTTCAGTGAGCCGCCGGCCGCGACCGACGAAGTCATCGAGCGATCGAGGAAAGCGACGCCGTCGTGATCGGGCCGAGCAACCCGGTCACGAGCGTATCCCCGATCCTCGAGTGCGCCGGGGTGCGGGAGGCGCTCCGCCGGCAGAACGTCATCGCCGTCAGCCCGTTCATCGGGGATGCGCCGGTCAGCGGCCCGGCGGCTGCCCTGATGCAGGCGTTCGGAAAAGAGCCCTCGTCCGCCGGAACCTACGATCTCTACGAGGACTTCGTGGACGTCTTCATCCAGGACACCCGCGACCCGGTCGAACTCGAAGGGGCGCTGCGCCAGGATACACTCATGGTCAACCGGGGCAAGAGCCTCGACCTCGCAAAGAGCATCCTGACCCTGGTCTACGGGTGCTGAGAAGCCCCCTCACTCTTTCTTCTGTTTTTCCCGGTAATCCTCTATCGCCGCGTGGAGCGCGTCAGCCGCCAGATTCGAGCAGTGCATCTTCCTGGGCGGGAGCCCCTCGAGTTCGGTCGCGACGTCGTCGCGGGTGATCTTCATCGCCTCCTCAAGCGTCTTTCCTTTGGCCATGTCGGTCACCATGCTGCTCGTCGCGATCGCCGACCCGCACCCGAACGTCCGGAATCTGATATCCTCGATGACGTCGTCTTTGACCCTGATGAAGATCTCCATGATGTCCCCGCAGACGGGGTTGCCGACCTTGCCGTAGCCGTCCGGGTTCTCGATCACCCCGACGTTGTGCGGGTTCATGAAGTGCTCCATCACCTTCTGGCTGTATCCGATCTGGTCCGCCATAGTTCCACCTGCAGCGGTGTAATAGCCCGCAGGCGTTTAACTGTTTCTTCGACGGCCCCGATGATCCGGGGCACCTGCCCTTCGCCATTTCCGGGCCCGAGCATCCCGGCAATCGACCCGAAAGAAGCGGAGACTCGCGTAGCCGGCCGGGCAGGCCTCTGTCCCGCAACCCCGGCAGGACGCCCGCTACCCCTGGAACGTGACGACCGCTTCCGCGTCGACCGCGAGATCGTTAAAGGCGATCGCGGCCAGCTCCTTTTCCCTCCGGCCGGTCAGACCGCTTTTGCCGCCGGTGCCGCCCCCTTGCGCACGATGAGGGTCGTCACCCCGCTCGCGACGTACTCTTCCTCGATCGTATGCCCGCTCTCATCCGCCCATGACCTGACCATCTCGACAAGGTCGTGCCTGTCGGCCGTCACCTGCAGGACCTGCCCCTTCTCGAGCACCTCCATCTCCTCCTCGATCAGGAGCATGGGAGACTGGCAGGCGTCGACACAGCTAATCGTCCTATCCGCGTACATTCGTCTCACCTCACTTCATCTTCCGGATGGAGAACCGCATGGTTCCGTCATCCTTCTCGAACTTCACACGCTCGCGCCACCCGGTTCGCCCGATGCAGGCCACGACCGCCGCAGGTTCTCTCTCCGGCTCCACCGCCGTGCCTTCTGTTGCGGGCGCGCATGGAAACCCGGCCCCCGTGACCCGTCCGCGGCACACCCCCGGGAGCACCGGATGCTGTGCCATCCCATATAAGCGTTCCTCAGCGGGTGCCGGCGGCAGAGGGCGGCAACGGGCGGATCCCGTGCATCCGGGAGAAGATCAGAAGGATTATACTCCATCTCCTGCCACCTACCATCATCGGAGAAGACCGATAGAAAGGAGGATGCCGATGGGACTATGGAACCGGCTCGGACGCAGGAAGGGGGAGGAAACGGACGCATCAGTCGATGCGGAGGAGGAAGCACGGGTAGCGGGACTCGCTCTCTCGCTTGAGAGCGAGGATATCGTGACCCGGTGGAGAGCGGTTCGGGCGCTCGGGGAGATCGGGGAACCAGCGGTGCTCCCGCTGATGAAAGGGCTCGGCGACGAGGACTGATGCGTCCGGCGGGAAGCGGCGGCCGCCCTCGGCCGGGTGGGTCCGGCGGCGATCCCGCATCTCATCGGAACGTTCGCAAACGCGGACGACGCCATGCGGCAGGACGCCGTCCGGGCGCTCCGGGCGCTCGGGAACCCGGCGGTGGATGCCCTGAAGGAGGCGGCGCACCACGGGGACGCGGCCGTCCGTTCCGGGGCGCTGGAGGCGCTCGAAGGCTTCCCGGCCGGAGACGTCTTCCTGGAGGCGCTCGGCGACGACGAACCCCGGGTGCGGCGGTGCGCGATCGCCGGGGTGCAGCGGTCCCGTGACGAGCGCGGCATCGAGGGGCTTGTCGCCCTCCTCCGCGACCCGGACGAGCAGGTCAGGGCTCTCGCCGCCGACGCGCTCGCCGCCTTCGGCGAGGCTGCAGTCTCGTCCTGCATCGAGGCGCTCGGCGACGAGGACGAGGACTTCCGGCGGCGAAACGCAGCGGTTCTCGGCCGCATCGGGACGCCGACCGTCGACTCCCTCTCGGCTGCTCTCCGCGACGAACGGCCGTCCGTCCGCCGGTGGGCCGCCCGGGTGCTCGGGGAGATCCGGGCCGGCGAGGCGATTGCGCCGCTCATCGAGGCGCTTGCCGACCCCGACCGTGAGGTGAGGTGGCACGTCGGCGGTGCGCTCGCGGGCATCGGCACGCCCGCCGTCGCCCCGCTCATCGAGGCTCTCGGAAACGGCGACGAGGGCGCCCGGCATCGGGCAATGGAGGCGCTCTGGCGGGTCGGGGAGGCGGCGGCACCGGCCCTGATCGACCTTACCGGCGGGGGCGATGCCGAAACCCGGCGCAGGTCCGCCATCGTTCTCGGCGAGATCGGTGCTCCCGGCGCGTCCGAAGCGCTGCAGCCTCTTCTCCAGGATTCCGACAGGGATGTCCGGCGGGAGGCGTTCGAGGCGCTGGAAGCGATCAAGGCGCGGGGAAGTCTCGCCTGACGGATGCGCTCCCCACCGCCCCGGCGGATCCGCGGGGGTTTTTCGGGGTGCCGGCGAATATGGCGGAAACCCCGGTTCGGGTCGGTCTTAAGGACTGATCCGGCGTAGCCGCAGTCACTCAGGGGCATACGAACCACCCGCATTTTTCCGGGTAATTTCCCATTTGCCGGAATTTCACTCACCTAATGTCAAAATGGGAGGAAATCTCACTCCTTTTTCGATTTGTGACTGTTATAACCGAAAATATTAAAAAATTCAAGCGATAAGAAGATCCCTAATGTTCGTTCCGACCAAGTGTTTCTTTACGAAAGGTGTGGGCATCCACAAAGACAAACTGGCATCATTTGAACTGGCTCTCAGGCAGGCGGGCATCGAGAAGTACAACCTGGTCTACGTCTCGAGTATCTTCCCCCCGAACTGCCAGCTGGTCTCGAAGGAGGACGGCCTGAAGGAGCTCTCCCCGGGCAGCATCGTCTACGTCGTCATGGCCCGGAACGAGACCAACGAACCGAGCAGGCTCGCATCCGCCGCCATCGGACACGCGATGCCCAAGGAGAGCAACGCTTACGGCTACCTCTCCGAGCACCATGCCTTCGGGGAGACGGAAGAGATCTCGGGCGAATACGCTGAAGACCTTGCGGCAACCATGCTCGCAACGACGCTCGGGATCGAGTTCGACCCCGACAAGGCGTGGCAGGAGCGGGAACAGATCTACAAGGCGAGCGGCCGGATCATCAACACGACCCACACCTGCCAGGCGGCGGAAGGGGTCATGGACGGTCGCTGGACGACGGTCCTCGCCGCAGCAGTCTTCATCTAAGACCCGCACCTCCCGGGGCGGCACTTCCCTTTTTCCTGTGACCGCCCCGCCGACCTTTCTTCCCGGGCTGGAGCGCAAAACAAAATACCTTCCGACCCCCACACTGTATCCAGGTTTTTCACATGCATCTACCAATACGGGCCGTAACCCCGGAAACAGAATCTGCCGAGATCATCGGCTGGGTGCACGAGGTTCGTGACCTCGGAGGACTCGCGTTCTTCCTGATCCGTGACCGGACCGGCATCATCCAGGTGACCATCCCGAAGAAGAAGGTCACGGCAGAGATCCTCGATGTCGCCCGAAGCGTCTCGAGAGAGTCCGTGGTCCGGGTCCGGGGCACGGTCAAAGCGATCGAGAAAGCACCCGGCGGGCGCGAGATCGTCCCCGAAGAACTCGAGCTCATCAGCACCGCAGAGAGCCCGCTCCCGCTCGACGTCGCCGAGAAGGTTCCCGCCGAGATGGACACCAGGCTCGACTCCCGGTTCCTGGACGCGAGAAAACCGCGTGTTCGCGCCATCTTCTTCATCCGGTCCGCCGCGACCTGCGCCGCGACCGCGTTCCTCGCCTCCCGGGGGTGCATCAACATCGCCACCCCCAAGATCGTCGCGGCGGCGACAGAGGGCGGCACCGAACTCTTCCCGATCGCCTACTTCGAGAAGGAGGCGTTCATGAACCAGAGCCCGCAGCTCTATAAACAGATGATGATGGCCGGCGGGTTCGAGGGGGTCTTCGAGATCGGCCCCATCTTCCGCGCCGAGGAGCACAACACCGTCCGGCACCTCAACGAGGCGACGAGCCTCGACGTCGAGGTCTCGTTTGCCGACCACAACGACGTCATGGAACTCCTCGAAGACCTGATCGTCCACGTTTACGACCATGTCGCGAAGAACTGCAGCGACGCGCTCGAGGAACTCGGGGTCGACCTCAAGGTTCCGGCAAAGCCGTTCCCGCGGATACCCTACGCAGAAGCGATCGAGATCGCGAACAAGACCGTCGAGGAGAAACTCGCCTTCGGCGACGACCTCTCCCCGGCGGCCGAGCGGGCGATCGGGGATACCGTCGGGCAGCACTACTTCATCGTCGACTGGCCGACCGACATCAGGCCCTACTACGCGATGCCGTATCCCGACCGCCCCGAGTTCTGCAAGGCGTTCGACCTGATGCATCCCCGGATGGAACTTTCCTCCGGCGCCCAGCGTATCCACGACCCCGACCTCCTTACGGAGCGGATTCGCGCGAAGGGCCTCTCTCCCGAGAGTTTCGAGTTCTACTTAAAGACGTTCCGCTACGGCATGCCCCCGCATGCCGGATGGGGGCTCGGCATCGAGCGGCTGGTAATGACGATGCTCGACCTCGCTAACATCCGCGAGGCGGTGCTCTTCCCGCGCGACCGGCACAGGCTGACGCCATGAACTTAATTAGACCGGCGACCTACGGATCGATGTGCCTGCGTAGCCGGCACAGGATGTTTCCATGACCCTGACAAGCGTGCTCCTCCCGACCACCGTGGTCGGGAGCTACCCGGTGGTGAAAGGATCGGGGCTTTTCGCCCGCATGGACCCGCTGAAACATGCGGTGGAGGTAGCGGTCGCCGACCAGATCGGCGCCGGGATCGACATCATCTCCGACGGTCAGGTCCGGGGCGACATGATCCGGGCCTTCACCTCCCACCTCCCCGGGATCCGGGGATCTTCTGTCGTCGGGAAGGTCCAGCCTGCCGCCCGGCCCATCACCCTCGCAGACACGAAATACGCCCTCTCCCGGCACCCGAAGGTGAAAGGTATCCTCACCGGCCCGAGCACGCTCGCGCACGGCCTCTCGATCGAGACGCCGTTCTACCGGAACAAAGACGAACTGGTCCTTGACATCGCGCAGGCGCTCGCGGTCGAGGCGAACTACCTCCAGGACGCCGGTGTTGCGCTCATCCAGGTCGACGAGCCCATCTTCTCGACGGGGGCGGCAAACCTCGCCGTCGGCCGCGAGGCGGTGAACGCGATCGCCGGGAGGCTCCGGGTGCCGGCCTCCCTCCACGTCTGCGGCAACCTCGGGAACGTCATCGACGACGTCCTCCGGATAAACGTCGCAGCATTCGATTTCGAGTTCGCGAACAACCCAGGAAACCTCGAGGTTCTCTCGGAAAAAGACCTGGGTGGTCGGATGATCGGGTATGGGTGCGTGGACTCGGCCGATCCGGGCGTCGAGAGCATAGAAACGATCAAAAAAAGGCTCGAGGCCGGTATCGACGTTTTCTCCCCCGACACCATGCTCGTCGACCCCGACTGCGGTCTCAGGATGCAGACACGCGACGCGGCGCTCGGAAAACTGAAGAATATGGTTGTTGCGACGGGCGAGGTCCGGGCCGAGCATACCGGCTAGACCGCTGGTTTTACGCGAAAAAATACGAAGGGGTCCGGCCTAGACCACCCTGCTCGTCGTCGAGAGTTCGAGGCCGTCAGCCATGATGTTGTAGGGGATGACGCGCTGCGGCACGTCCGAACCTTTGAATTTCTCGACGGCGAGCACCCGCTCGAACTCGTTGCCTTGAACCTGCTGCCTGAGAGAGAGGAAGGTGTCGGCGGCCCGCATGATCCGCGCCTCCTCAAAGGCGCTGTGAGTTCCCGTGTAGAGGAGGTAGACGATGTTTGCACCCCCCTCGATGATCGGGCGGGTGTCTTCGAGGACAAACCTGGCGGCCGTATCGATCCCCCAGGCGGCGATCAGCGTGGAGAGAGAGTCCACGATGATCTTCTCGCCTTCCATCGCCGCCGTCATCGCTGCGGGCTTCATGCCCCGTGCGTCGATCATATTCTCTCCCGGCGCGGTATCGAGCATCAGGTAAGCTCCCGCCCCCTCCCCTTCCTGCCAGAACTGCTGTGCCAGGAGCTCAAGGCCGCTCAGCGGAGATCCGGAGATGACGATGCGGGTGCCCGGTGAGAATCCCCCGTCAAGCGCCAGATCCAGACCCGCGATTCCTGTAGAACGTTTGGTGGTGTCTGCCACGTCTGTACCTCGGATAAGTGTCCTCAAACAGGAGATTTGCCGCTCTTTCCTTAATAACTACTCTATCGGATGCGATTTTTCACTCGTTGCAGGCACCACAGTACTCCTCCCGGAGCCGCTTGCGCAGAAGTTTCCACCCGTTCACCCGGGGGATCTCGCCGGCGAGGATGACCCGGCGGGGGACTTTATACCCCGCAAGGCGCTCGCGGGCGAAGGCGACGATCTCGTCGGGCGAGATGCCGTTACCTGCAGGAACCACCACGGCAACCGGAACCTCGCCCCGGTGCTCGTCGGCACACCCGAAGACCGCTGCGTCGCGGACGCCCGGGTGCTGGACGAGGACGTCCTCGACCTCGGTCGGGTAGACCTTCCAGCCCGACATCACAATCATGTCCTTCTTGCGGTCGGTGATGTAGAGCATCCCGTCCGCGTCCAGGTGGCCGACGTCGCCGGTCAGGAACCAGCCGTCGGGGAGGAAGACGGCGGCGGTCTCTTCGGGCATCTGCCAGTAGCCGAGCGCCACTCCCGGGCCCCGGAGGGCAATCTCGCCGTCCTCGCCGGGTTCCAGTTCCCGCGTGGGGTCACCGGCATCGACGATCTTCACCTCCGAGAACCCGACCGGGGTGCCGACGCTCCGGAACTCGTCGGCGGTCGCGTAGTGCTCGGGGCGGATGGCGGTCCCGGTCCCGACGACGACCGTCTCGGAGAGGCCGTAGGCGTTGACGACGGGAATACCGAACCGCTCGTGGAAGGGTTTCCAGACGCCGGGCGTCAGGGGGCCGCCGCCGCTGATCATCGCCCGGGCGGTGGCGAGCGCCGCCTCGGTTCCCGGCGGGGTCTGGATGAGGGAGTGGATCACCGGCGGCATCCCGGCGACGATCGTGGCCCGGTACTCGCGGGCGAGGTCGAGGTAGTGGTCGAGATCGAACCGCTCCATGACGACGTAGGTTCCGCCGGCCCGGAGCGTCGCGATCCCCCAGCTGAGGCCGACGTGCCCCATGGGATAGATCCCGAGGTAGACGTCCTCGTCGGTGATCCGGAGAACGTCCCGCTCGGCGTCCATCGCGGCGATCCAGTTCCCGTGCGTGAGCATGGCGCCCTTCGGCTTGCCGGTGGTGCCGGAGGTATACTGGATCTGGCAGAGGTCGTCGAACCGGCAGTGGACGGCGCGGCAGTCCGCCGGCGCCCGGAGGAGGTCCGCCCACGGCGTCGTGCCCGCGCCCTCCCCGCCGACGGCGACGACGTGCCGGAGGGTCGATGCCTGGTCCCGGATGCGGCCGACGAGCGCCGCACCTTCGACGTCGGTGATGACGGCCACGGCCCCCGCATCGCGGACGGCGTAGAGAACCTCGCTCTCGCGGTAGACCCGGTTCGTCGGGACGGCGACGGCGCCGATGCGCCAGAGGGCGAAGTAACTGAGAAGGTACTCCGTCGAACTGTCGAGGTAGATGCAGACGCGGTCCCCGCGCCCGACCCCGAGGTCGAGGAGGCCGCGCCCGACCCGGCAGACCCGGTCGAGGAGTTCGGCGCGGGTGTAGGACTCTCCGGTGGAGGGGACGATGAGAGCGGTCTTTTCGGGGTTACAGGCGTTGGCGTCGAGAAACGTGGTGCAGTTCGGCATGGGCAGGCTCCGGGCGGCAGGTATGCGCTTTGATGTATATGCTTGTTCATGGGGCGGTAAATAGGTTGCCCCGGGGGGTGTGATGCGCTGATTCTCAGGGGGTGACGGCGGATAGAGACACACCACCCGCAGATGCGAAGTGCGACCAGCCCAAGGGCAGGAGCTTGAGCCCGCAGATGCGAAGTGTGGCAAACAGAGTAATCAAAACGGGAAAATATCCTCATGGCGATATCCTCTCGGAATCCGTGTCCGGGACACAATCGAGACTTCTCCAGAGAGGGTCACAACAAAGCCCGGACAAAAACAAAAGCAGATTACCAAAGAGGCAGATCGAGATATATGCAGAGCGACACGCCGCTCGTCCGGGAGGCCGTTGAGAGCGATCTGGCCGCCGTCCTCTCCCTCTATACCCACCTGCACGATGTCGACGAGAAGGCCGACGACCGTGCGCTGGAGCGAGCCTGGCAGGAGATCCTTGCCGACCCGCGAACCCACCTCTTCCTCCTCGAAGACGGGGGCGTGCCGGTCTCGTCTTGTGTCCTGCACATCCTCGCAAACCTCACCCGGGGCGCACGGCCCTACGGGCTCATCGAGAACGTCGTAACCCGGCGGGAGTTCCGGAACCGGGGGTTCGGCACGGCCCTCCTTGACCATGCGCTGGGCCATGCCTGGCGGCAGAACTGCTACAAGGTGATGCTTCTGTCCGGCCGTCGCGAACAAAACGTCTTCCGGCTCTACGAGAAGGCGGGGTTCGTCCGGGGCGTCAAGGAAGGGCTGATTGCATATCCGCCGCAGGCGCGATGAACAGGTTCGCTGAAAAAAAGAATTTCCGGGGAGAGCCGCTCACTGGTATTCCGGGGGCTGGATATCCTTCGGCAGCCCGCCCTTGAAGTGCTGCTGCACCTTCCCGTAGTACTGCCGCAGCCGCTCGTTCATCGTCGCGTGCACCTTCTCCCGTGCCTGCTCGAAGTGCGACGGCTTCACGACGGCGGCACCCTCCCGCATGGCGAGCATGGCCGCCTCCCGGGCGAGCGCCTCGAGGTCCGAGCCGACGAACCCGTCGGCGCCGGTCGCCACCTTCTTGACGAGTTGATCCCTCGCCGGGTCGTCGACGGTCACCTTCTGCTGGGCGAGGAGGTCGACGAGTTTCTTCCGCCGGACGTGGCCTGCGAGCCCTTCGTCGTCGCTCGCCTCGATCGCAGCGCGGTGCTCTCTCACTTCTTCGACGGTCACGTGGTGGTTGGCTCCCACGGCGAGAACCAGGTCCTCGAGACCGTTCTCCGAGAGCCCTTCCGTCATCGCCACGAGGTCTTCCATCGTCGAGCCCTCGAGCGGCATGTAGCGGGTGTGGATGGAAAGGATCTTCTCCCGGTCGTCCCGCCCGGGCTCGCCGATGTAGACGAGCCGGTCGAACCGTCCGGGCCGGAGCAGCGCCGGGTCGACCATGTCCGGCCGGTTGGTCGCGCCCATCACCACCACGCCCCGCAGTTCCTCGAGGCCGTCGATCTCGGTGAGGATCTGGTTTAGCACGCTCTCGACCACGTGCGACTCGGTGCCGCCGCCCCGGGCGGGGGCGAGGGCGTCCAGCTCGTCGAAGAAGATGATGGACGGCGCAACCTGCCGGGCCTTCTTGAAGATCTCGCGGACCGCCCGCTCGCTCTCGCCGACCCACTTCGAGAGGAGCTGGGGACCCTTGACCGGCACGAAGTTCGCCCCGCTCTCGCTCGCGACGGCCTTTGCGATGAGGGTCTTACCCGTGCCCGGCGGGCCGTAGAGGAGGACACCCTTCGGCGGCTCGATACCGAGGTTCTCGAACCGCTCCCCCTGGGTGAGCGGATATTCCACCGCCTCGCGGATATCCTGCTTCGCCTCTTCGAGTCCTCCTACGTCTCCCCAGGTGGTGTGGGGCACCTCGAGGAGAACCTCCCGCATGGCGCTCGGGCCCACATCGCGGAGAGCGTCGCGGAAGTCCCTGGCCTGCACCTCCATCTTCTCGAGGATCTCGGGAGGGATCTCCTCGGCTTCGAGATCGATCTCGGGCAGGTAGCGCCGCAACGCCTTGATCGCCGCTTCCCGGGCGAGAGCGGCGAGATCCGCCCCGACGAACCCGTGGGTCTGCTGGGCGACGTCGGCAATCGCCACGTCGTCGGCAAGCGGCATGCCGCGGGTGTGGATGTGGAGCACCTGGACCCGGTCGTCCTCCGCCGGAACACCTATCTCGATCTCCCGGTCGAACCGGCCGGGACGGCGCAGCGCAGGGTCGATGGCGTCGAGCCGGTTCGTGGCCCCGATCACCACGACCTGCCCCCGCTCTTCGAGCCCGTCCATCATCGTGAGGAGCTGGGCGACCACGCGCCGCTCGACCTCCCCGGTCACCTCTTCCCGCCGGGGAGCGATGGAGTCGAGCTCGTCGATGAAGATGATCGCAGGAGCGTGCTGCCGTGCATCCTCGAAGACCTCACGGAGCCGCTGCTCGCTCTCGCCGTAGTACTTCGAGATGACCTCAGGCCCCGCGATCGAGATGAAGTGAGCGCCGCTCTCGCTCGCGACGGCCTTTGCGATGAGGGTCTTTCCTGTTCCCGGCGGGCCGTAGAGGAGGACGCCCTTCGGCGGCTCGATCCCGAGCTTTCTAAAGATCTCCGGGTGCCGCATGGGGAGTTCGATCGTCTCGCGGACACGCTGCAGCTCGCCCTTGAGGCCGCCGATATCCTCGTAGCTGATCCTTTTCACGCCCTCGAATCCGGCCGCAGGCTTCTCGGAGAACTCGATCTTCGTGTTCTTGGTGATGATCACGGCGTTCTCCGGCTCGACCACCACCGCCTTGAACGCGACGAGCTGGGGCTGCATGAACGGGAGCCCGGCCTGAATGGGGACGGAGTCGTTTTTGACGACAGGAAAGTCGATCAGTTTGTTGACGACGCTGCCGTAGTTGATGGGGAGCTGTTTGGGGAGGTCTTCGGGCGGCGCAAGCACGACCCGTTTCGCCTCGGCCTCCTCATCGAGCGTTCGTATCTTGACCCTGTCGCCTATGCTCGCACCGGTATTGAGCCGGGTAAAATTATCGATCCGGACCTTGCCCTGGTGCCAGTCGTTCACCATGGCGCGCCAGACCTTGGCCACGGTGCGACGCTTTCCTTCGATAGCGACGAGGTCTCCCGGGTTAAGCCTGAGCTGCAACATGGTATCAGGGTCAAGCCGTGCCTTGCCTGCCCCCTGATCCTCCGGATAAGCGCTATCTACCTTCAAGTATATCTCGGGCATTACCTCTAGTTCTTATATTTCGGGGATTTATAAGTACTGGAGACGCATGATTATACTTCTCTTCGATCCGTTCAACGGAGCCGCAGGCGACATGATCATCGGAACCCTTCTCGATCTGGGAGCCGATGAGGGGCTTGTCAGGGCAGCCATGCGTTCCGTCGTCGGGGAACCGACAATCGAACGGGTAGACCGCTCCGGGATCCGGGCCGTCCAGGTGAGAGCGCATGCCCCGGTGCACCACCGTAGCCTCGACGAGGTGCTCGACCGGGTGGCCGAGAGCGACGCTCCCGCCCCGGCTCAAGAGATGGCGCGGCGGGTCTTTCTCCGGATACACCGGGCCGAGGAGAGTATCCACGGAGAGGGGGCGCACTTCCACGAGGTGGGTGCGGACGACGCGATCGCCGACGTGGTGGGGGCCTGCACCGCCCTTCACTCCCTCGCCCCCGACGGGGTCGCCGTCCACCCGCTCGCCCTCGGCCGGGGGTTTGCAGTCGGCGCCCACGGCACCTTCCCCGTCCCTGCACCGGCGACCGTGGCAATCCTCGCGGAATCGGATCTCACGACAGTCTCCGGAGACGAGGAGCGGGAACTCTGCACCCCGACGGGAGCCGCGCTCCTCGCCGAGTTCTCGACCGTCCGGCCCGAAGACCTCGGCCCGACGGAGATCAGGGCGGTCGGCTACGGGGCGGGAAGCAGGAATCCACCGGGAAGGCCGAATGTCATCCGTTCGATGCTTCTCTCTGCAAAAGAGGCTCCCGAAGGCGACCGGGTCGACATCCTCGAGACGAACGTCGACGACGTCACCGGCGAAGCCCTCGCCTACGCGATCGGCTGCCTGATGGAAGAAGGGGCACGGGACGCGAGCGTTACTCCCGTCGTGATGAAGAAGGGGCGGAGCGGTCACCTCGTCCGGGTGATCTGCCGCCCTGACGCGACCGACCGCCTCACGGGAGTGATGGCGCGGGAACTCGGGACGCTCGGGATACGGTGCATCCCGATGGTGCACCGGGCCGTCGCCGAACGGACCATCGAACCGGTCACGGTGACCGTGCGGGGGAAGGAGACGACGATCGACGTCAAATGCGGCTGGTCGGGCGGGAAGATCGTCTCGTTCAAGGCCGAGTACGAACAGGCGGCGGCATGCGCACGGGAGACCGGGCTCCCGTTCCGCGAGGTCGCCGGAGCGGTCGAGGCGGCCGCACGCCGTCTCTTCGTCGAGCGGGGTGTGCTCGAACCATGAAGACCGACCGGGTCGGCACGGGAAGCCAGGGCCTCGACGACCTGCTCGGCGGCGGGCTCGAACGCCGGGCGATCACCCAGATCTACGGCGAGCCCGCGAGCGGCAAGAGCACCCTCTGCCTGATGGCGGCGGTGGCCTGCCTCCGGGCCGGGAACTCGGTCGTCTACATCGACACCGAAGGGTTCTCGGTGGAGCGCTTTACGCAGATCGCCGGGGAGAACGCCGGAGCGCTCGCGGACAGGCTCTACCTCTTCGAGCCACTCGATTTCGCCCAGCAGGGGACGATGATCGCCGATGCGGAAGGGCTGCTCAAGAACGGCCACGCCCCCGTGGGGCTGCTGGTGATGGACTCGGCCACCGCCCTCTACCGGACGGAACTCGATCTCGGGCGGGAGGCGATACGGAAACTCTCGCATCACATGATCAAACTCCTCGGCCTCGCGAAGAAATACGACATCCCCGTCCTGATCACGAACCAGATCTATATGGATGTGGAGCGGGACCGGGTGGCGGGGCTCGGGGGGACGGCGCTCGAGCATCTCTCGAAGGCCATCATACGGCTTGAAAAGAAGGATGGTGCCCGGCGGGCGATGCTCCGGAAGCACCGGTCCCGGCCGGAAGGAATCTCGTTCGACTTCACGATCACCGAAGACGGGATCAGAACGGTATAACGCCGGAAAAGACCGTCTCGGCGGGGCCTTCCATCGTGACGGTCTCGCCGAACCGGATCACGAGCGGGCCGCCTTTCGTCTCTACCCTTACTGAATCCCCGACTTTGCCGAGGTGATGGGCAACCGCGGCGGACGCCGTCGCGCCGGTGCCGCAGCTCTCGGTCTCGCCCTCGACGCCGCGCTCGAACGTCCGGATCCGGATCGTGTCGTTGCCGGCCTCTTCGACGAAGTTGACGTTCGCGCCCTCTACGAAGGAGGGGTGGTTCCTGATGGCCGGGCCGACGGCAGCGATATCGACTGCGCCTATTTCTTTGACGAAAACAACCGCGTGGGGAACGCCGGTGTTCGCGGCATACACGGTGAAGTTGCGGATCTCCTCCTTGTATTCGCCGTTCCCGGCGGCCGGGATGGCGCTCCGCTCGAACGCCGGTGTCGGCATCGTGATCGTCGCGGTGAACTCGTCGTCCGCGTAGCCTGCCGAGACCTGGACGACCCCCGCCCCGGTCTCGACCGAGCAGGACTCTTTCACGTATCCGGCGTCGTAGGCGTACTTCGCGAGGCAGCGGATACCGTTCCCGCACATCTCGGCCTCGCTCTCGTCGGGCTGGAAGAGCCGCATCCGGATCTCGGCCGCCCCGGACGCCTGGAGGAAGAGGATGCCGTCGGCGCCGATGCCGAACCTGCGGTCGCAGAAGAGCGCCGCAAACGCCCCCTTCATATCCTCCGGGATGACCTCGCCGTTGTGCTCGTCGATCAGGACGAAATCATTGCCGTTTCCCTGCAGTTTGGTGAACGCGATCTCCATGGTATAGCCTCTCCTGTACGTATGGGAGCGGCGGGTGATAAACCGTGGGGGTTCGTGGGGGATGCGGGGCCGGGGATTATGGCCTCACCCACCGCATAGACTCATCCACCCCGACGAATCCATCTGAGGACCGATGACGAGCTCCGGCGGGGAGATGAATACCGTGAACTTCACCGGAATATCCTCGATTCCCATCTCCCTTGCCCGCGTATCGAGCATCGCATACACCGCGTCTATCGATGAGACGTTCTCCGGCGGAGGCGGGCCGTTCCAGATGCCCACCCGTAAATACCCGTCGATGCCGTAGCCGTACCCGATGAGAGACCCGTTGGGGTAGAGGTAGCGTTCCCGTATCAGACTCTCTGTGGCGGCGGTGAAGACTGAGAACGATATTCCGCTCCCACCCTTCGAGAAGGGAAGCCCTCCGAACGTGACGGTGACGGGTTCCCGCCTGTTCAGGGCGGCTTTGAGGTCTTCGATCCCCGGTCCGGTGAAGATCGGCCGGGACGGCTGGAGTTTCGCGGAAACTGCCGGTTCCTGATCCCGGAGGCCTCCGGAGGGGCACAGGATTGTTTTAGCGGCCCCCGGATTGGAAAGGGCAACGACGGCCGCATCCGCTTGAGAACCGGGTTCTGTAACCGGCGTGTCGATATGCCCGGGCCCGGGGACCCTATCCCCCGACGGGAGATCTATCCCGCCGTACATCGAGTAGTTCAGTTCATCCCTTGCCTGCTGCAAAAGGGACGATACCCGCTTGTCGTCCGCCTCCGTCCATCCGTCAAGGTATGAAACTCGCGGCAGGCTACGGATTGCCTCGGCAATCTCTTCTTCGGAGCACCCCTCACTTCGAAGTTCGCTGATGAACGAAGGAGATCGTTCCTGGAGTGTTGCAGCATCCACGATGTCCAGCTTCTCAATATCGAGTGCCCCGGCATCCGTAGCCATCGCCGGCACCATCATCACGCTCACCAGCAGCACGGCGAGGGAGACGGGGAACGCCTGCATTCCAATTTTTCCGCTCATTTCACACACCTTCAGGGATCTCTCGGAGGCCGGAGAGGCACGCGCCCCCATCGCCTCCGGGCGCGGGACGTTCGCACTGTTGCAGGCGCCGCCTGCGAAACCCATGGTTGAGAGCTCAACGTTCCTCTATATCCGTTTTCTGTCACGATCATCTACACGTCGAGGCGTTTCGATCGAGAAGCACGCAGCAACCGAACGATAAAAGAGCCGGCACCGGGAGTTCCGCCCGCCGATAGGGGGCGACCGGTATGCCCTTCTTCCGGCGGCGGCTCACGGCCGGATGGAGTAGTTCTTCGGGGGGGCAGACCGGCGAAAGCCTCCGGGCTCACCATCGAGCCGTCCGGCGCCGTGCCCCACCCATACGTATATACCCCTCCCGGAACCAAAACATAGGTGCGTATGGCCATGAAACTCAAACTCCTGGATCTGACCGACGATAAAGCCCGGATCCTCTTTGAAGGCGAAGGCAACACCTACATCGACGCGCTCGCCGCCGAACTCATCCGCGATCCGCAGGTGGACGTGGCGCAGCGCAAGCAGGCATTCCGGTTCACGGACCCCGAACTGGTCGTCACCACGGTCGGCGGCCGGTCTCCTCTTCTTGCAGTTACGGATGCGGCAAAGCGGCTCTCCGGCTACGCCGGCGAAATCCTCCACCAGATAGAAGCGCTCGAAACCGCGTAGGCGTCCCATGACAAAGAGCGCCGAAGGCTTCGCCCGGGTTGCCCGGGAGGTCTTCGCTCCCATCTATCCCATCATCGCGGAGCAGGCGCTCGCGTGGTCGGGGATACGGGACGGGATCGCGCTCGATCTCGGGAGCGGCCCCGGCCTCCTCTCCGTAGCGCTCGCACAGAGAAGCGAACTCTTCGTCATCGCGCTCGACGCCGATCCGGCGATGTCCCGGATAGCCCGAACGGCCGCCGCCGGGTGTGTGGGCCGGGTGACCCCGGTCACCGGCGACGTCCACTGCATGCCGCTGTGCGACAATACCGTCTCGCTCGTCGTCAGCCGCGGCTCGATCTACTTCTGGGAAGACCGGGCACGGGCATTTTTAGAGATCGAGCGCGTACTCCGGCCCGGCGGCGTCGCGTACGTCGGCGGCAGCTTCGGGACGCCCGAACTCCGGGAAGCGATCTTTACAAAGATGCGGCGGCGAAACCCGAACTGGGACAGCGACGTCGCCCGGCGGAGCGGGCGGGCGACCCCCGATACGCTCCAAAAGGAACTTGCAGAGAGCGGTGTCGGCCGTGCCCGCATCCGGGAAGAAGAAGAGGGGATGTGGGTGGAGATCAAAAAAGACGCGATCAGTCCACGCGCTCGGTGAAGATGATCGTCCCGGCGATCCGGGTGATTTTTATCTTCACGGTCTGGCCCGGTTTTGCATTCGCAACGTACATCGTGTAGCGGTCGATCTTCACCACGCCGTCGCCGCGTTTCGAGAGGAACTGCGGGGTGACGTCCATGATGGCGCCCTCGGTCGGTTTCGACGCTGCAGAGGGATCGACTATCGCTTTTCGCTTCCGCACCGGCCGGTGACCGCCGCAGGCGTCGCACTTGAGCGTCAGGATACGGTCGGTCTTGACCAGGCGGGTGTCGGGCTTCCCGCACTCCGAACAGATGACGTAGTCGTCGACGTAGCCCTTGATGATCGTGTTAATCTGCTCCTGCTCGAACTTCCCGGAGAAGACCGCCCGCGTCCCCTCCACCTTGCCGGCGGTGCCGAGCTCGCCGAGGAGATGCTTCATCAGGTGATCCTGGTCGCGCCGGAGGGTACTCGCGATCTCGGCGAAGTTCTCGAGAACCGTGGTCTTCCCCTCGATAAAGGCGCGGGCGGTCGGAACCGTGAACCGGTCCTCGAACTCCGTCGGTTCCGTGATATTGGTATACGCCTTCTTCAGAAGGTCTTCGTATGACGGGCTCATACCTCACTATTGATCGCGCGACGTCAAAAAGTGGTTACCTTGCGCCGGGACTTACACACGCTCACGAAGGTGGGCGGCCCACCGGTTCTGCAGTCTGCTGCCGACACAGGACCTCGCGCTGCTGCAAAAAACCCTCGGGCGCGACTTAACCGACGTCGAGGTTGCCTGCTTCGAGAGCCCGAAGAGATGGAAACGGCGCTTACGACGACGACCCGTGCGGCGCGCTACTGAACGGCCATCTTTTTTCGCGATTCCCGGACGAGATCGACCAGGGGCTTCACCGCCTCCGGTTTCTTCGCGTCGCGTGCAGTGAGCGGGACCGCGCCCCGGACGTCAGCACCCCTCTTCGCGAGCATCGCCTTCAACGTGTCGAGCGTCTTGCGCGGTGACCCGCCCGAGGTGCAGAAGACGACCGTGGGTTTCCCCTCGATGCCCCGGAGGGTATTGACCGCGGCGTTGATCGCGGGGGTAGGGTTCCCCGCCCATACGGGGGTTCCGACGACGACCGTCTCGTAGACGGAGACGTCGATGGCGGCGGGTTCGATATCGGCAGAATCTCCCTTCATGGCCCGGCGAGCGCCCTTCAGGTACATCCCCACCTTCGAGTAGTTCGCAAGGTCCCTGACCCCGATGAGATCGCCGCCGGACGCAGCGGCGACCTGTTCGGCGACCGCCCGGGTGTTGCCGGTCTCCGAGTGATAGATGATGCAGACGGACATACCGGAGGGTGACGCGGCCGGGTATAAACGGGTATCGGGTGGGGCCGCGTGGAGCAATGCTCACGGCCCTCACACGAACTCCGGCGCAGGTACCGGCAACTTCCCTTCGCGCCTTCGCGTGAGGTTACCGGTTCAAGGACGGCGATGTAGTTTCACGCGAAGGACGGAAAAAAGAGGAGGGCCTTACTTCCTGAACTGCGGCATGAACGAACGGATCTCCGCGCCGACCTCTTCGATCAGGTGCTCCTCGTCCGCTCTCGTCAGTGCGGTGAAGACCGGGCGGTTCACCATGTTCTCGAGCATCCACTCCTTCGCGAACTCGCCGTTCTGGATCTCCTCGAGGATCTCCTGCATCGCCACGTAGGTCTCGGGCCCGATGACGCGGGGGCCGCGGGTCAGGTCGCCGTACTGGGCGGTGTTGCTGATCGAGTCGCGCATCTTCGTGAACCCGCCCTCGTAGATCAGGTCGACGATGAGTTTCGTCTCGTGCAGGACCTCAAGGTAGGCCATCTCGGGCGCATACCCGGCATCCACCAGGGTCTCGAACCCGGCCTTGATGAGCGAGGTAATCCCGCCGCAGAGGACCGCCTGCTCACCGAAGAGGTCGGTCTCGGTCTCCTCGGCAAACGTCGTCTCGAACACCACCGCACGGGTCGCGCCGATCCCGCGGGCATAGGCGAGCGCGATGGCACGTGCCTGCCCCGTGGCGTCCTGATGAACGGCGATGAGGGCCGGGACGCCCTTCCCCTCCTCATAGGTCCGGCGGACCATGTGGCCGGGCCCTTTCGGGGCGACCATGACCACGTCGACGGTGGGCGGGGGGACGATCTGGCCGTAATGAATATTGAATCCGTGCGAGAACATCAGGCAGGCGTTCTCCCTGAGATTGGCGCTGATCTCGGCGCGGTAGACGGCCGCCTGGTTCTCGTCGGGGAGGAGGATCTGGATAACGTCGGCGCGCTTGACCGCTTCGGCCACGGAATACACCTCGAAACCGTCTTCGGATGCCCTCTGCCAGCTGCCGCCCGGCCGCAGGCCGATGACGACCCGGCACCCGGAATCACGCAGGTTCAGCGCCTGTCCGCGTCCCTGGGATCCATAGCCGATGACGGCGATGGTCTTGCCCTCCAGGGTGCGAGGGTCCGCATCGGACTCATAGTATTTTTGCACCATAGGTTCTCACTCCCCGTTAGACAGCAAACCTGATAAATATTATATCAAAGAACCTCGGTGGTGCACTGAGGGTCATTTTAAGGTTGATGAAGAGAAACCTTACTCTCAATACGCTATTGAGGATTTGTAATGGAACTGCCAGATGTCCAGTCCAGCCTGCCGGAGGTCCGTATCAACCTGACCAGGGTGGGTGTTAAGAACGTACAAAAACTCGTTGAAGTCGCCCGACCAGGTAAGCGGCCGGTCATCTTCATCTCCAACTTCGACGTCTTCGTCGATCTCCCCGGAAGCCTCAAGGGGGCGAACCTCTCCCGGAACTTCGAGGTGATCGACGACGTGCTGCAGCAGGCCATCGACGGCGACGTGAACGAGATCGAGGAACTCTGCAGCGCAGTGGCGAGGAAACTCCTCGACCGGCACGAATACGCCGAACGGACCGAGGTCCGGATGCGGAGCAAGTTCATGGTCCGGCGCGAGACGCCTGTCAGCGAGACGAGCTGTCACGAGGTCGTGAACGTCCACGCGAGAGCAATAGCCCAGAGGAACGAAGGGAACCCGATCATCAGAAAGAGCATCGGCGCCGAAGTGACCGGGATGACCGCCTGCCCCTGTGCCCAGAACATCATGAAGGATCATGCCCTGCATGTCCTCGAGAACCTCGGGGTGGAAGAGGACAAGATCGAGTCGTTCTTCAACGAGGTGCCGATGGCCACACACAACCAGCGTGGACGGGGGTTCCTCTGCATCGAGATCGACGACGACCAGCACATCAGTCTCGAGAAGATCATCAAGATCCTGAAGGACTCCATGAGTGCACGTATCTACGAGCTCCTCAAGCGGGGCGACGAGAGTTACGTGGTGATGGAAGCTCACAAGAATCCCCGGTTCGTCGAAGACTGCGTACGCGAGATGGCTCGCAAGGTGATCGCGCAGTTCCACGATCTGCCCGGAGACTCCGTAGTCACTATCAAGCAGACGAACGAGGAGAGCATCCACCAGCATAATGCATACGCAGAGCGAAAGGCAACGATAGCCGAACTCGTCTCGGAGATGGACAAAGGCACACTGTAAATCCGGCATAATTTCACATTTTTATACGGGACCCGGATATTCTGATATTAAGTACTACTCTTTTACAACATCGTAATATTAGAGAGTGTCCTGAAGCGAAAGATATAAACTCTGTTT
>NZ_JMIO01000082.1 GCF_000691865.1 Methanoculleus sp. MH98A | reverse complement strand
TTCCGTATTTCGATAAGGTATAAGTTAATGTCTATCAAATTGATTTGTCTGAATCGATCTGTTGTGACATATCAGGATGCGGGAAATCTGCAAGGACTGTACATCTCAAACGAGGCATAAAAAGACATGATTGGAGTGCAACATGACGATGAGTATGCAGTTGAGGAAGTGTTTCAGTTACTGAAGGTTCCCTGGGAATGGTATACCCCGACATCCAGGTATGATGTTGTCATAACAAAAACCGGACATATTCCAGAGACCTGTAACCGAATTGACCTCACCGATAATGACCTGATCAAAAAGATTGCCGATATGCTCAACGAGGGGCTCCCTCGTAACCGCAGGCCGCTCTGCGAAGAGTGCCTGGACACGTTGCGCCAGCAGATCAAGCGTTTCTCCCCGCTGATCGAGATCCCGCCGATACCCTGGGGATACACCTACTCGCTTGCGCTTACGCACGATGTGGATGTCGCCTCCGTCAGAGAGCGGTCTTTTCTTTCGGTCTTCTATGCAGCCTACAACTGCTTCCGCCAGCGGAGGTTTGTCGAGGGAACCAGAATCGTGCTCGCGAAATTCGGCCTCGCGAAGGACCCCTGGGATCTCTTTGAGACCTGGAGGAGACTTGAGGAGCAGCTCCAGGTGAAGTCTACGTTCTACTTCCTGCCCCAGAGCGGCTATGCGGGTATCGGGTCTCCGAAGATTCGTGCCGGATATTATTCAATCGATGATACTCCGGTTGATGAACTTGCTGCCCGCGGGTGGGAAGTGGGGGTTCATGGCCTAGACAACTGGGTTGATAAAGCCAGCGCCGAGAATGAACGCATGTCTCTCCCGAAGGACGCAAGAGTAAGGGTAGGCACACGGGTTCACTGGCTGCACTTCGATGAGGGCACATGGCAGATCCTTGATGACGCCGGCTATGATTACGACTCAACATTCGGGTACAACGAGGATATCGGATTCCGGGCCGGGACATTGCAGGTCTACCGGCCACGCGGGGTGGAGAGGCTGCTGGAACTCCCTCTCCACATCCAGGACGTCAGCCTGTTCGGGAGGCACTGCTGGCTCACGACAGAAGAGGGATGCAAGCGGGTAGACTGCCTGAGTCTGGACGAGGATGAGGCGTACCAGACCTGCAACGAGATCCTCGATCAGGCGTTGCGATACGGTGGTGTTGTCACGATACTCTGGCACAGTGATTGCCTGGCCGCGCCCCGCGACTGGGGCGATGTATATACGAATATCATCAACAGGGCCATGGCAGATGGGGCGTGGGTAACGCGCGCAATTGATATTGTCGACTGGTTCAGAATGCGCCGCAATGCCAGATTGGACTATTCGAAGACCGAAGACGGCTTCAAAATCACGATTACAGGCCTCGAGCGGGCTCGATCATTGCCGCCGTTGCGTGTCCGGGTTCATGTCGACCCGGAGAGAGTCCGGCATATCGATGCAGAGTATGTCTGCGGCGACGGGTATGTGGATATCAGGTTCGATAGAGAACAGGTGAACGTGGTTTTGTCATGAGGGTTCTGATCACTGACGGAAACTTCAAGCACACGCTGGCGTCAGTTCGGTCTCTGGGAAAGAGGGGAATTGATGTTACGGTGCTCTCTGATATGCGCCTGAGCGTCTCATTCCACTCAAAATACTGCTCTAAAAGCATTCTCGCCCCCAACCCCGAACATGATACCACGTTTGCCGAGTCTGTGTACGACCTGGCAAAGCGGGAGCAGTTCGACGTAGTCCTGCCGATCAGTTACGCGGCAGTCGACCAGATATCCCGGGTTAGGGAAAGATTGGAGCCCTATGTCCGGGTGCCCCTGCCGGATCGGGCCTCGATCGACCTCGCCGGGAATAAAGATAAAACCATGCAACTTGCAGAGAGCATCGGCGTCGCCATCCCAAAGACCTACTATCCTCAATCACTTAAGGATGCGGAGCGGATCGCAGACTCCCTCTCCTATCCTGTGGTGGTGAAGGGAGCACGGGAAAACGGTAACGTCGGTTATGCAAACTCGCCCGAGGAACTTATATCCCAGTACAAAAAGATATCAGCATTCTCTCCAATCGTCCAGGAATATATCTCTGGCGGGGGCTATGGATTTTTTGCGCTCTACAATCACGGGGAGGCAAGAGCAATTTTCATGCACCGGCGGCTACGGGAATATCCGGTCACCGGTGGTCCGAGCACCCTTGCCGAGAGCATCTACGACCCCATGTTGATGGAGCAGGGCCTGAAACTCCTTGATAACCTGCAATGGCACGGCGTAGCCATGGTCGAGTTCAAGAAGGACGAGCGGACCGGGAAGTACTTCCTGATGGAGATTAATCCTAAATTCTGGGGATCTCTTGAACTCGCCATCGCATCCGGCGTAGACTTCCCGTACCTGACCTGCAGGATGGCATGCGAAGGAGACATCGAACCGGTTTTTTCCTACAAAACCGGCGTGAAGTTCAGGTGGCTCTTCCCCCAGGATGTATTCCACGCTGTGACGAAACCGGGAGCCGTACCAGAGTTCATCTCCGATTTTGCGGACAGGACCATCTGTTATGACATCGATCCCCACGACATCGTGCCCAACATCCTGCAACTGGGGATGACGGCCGGCGAGTTTGCGCTCCGCATCAAACAGGGGAGATTCTGGAGGCCGCATGGAAGACCTCTACTTTGACTGCCATATCCACTCAAACCACTCGCACGACTCGTTGATGAGGCCCGGGCGGATCCTGAAGCAGGCGAAAAAAGCGGGCTTAACCGGCGTTGCAATAACCGATCACGATACGATCCGGGGTTCCCTTGAAGCCAGGAAACTGGAGAAGGAGATCGGGGTGACCGTCATTCCCGGCGCGGAGATCCTGACCGGCTCCGGCGATATCATCGGTCTTCTCGTCAATGAGGAGATCCGCTCCCGCAGGTGGGATGAGGTTATTGACGAGATCAGGGAACAGGGAGGTGTTTCCGTCCTGCCCCACCCATATCGGTCGCACCCGAATGTCCTCGAACTCGCAAAAGCAGTAGACCTCATCGAGGTATGGAATGCACGAAGCACGGTAGAGCAGAACGAGAGGGCGGTGCAGTTGGCCCGGAGGCTTCGGAAACCCGGGATGTATGGCAGCGACGCGCATACCTACGCAGAGATCGGGAATGTGAGTGCGCTGGTGGATCCCGGTACCTGGGAGGTAAGAAAAGTTGTACGTGCGGAGTACTCTTCACGATCGGCGGTTATCCGGTCTCACGTAACCCATCACCTGAGACGGGGTGAGTTTCTGCAACTGCTACAATCCGGATGGCGGTACCTATGGAAGAACATAGATTGATGGTTCTGTCTGACCATTACCTCACGTTTGTCAAGGATCAGGTGGAGTTGCTCGCAAAGGCATTTGCTCATACTGATGTGTACGTCAGGTACCATCCAGCAACTGAGATCT
>NZ_JMIO01000081.1 GCF_000691865.1 Methanoculleus sp. MH98A | reverse complement strand
CATCATCAGCCTGAAAGGTGGGAGGGAGATCCGGGGGATCCTCCAGGGATACGACGTTCACATGAATCTGGTATTGGACAAGGCAGAAGAAGAAGTGGACGGCGCGGCGCAGAAACTCGGCACGTTGATCGTCCGCGGTGACAATGTGATCTACATTACCCCTTCAGTCGAATAAACAGTAGGTGAGAGAATGTCAAAAGGCACACCATCGATGGGCAAGCGGCAGAAACGCACTCACATCGCCTGCAGGCGATGCGGCAAGATCTCGTTCCACGCACAGCACAAAGTCTGTGCGGCCTGTGGATTCGGCAAGAGCCGGAGAATCCGCAGTTACCGCTGGACGGAGAAGAAGGCAAAGGTACCGACGCATTAGAGCTGCATCATGTGTGGTATCGTTGGCATCGTCGATGCTGGCGGTGTCTCGTTTCCGTTGTACTACGCCCTGTACGCTCTCCAGCACCGGGGGCAGGAGAGCGCAGGGATCTCTACTTTTGAAGGCACGACCCTGTACACGCACAAAGCCCAGGGGCTCGTTGCCGAGGTCTTCAACAGCCAGACCCTGCAGGATCTGCAGGGAAACGCAGGAATCGGACACGTCCGCTACCCGACAACCGGGTCAAAGGTCCCGGAGAACGTTCAGCCGTTCAATTTCCGGTACCGGGGGCTCGATCTCGCGATCGCCCATAACGGCAACCTGGTCAATACAGCCGAACTCCGTGAGGAATACGAACACCGGGGGCAGATCTTCTGCACCACGACCGATACGGAGATCATCGGCAACATCATCGCCGATGCGCTCCGGACCTCCAAAAGCATGGAAGATGCCGTCCTGCTCTGCATGCGGCGGCTGCGGGGTTCTTACGCCACCGTTGCGCTCCTGAACAATACCGTATACGCCTTCCGCGATCCGCTCGGCATCAAACCGCTCTGCATCGGAAAACTCGATAACGGTTACATCGTGGCGTCGGAGAGCGTGGCGATCGATGCGCTGGACGGCACGTTCGTCCGGGACGTGCGGCCCGGCGAACTCATCCGGATCGATGAGTCCGGGCTCACCTCCACCCAGATAGCGACCGCGAACCGGAAGGCGTACTGCATCTTCGAGTACGTCTACTTCGCCCGCGCCGACTCGGTGATGGACGGGACGCTGGTCTACGACGTGCGACGCCGGATCGGGCAGAAACTCTACGATGCGAATCCCGTCGAAGCGGACACGGCCTGTCCGGTTCCCGATTCCGGGATCGCGTACGCCGCGGGCTACGCCGAGCAGTCCGGGATCCCGTTCATCGAGGGGCTGATGAAGAACCGTTACATGGGCCGGACGTTCATCATGCCGACCCAGCAGCAGCGGGAGCGGGCGGTCCGGATCAAACTCAATACCGTTCGGGGAAACCTGAAGGACAAACGGGTGGTGCTCATCGACGACAGCGTCGTCCGGGGGACGACCTCCCGCCGGATCGTGAACATGATCCGGGATGCGGGGGCCGAAGAGATCCATCTCCGGGTCGGCTCCCCGCCGATCATCGCCCCCTGCTATCTCGGGGTGGATATGCCCACCCGCACGGAGCTGATCGCGAGCGGCAAGGAGGTCGAGGCGGTGCGCGAAAGCGTCGGCGCGACGTCGCTCACCTATATTTCACTTGAGGATCTGGTGGAGGCGATCGGGTGCGGTGAGCAAAACCTCTGCACCGGGTGCCTGACGGGGTGCTACCCGGTGGAGATCAACGGGGAGAAGAGCTGCCACTGTGTCGTGGACTACGTGGCAGGCACCCACCAGTCCGATCTCTCGACCTTCAAGGCCGGGAAGGAACGGACGTAAGCCCCTCAGGATCACCACCTCTTTTTTCCGGCATGCCGGAATTTTATCTTCCCGATTCGAAAGAGCCTGTACGCATTTTGCGCGCCTCAAAACCCCTATTCCGGGCGAATCGGGTGCAGGCGTGCGTCCCTGCCCGGAAAGAGAACCATCTGAGTGCAGGAGACGAATAACGAAGAAAAACGTGTAAAAACGCAGAATTGCCTTTCATAGCGAGGGATGGATTTGAACCATCGATCTACGGGTTATGAGCCCGCCGGGATGTCCTGGCTACCCCACCTCGCTTCTGTCCTGTGAGGTATATACATTGTTTTTCGGGGGTTATATATCTTTGTGCGGGCCGGACCGGTGCGAGTCCGGGGCGCCGGTGCCCGGCGCGGGGCTAATCATTTAATATGGGCGAGCGGCATATCTCCGTCATATGGAAGGAGAGAGGCCGCTTGACGACGAACTGCAGCGTCTCCGGGAAGAACGTCTCCGGAAACTCGAGGAACGGCTCACGGGGACGCCGGGGGGCGTCATCGAGATCGCTGACGATGCATTTCAGACGAACCTGCAGGAGCACCCCGCCCTGGTCGTCGACGTCTGGGCGGAATGGTGCGGCCCCTGCCGGATGGTGGCCCCGGTCGTCGAGGACCTTGCGCGTGACTTCGCCGGCAGGGTGACCTTCGGCAAGTGCAACGTCGACGAAAATCCCAGAATTGCGGCGAGTTTCAGCATAACGGCGATACCCACACTCCTGTTCTTCGCGAACGGCATGCTGGTCGACCGGGTGGTCGGCGCTCTCCCGAAAGAGGCCGTCAAAGCACGGGTCATGCGGGCGTTCGGCACCGGTTAGAGGAACGCACCCTGCCGGCACCGGAGCCACTCGGAGAGCCGTGCGGCCATGACGAAGTCGTTGCGGGAGAGTCCGCCGATGGCGTAGGTATACCAGGCGACGTCCACGTACCTCGCAGCGTGGATGCCGAGATCCGGGAGATGGTTCTCTCGCGCGGCAAATCCGGCGACCTCGTTGAGGAACGTCACCGCTTCATCGAACCCCTTGCAGGCGAACCGGGCGGCAAGCCGCCCGTCTTCGAGCGACCAGTCCGGGACTTCCGGCAGGAGGTCGGCGATCTCCCGCCGGGTCAACGGTGCCGTATCCGCGACATCCAAAACGATCGCTTCAGACGAAAGATCCATGCTGATCCCTCATCGGAGAGGATGAAAAAGGTTATTCTCCGGAGCACCGGTGCTTGAAGACTTTCAGGTTGCTTGAGCACCGATAGGTGCGAAGAACGCGAAGGCTGCGCGTCCTTCGCGCAAGACCGTATCGTCATCTACACTAATAACTCACGCGAAGCCGCGAAGAGCGCGAAGACCCGGTTGGTTGAGAGTTACACTCCTTCACACCTAACGGTGCTCATGCTCCTGCCATTCTGGCAGTCGCACTTCGCGGCTTCGCGCTCTTCGCGTGAGACCATGGTTGCCGTCCCGGTACATGCAAGAAATTTCTATAATAAGATGACACGGTGCACTAGCGCAACTTCTTGATCAGGAACGCAACGTTCTCGGCGAACCGCCGGACCGTTCTCATTCCTTCCTCGTCGCCCAGGGCCTCTCCCGGCGTCCTCCCGAAGACCATGTTCCAGTAGGTCGAGCCCGGCACGATCATGTCGTTGATCAAGAAGAACATCAGCAGTTCCTGGAGCGTGGCGGTATGCCCGCCCCGCCGGGCCACGGCGATCGGGCCGCCCACCTTCCGGGAGAGGAAGGAGTCGGACGCCATCGAGACCATCCCGATCCGCTGCAGGGCCGCCGTGACGTCGCCACGGGCGGTGCCGAAGTAGACCGGGGTTCCCACGATGAACCCCTCGGCCTCCCGGATTTTCCCGATGATCTCGTTCAAGCCGTCATCGAGGGCGCACTCCCCTTCGGTGCAGAGCCCGCAGGCGGTGCAGGAGAGGATGCGCATCTCCCCGAGCAGGACGGTCTCGGTCTCGATACCCTCGCGCTCGAGGACCTTTGCGCACTCCCCGAGCACCTGTGCGGTGTTCCCCCCGGGCCGGGGACTCCCGCAGAGCAGCACTACTTTTCCGGTCGACATCTCACACCTCGATCAGCCGGTAATCGGCATCCCCGAGCCCAATGGTAGCCGCATACTCGAACTGGTACCTGCCGTCCGTGTAGTCCCAGGTCCCTTTAAACTTGTCTTCCCCGGGAGCGAAGTTCCGCCCGAGCTGCGTTTGGGAGAACCCCTGCTCGCTGTTGACGAGGTCGAAACTCGCGTGGTCGATCGCGACCGGGTCGGTGGAGGCGAGGATCCCGATGTCGGGGACGATCGCCGCGTCGCTCCAGGAGACGCAGTCGCAGTCCGGGGTGATGTCGAGGAGGAAGTTGACGTAGCCGACCCTCCCGGGTTTGGTGCGGACGGCGCCGAGGGCGTACTCGCAGAGCCGCTCGATGAACGGCCGGATCTCCGTCGTCCAGTCGAACTCGATCGCGCCCGTCGGGCAGGCACGCATGCAGTCGCCGCACCCGACGCAGTGCTCCGGGTTGAGCACCGCCCGCCCGTCGGCGAGGGTCATCGCCGCCTGGGGGCAGACCGTGGTGCACTTCCCGCACCCGCCGCACCGCTCGACCTCCACGTACGGCCTGCCCGCGTGCTGCTCCGCCTTCCCGGACGGCGGGGCGCAGCCCATCGCCAGGTTCTTGATCGCCCCGCCGAACCCGGCGAGGTCGTGGCCCTTGACGTGCGAGAGGACGATCATGCTGTCGGCGTCGAGGATGCTCCCGGCGATCCGGACGCGTTCGAAGTGATTCCCGTCGACGGCGACCTCCCTCCAGTAACCGCCGGAAAGGCCGTCGGCAATGATGACCGGGGCGCCGGCAACCGCGTAGGCGAACCCGTGCTCGATCGCAGTAACGGTGTGCCGGACGGCGTCGGCCCGGCTCCCGGCGTAGAGGGTGGCGGTATCGGTGAGGAACGGGTTTGCCCCACGCTCTTTTATTTTATCGACCACCTGCCGGGCGAAGAGCGGGTGGAGGTAGGTGTCGCACCCGCGCTCTCCGACGTGCAGTTTGACGGCCGCAAGGTCTCCCGGTCGGATAGCCGCGTCAAACCCGGCCGCATCAAAGAGGCGGCGGATCTTTGCGGCTTTGCTCTCGTGCGGACCCCGTGCCCTGAGGGAGGTAAAATAGACGTCTGCCATCGATCTAAATCTCTGGCTGCCTGAGGATAAGAATTGCGCCGGGTCCCGGTAACCGTTCAAAGAGGGAGGGGGGAAACCCTCACCGGATCTCCATACCCTTCAGCCGCACGCCGGGCTCCTCCGTCACCTCGCCGACAACCCGGGCGTCGGGGACGATTGCCCGGATTGCGGCGACACTCTTCTCCGGGGCGACGAAGGCGTAGCCCATGCCCATGTTGAAGGTCCGGTACATCTCCGTATCGCTGATCTTCCCATTCTCCTGCAGCCAGGAGAAGATCTCGGGAACCGCGAGGGGGTCGGTGAAGGAGAATCCGTACTCGCTGAGCCGCCTGAAGTTCAGGAGGCCGCCGCCGGTGACGTGGCACATCCCGTGAACCTCGCAGGCCTCCGTCACCCGGAGCACCTCGGCGTAGATCCGTGTCGGCGTCAGGAGCTCTTCGCCGAGGGTCTTGTCGTTCGAAAGAAGGGTCTCGTAGGATCCGCAGTCCTCGACGACTTTCCGGGCGAGGGTCAGGCCGTTGCTGTGGATGCCGCTCGAGGGAACGGCGACGATCAGGTCGCCGGGAACGACCCCCTCGCCGGTGACGACCTTTTCCTTCTCCTGGACACCGAGACAGGTTCCCGCGAGGTCGAGGCCGTTCACGAGCCCCTTGAGGGTCGCGGTCTCCCCGCCGACGATGTTCATGTTCGCGAGGCGTGCCCCCTCGTTCAACCCCAGGCCAATCTGGGCCATCTTCTCCGGCGAGAGGGCGTCGGTCGCGATGTAGTCGACGAACGCCACGGGCTCGAGATTCATCACGTAGAGGTCGTTTACGTTCATCGCGATGCAGTCGATCCCGACGGTGCTCCAGTCGCGGAGCGCATCCGCGACGAGCATCTTGGTGCCGACGCCGTCGACCGCGAGCGCGAGGACGTACGGGCCGAAGTCGATCAGCCCGGCGAAGTGTCCGACCTTCCCGAGCATCGAGAAGTCGCCGGATCTGCGGTAGGTGAGGGAGTCGATCAGCGCCCGGACCGCCCGGGCCTCGAGGTCGATATCGACCCCGGCTTCGCGGTAGGTATGTGCTTCTTCAGTCATCAGAGTTCTCCGATAAGCGGAATTCATCGTGCAGCACCTGGAGGGCCCGTTTGCCGTCCCCGGCCTTCACGACGAAGGAGACGTTCACCTCGCTTGAACCCTGCGAGATCATCATCATGTTGATGCCGGCCCGGCCGATCGCCGAGAAGATCCGGCCGCCGGTTCCGGGCGTCCCGGCCATCCCCGCACCAACGACCGCGACCGCGGCGACGTCGTGGTCGTAAGTGACCTCGCGTACGATGCCCTGCTTCACGACCGGGTTGAGGGCGCCTATCGCGGCGTCCAGGTGCGATTCGTCGATGATAAGGGAGATGTTCGCCTCGCTCGAACCCTGCGAGATCATCATGACGTTCACCTCCCGCTCGGCAAGCGCGGAGAAGATCGTCTTTGCCACGCCGGGACGGCCGACCATCTGGGCGCCGTTGATGTTGACCAGCGCCACCTTCTCGATCAGGGCGATGGCCTTGACCACCCGCTTTTCCTGGTGCTTGTCGCGGAGGACGAGGGTGCCGGGGACTTCGGGCCTGAACGAGTTCTTGACCCGGATCGGGATGTCCTTCTGCATCGCGGGTTCGATCGACCGCGGGTGGAGAACCTTCGCGCCGAAGTAGGAGAGTTCCATCACCTCGAGATACGAGATGTCGTCGAGTACCCGGGCCTCCTTGATGATCCGGGGATCGGAGGTCATCACCCCGTCGACGTCGGTCCAGATCCAGATCTCGTCGGCATCGACCCCGGCACCGATGACGGCAGCGGAGTAGTCGGAACCGCTCCGCCCGAGGGTGGTGATGACGCCCTGCTCGGTCGCCCCCATGAAGCCCATGATCACCGGGACGGCGTCGGCGAGCAGCGGGGCGACCCGGGCACGAATGTTCTCCTCGCTCACCGGGAGGGCGCGGGCGTCCCCGTGATTCGCCGTCGTGATTATCCCCGCCTCGGCACCGTCGAGGGCGACCGACGAGATGCCGCGCTGACGGAGGGCGGCCGCGACGATCGGGGCGGAGAGCCGTTCCCCGAAGGAGACGATGTAGTCGCGGGACCGGGGAGTCAGCTCCTTTAAGGTGTGCACCGCGGAGAGGATGTTCTGCAGCCGGGCGAGCCGGTTGTCGATGATCGCCGTCACCTCGCGGGCGTAGTCGGGAGCCGTCTCCTTGAGGAGCCGGGTGTGGCGCTCCCGCATGGCGTCAAGAAGCGTCCCGATATCGGGCTGCTCCTTGCTTGCTATGACCTCGTCGGCCACCGCGATGATCCGGTCGGTGATCCCGGAGCATGCCGATACGACGACCGCGACCTCGTCGCCTGCGCTACGATGCGATTCTACGATGTCTGCGACCCTCCCGATACAGTCCGCCTCTCCGACGGAAGTGCCGCCAAATTTCATTAAAAGCCTCATTCTGGCTCACTTGTCCCCTGCAATTACTTTATGGTATTATACAACGCACCGACTAATAAGATGCATGTAGACGAGATTGTGGACGCGCATGTGCTGGTTGTCGGAAGCGGCGGCGCCGGGGTGCGGGCCGCCATCGAGGCCTCCCGGTACGGCGGCGTGGTCATGGTCTCCAAGACCATCGCCGGCAAAGGCGGGTGCACGACGATGGCGGAAGGCGGCTACAACGCCGTGCTGCGGGACCGGGACTCGGTCGACGTCCACCGCGAGGATACGCTCTCGGGCGGGGCGTACCTCAACGACCCGGCACTCGTGGACGCGCTGGTCCGCGAGGCCCCCGAACGGATGGCGGACCTCGTCCGGTGGGGCGCCGTCTTCGACGTCACGGAGGCGCGAGAGGTCGCGCAACGGCCGTTCGGCGGACAGCGGTTCCCCCGGACCTGCTACGCCGGCGACCGGACCGGCCACGAGATGATCATGACCCTCCTCGACCGGCTCGACGCGACCGATACGCACCTCTACCAGGAGGTTTCGGTCGTCGATCTTGTCAGGGACGAGAACGGTGCGGTCGCCGGCGCGATTGCTCTCGACCGGGACGGAGACGTCGTGCTCTTCCGCTCCGACGCGACGGTGCTCGCGACCGGCGGAGGGACGCAGGTCTACGATATATCCACGAACTCCGCCGCCGGAACCGGGGACGGGTTTGCGATGGCCTACCGGGCGGGGGCGGAGCTGATCGATATGGAGATGATCCAGTTCCACCCGACCGGGGCGGTCTATCCCTACGACGCCCGCGGCCGCCTGGTGACGGAGGCGGTCCGGGGCGAGGGAGGCATACTCCTGAATGCGCGGCGGGAGCGGTTCATGAAGCGCTACGACCCCGACCGGATGGAACTCTCCACCCGGGACGTGGTTGCGAGAGCGATCGCGACGGAGGTGCTGGAGGGCCGGGGGACGGGCCACGGCGGGGTCTACCTGGACGTGACCCACCTCCCGGCAGAGACGATCGAGACACGGCTTCCGGTGATGCTCGAACAGTACCTCGCCTACGGCGTGGATATCCGGCGGGAGCCGATGGAGGTGGCCCCGACCGCCCACCATATCATGGGCGGGGTCAGGATCACCCCGGAGTGCCGGACGACCATCCCCGGCCTCTTCGCCTGCGGCGAGGTTACCGGCGGGGTGCACGGCGCAAACCGCCTCGGCGGGAACGCCCTCGCGGACACGCAGGTCTTCGGAAAGCGTGCCGGGGAGTTCGCCGGAAAGGCGCCCGCACGGGGCGGCCGGATCGATGATGCCGCGATCGATGAGAAACTCAAGGTGCTCGACGCCTTCTTCGAGGGTGCGATAAGCCCCGTAGACGTCAGGAAGGACCTGAAACTCACGATGTGGAATCAGGCCGGGATCTTCAGGAGCGCCCCCGACCTCCGGACGGCGCTCGGGCACGTTCGCCGGCTGGCGGACAAGCGGCTCTGCGCCGCCTCGACCGCGAACCTGCTTGAATGCTGCACCGTCCGGAACATGTGCACCACGGCGTCCCTGATCGTCCGGTGCGCCCTCCTCCGGCCCGAGAACCGGGGAGCCCACGTCCGGCTGGATGCCGACGTGGCGACCGAACCGGCGACGTCGCCGTTCTCCCACACCTACGTCTCGCTCACCCGGGAGGGGATCGAGCGGCGGGAGGCGGCGGCATGAAGACGATCACGCTCTACGTCTCGCGCTTCGACCCCGCCGTGGACGCGGAGCCGCACTTCGAGGAGTACGCCGTCCAGGTCAACGAGGGCGCCCGGGTGCTCCACGCCCTCCACGCCGTCCGCGACGAGCACGACCCGACGCTCGCTTACCGCTACTGTTGCGGGTCCGGGCAGTGCGGGAGCTGCGCCGTCCGGGTGGACGGGAAACCCGTCCTCGCCTGCATGGAGGAGGCCCGCGACGGGATGACGGTCGAGCCGCTGGCCCTCCCGGTCTTGAAAGATCTGACGGTCGACCTGGAGCCGGTGATAGCAAAGATCGCCCGGATATGCCCGGCGCCGGACGCTGCCCTCCCGGCACGGGAGGAGATCGAGGCGATCAAGCCGCTCCGGGACTGCATCGAGTGCCTCTGCTGCGTATCGGCCTGCCCGGCGCTCCAGGTGACGGATTTCGCGGGGCCGACGGTGCTCCGGCAGGAGATGCGCCTCGCCCTCGATCCCCGCGACTCGGGGGACCGGATCACCGACGCCATCGAAAAAGGGCTCTTCTACTGCACGACCTGCAAGCGCTGCGTGGAGGTCTGCCCGAAGAAGATCGATACTCCGGGCAAGGCGATCGAGAAACTCCGGGAGATCGCGAACCGCCGCGGGCTGACCCTCCCCCGCCACCAGGAGGTGGCGCAGCTGGTGCAGGAGACGGGCCGGAGCGTCGAGCGGACGCAGCCGACGTTCCTCGAACAGGTTCCGGAAGTGATCGAGCCCGACGGCCCCGTCCGCGGCGAGGTGGGGTTCTTCGTCGGGTGCATGTTCAACGGCCGGGTGCCGCGGACGGCGCTCGACGCGATGGAGGTCATGAAGCGCAACGGCATCCGGGTGATCGTCCCCCACGAGCAGGTTTGCTGCGGTTCGCCGCTGATCCGGACGGGGCAGACGTCATTCATCGACGACCTGAAGAAGAGGAACATCGAGGCCTTCGCCAGCCGGGGGATCAAGACCGTGATGACGATCTGCGCCGGGTGCGGGGCGACGCTGAAGAACGATTACGAGACGCCGTTCGAGGTGAAAGACGTCACCGAGATCCTCACGGAGTACGGGATCGAGCTCCCGTCGAAACTCGACGTCAGGGCGACCTACCACGATCCCTGCCACCTCCTCCGCGGCCAGGGGATCAGCGAGCAGCCGCGGACACTCCTGCGCCTGGGGGTCCGGGAGTTCGTGGAGATGCCGACGCAGTGCTGCGGCGCCGGCGGCGGCGTCCGGTCGGGGGTGCCGGAGGAGGCCAAAGCCCTCGGGGCGAAGCGCGACGAGTGCGTGAAGGCGACCGGCGCGGACGTGGTGGTGACGGTCTGCCCGTTCTGCGAGTTCCACATCGCCGACTGCACGGACGTGCCCGTCAAGAACCTGACGACGATCCTGCTCGAAGGGTACCGGAAGAAAGACGCGGAGCGGAAAGGCTCTGCGTAAACCCCCGGCAACTCTTTTTTTACGGCCGGAAACGCTTCACACAACCCCGTCGCCGGTAGCTCCCCGCTTGCGTCAACAAAGCAGGTGTGACCCGCCGTTCCGGTGTTTAGCCAGGAACAGGCACAACCTTTTTATTGATTGGTTCAAATATGTTCCATGTGGAACAAAATGTGTCCATCAAGATCGTTGCTCTCCTGCTCAGGGGCGACTCGCACCCCCGCAAACTTGCAAAAGATCTGAACGTTTCACACACCACCGTGTTGCGGAGACTTAAGGACCTATTAGACGGGAACGTCGTAGACTTCAGGATAGAGGGGAAAAAT
>NZ_JMIO01000080.1 GCF_000691865.1 Methanoculleus sp. MH98A | reverse complement strand
TCAACTCCGTTTTTTCCCTGGAAGCTGGTCTGCGGGAGGTGTCTCATCTCGAAGCCATGTTTCACCAATTTCCTCTCGTATTGGCGAACTATTTCCTGTGACCAGTCCGCATATGATTTTTTAATACATATGTTTCCAAAACTTGTTGCGTAATCAAGAATTGGGCGCAGGAAGAGAGGTTTTTCATGAGAGGGGTATGTTTGTTCTGCTGAGATTGCGAGATTTTCGAAATCGAGATAGATGGCAACATTATTATCTTCCATGAAATCGACCTTCAGAGAGATGCGACATTTTCTCGTTGCAGTACATCATTTTCTGTGATAATGCCTTCCGATGCCTAGGAGCCGCCCTCACTGGCATTTATCTAAAATACAGTTAATGCATTTCAGTTGAATATCTGAATATTTGAGACCTGATCCTGACGTTTCAATTTGTGGTTCTCAGTTTTTAATCACTTATATCTATCGATTTGAAAAATCAAGGAACAAGATGTCCCACTGGAGTATCTGGGCCGTGATGCCACATATCAAATGATCACGCCGATGAATGAGTATTACAGCGTTTATCTTGATATGTGAGATTGTATTGAGCATTTGTTTTAGACAATCATTTCACCAAAAAAAGTATGCTGCTAAGGGGATTTGAACCCCTGTCGTCGGCGTGAAAGGCCGACATGATTGGCCCCTACACTATAGCAGCGAATCTATGCACCGAAGTGCTATACAACTTGGGCGCGA
>NZ_JMIO01000079.1 GCF_000691865.1 Methanoculleus sp. MH98A | reverse complement strand
GTATACTCGCTTGCCGCGTGAAAGCACCCGACGGATAAGAGGGATGAAATCAGTATCACCGGAACCGAGTATGAAAACGTCGATTATTGGGAACATTTGCATATCCTCCAGCAGATCGATTGCAAGCTGCAGGTCAACTCCGTTTTTTCCCTGGAAGCTGGTCTGCGGGAGGTGTCTCATCTCGAAGCCATGTTTCACCAATTTCCTCTCGTATTGGCGAACTATTTCCTGTGACCAGTCCGCATATGATTTTTTAATACATATGTTTCCAAAACTTGTTGCGTAATCAAGAATTGGGCGCAGGAAGAGAGGTTTTTCATGAGAGGGGTATGTTTGTTCTGCTGAGATTGCGAGATTTTCGAAATCGAGATAGATGGCAACATTATTATCTTCCATGAAATCGACCTTCAGAGAGATGCGACATTTTCTCGTTGCAGTACATCATTTTCTGTGATAATGCCTTCCGATGCCTAGGAGCCGCCCTCACTGGCATTTATCTAAAATACAGTTAATGCATTTCAGTTGAATATCTGAATATTTGAGACCTGATCCTGACGTTTCAATTTGTGGTTCTCAGTTTTTAATCACTTATATCTATCGATTTGAAAAATCAAGGAACAAGATGTCCCACTGGAGTATCTGGGCCGTGATGCCACATATCAAATGATCACGCCGATGAATGAGTATTACAGCGTTTATCTTGATATGTGAGATTGTATTGAGCATTTGTTTTAGACAATCATTTCACCAAAAAAAGTATGCTGCTAAGGGGATTTGAACCCCTGTCGTCGGCGTGAAAGGCCGACATGATTGGCCCCTACACTATAGCAGCGAATCTATGCACCGAAGTGCTATACAACTTGGGCGCGAGCGGATAAAAAAGTTATGCCTGGGAAATCCCGGCCGGCCCGGTTCTCCTCACGCGTCGATCGGGGTTCCTTCCTTCTGGGTGACGGCCTTGAAGGCCGCCATCAGCTGCCGGGTGACGGGCCCGGGCTTGCCGTTCCCGATGACGCGGCCGTCGATCTCGCGGATCGGGCCGACCTCCGCCGCGGTTCCGGTGACGAAGACCTCGTCGGCGGTGTAGAGGTCGAAGTAGCCGAGGTTCCGCTCCAGGAGGGTGATGCCCATCGACTCCGCGAGATCGAGCACGACCGCCCGGGTGATGCCGCGCAGGTTGTTTAAGGTCGGTGGGGTGACGATGGCGCCGTCCTTGACGACGAAGAGGTTGTCCCCCGAGCCCTCGGCGATGTAGCCCTTGGTGTCGAAGAAGATCGCCTCGTCGACGCCGCGGTAATTCGCCTCGATCTTCGCGAGGATGTTGTTCAGGTAGTTGAGGCTTTTGACGTTCGGCGGCATCGACTCCGGCGGGGTGCGGCGGACCGAGACGCAGACTGCCCGCAGGCCCTTCTCGTAGAGGTCGCCGTACATCGCGCCCCAGGTGACGGCGATGACGATGACGGTCGGCTTTTCGCACTTCCGGGGGTCGAGGCCGAGGTCGCCGACGCCCCTCGTCACGATCGGGCGGATGTAGGCGTCCCGCAGGTTGTTCTTCCGGAGCGTCTCCTTGATCGCCTCGGCCATCTCCTCCCTCGTGATCGGGACAGTGAGGTCGATCGCCTTCGCCGAGTCGTAGAGCCGTGCGATGTGCTCGTCGAGACGGAAGACCCTGCCGTTGTAGGCCCGTATCCCCTCGAAAACCCCGTCGCCGTAGAGAAGCCCGTGGTCGAAGACCGAAACCTTCGCCTCCTCCTCCGGGACGAATCTGCCGTCAAGGTAAATTAACATGGCAATAGTGTGGTATCGATTTGCTTGTATGTTTTGCGTTTCGTGCACCGTCCGGCGACGGCCGGGTCTCTCTCGAAGGCGGGGTTCGTAGCGTTCCAGGACACGGTCCCGGGGTTCCCCAAAAAAACGTGCAGCCCGGGGTTTCAGCCCCGGCAGCAGTCCGTGAAGTGCGCGAGCATCCCCCTGCTCGCCACCGGGTGGAGGTGCGTGTAACTCCCGATCGTCCGGTCCCGGACCGCGCCGTCGAAGCCGTCCCGGATCCCGCTCCCCCGGCTCAGCCGGTAGGCGAACCGCGTCTCCGGCGCGAGGTCGACGCTGCTGTAATGGAACTCGTGACCGCGGAACGCCGCCTCGCCCACGGGGCTCATCGCATCGCTCGTCCCCACGACGTAGCCGAGCATCCGGCGTGCGGGCATCCGGGTCTCTCCGGCAAAGACGCCGGCGAGTTCGTAGGTTGCCTCTCCCGGACCCGCGAACCCCGGGGCGAGCACCATCCGGTCGGTGAGGTAGATCAGCCCCCCGCACTCCGCGTAGATGGGCGTGCCGTTCCGGGAGACCTCCCGGAGCCCCTCCCGCATCGCGGTGTTCGCCTCGAGTTCCGCGCCGAAGAGTTCCGGGTAGCCGCCGCCGAGGACGTAGCCGTCGGCCTCCGGCAGGCGATCGTGGATCGGGGAGAACGGAACCGTCTCGGCCCCGCATGACGCAAGGATATCGAAGAGATCGGCGTAGTAGAAGTTGAACGCCTCGTCGAGCGCGACGCCGATCCTGACGTCCGGGTCGCGGGCCGAGTATACGCCACTCTCCATTGCCGGCGGCTCGCCCTCCCGGGCGAGCGCGAGCAGGGCGTCCGCATCGACGTGATCGGCGATCATCCGCTTCACCATCTCGATCCGGGTGAGGAACTCCCCGTGCTCCTGCCCTTCCCGGTAGGGGACGAGGCCGAGGTGGCGCATGGCAAGTTCCATCTCCTCCGTCCGGGGGATGACCCCGACGACCGGGATACCGCAGTAGTGCTCGATCGCACGGACGGCCTTCTCCCGGTGGCGGGTTCCGGTGACGTTGTTTAAGATGACTCCCCGGATATCGACGTCGGGGTCGAAGGACACAAAGCCCTTCACGAGCGCCGCCGCGCTCCGGGTGATGCTCCGGGCGTTGACGACTAAAACCACGGGAAGGTCGAGTTGTTTCGCGATCGCGGCCGTGCTCCCGAGGTCGGTGAGCGCCTCCGCGCCCTCGAAGAGGCCCCGCACTCCCTCGACGACGGCGACGTCCGCTCCCCGGCACCCGTGGGCAAAGACCGCCCGGACCTCGTCCGGGCTCATCACGTAACCGTCCAGGTTCCGGCAGGGCCGCCCGGTCACCCCGGCAAGGTAGGAAGGGTCGATGTAGTCCATCCCCACCTTGAAGGTCTGGACGGCCCGGTCGGCAGAGAGGAGGGCCGAGAGCGCCAGGGTGATGCTCGTCTTCCCGCTCCCGGAACGGTCGCCGGCAACAAGGAAGGACTTCATCGCATGCTCCGGAGAACCGCCCCGAACTCGCTTGCGACGATATCCCGGACGCCGAGGGTCTTCGGGTGCAGGTCGATCTCGACCATGACGTGCCGGTGCCCCATCTCCCGGAGCGGCTCCACCTGCCGGGGTCCGTTCGTGACCGAGAAGACCTCGATGCCTTCCGTGTACTCCGGCGGGACGGCGTGAGGTACCCCGACCATGAGGGCGAAGTCAGGGTTGATCTCGTTGATCCGCTCCCCGATCGCGGGGCCGTTCGCCCCGTACTCGTCGAGCGCCCCGAGGAGTCCGGGGTCGACCCCGCGCTCCCGCATCCCGGCGAGGATCCGCCCGGCGTCATCCCTGACCTTCGGGAGGCCGCGGTCTTCGAGGTTCGCGACGTAGGTAACCGCGGCGTCCGGGCAGGCGTCGTGAAGGGCGATGAGTTCGTCGGCGAACATGTAGGCGGTCTCTTTCTTCGCGTTCATGACCGCGACCCCGGTAGCGCCCGAGTCGGCGAGCTCGATGAGCCGCTCTGCCGCGACGTGCTTGAGGTCGCCGCGGGAGGGCTCGATGTAGGTCCGCGAGGCGGCTCCCCGCAACCGCTCCACCTCGTTTGCCTTTCCGAGGAGGTATCGCTGGCGCTCAAGTTCGCCGGCGCTGATCCAGCCTGCGACAGCGGCGGGTTCGAGCGTCGCAAGCACCCCGTCGATGTTCTCCCGGAACCCCGCGTGGATATCCACGGCAATCGCCGGAGTCCCTACCCCCGCGTCGTGGATCGCGGACTGGAGATCCTCGCCGATGATCATCGAAACACACGTCCCGACGACCGCCATCCGGCGGGGCGAAAACGTCTCCTCAGCATAGCGGAGCACCCGCATCAGCGGATCGTGCCCGCCGAAGATGAACTCGTTGTCGGCAAGCGACGTCGTCAGCACCCGCATGCCGTCCTCTTCGAGGAGGCGGGCGTGCTTGAACGAGCAGCCCGACGGGCCGTGGAGGATCGCTACGTCCACCCCCAGGTCGCGGGCGGTATACAGCGCCGCGACGATAGAACTCGGTCTCGGTTGAATGTAGTCCATACTTATCTCCACGTCTTTACCGCGAGGACGATCGCGCCCGCCGGGGTGATCTCTCTGGCGGCCTCGAGTCCCGCGGCGATTGTCGTCGCTGGATGCCCCTCCCCGACGTAGACCGTCTCCGCAGGAGCGACGGTCGATACCGTCCGCAGGATCTCGTTCCTGGAGAACCCCTCGCAGACCGCCCTGCCCTCCTCGCCGATGACCAGGGTCAGGGGTGCGTCCCCGGAGAGTTCCCTCGCGTAGCGGGCGGCTTCAACGGTGGTCATCATGTTCGTCCCGCTGTTTGCGTTGTCGACGATCAGGATCGCCCCCTCCCGCCGGGCCGCCATCCGGCCGGGCAGGGCGGCGAACTCCGCGAGCGGGGAAGGATCGACCCCGAGCACGCATGCGGTCGCGGCCGCGAGCGCGAGCGGTGTCCGGTAGCCCGGAAGGGTGTTGAGCGGGTTCTCAAACGACCCGGCGATCCCGTTCCCGGAGTAGCGGCAGGTCCGGCCCTCGAAGGATACCACTTCGTCGACCGCGACCGCTCCGGGGAGGTCGATTCCCGGCGGGAGCACGACCGTCCGCGCCCGGGAGAGCAGCCGGCACTTCTCCGCGATCGCGCTCTTCTTCCTCGCCGCGACCGGGTAGTCGTCGGGAGACGTCAGCACCGCCACGTCCCCGGCGGCGGCGACCCCGAGCGACTCCTCGGCGACCAGCCAGCCGCCGATCCGTTCGGCCTCGCGCACCGCCGGGATCAGGGAGGCCGGCGTGATGCTCTTCTTCCAGAGCAGTTCCCGTTCCGGGTAGCGGTAGGTTCCGGTTGAGGTGTGCAGGATGCCGGGCCCCGGCAACAGCGAGGCGAGGGCGTGGGCGGTCGTGGTCTTCCCCCGCGCCCCGGTGATCTCGATGAAGGGATGCGGGAGCCCGCTATCGCCGAGAACCCTTTTCACCATCTCATGGTGCGAGACCGCGGGGCCGTGCCGCCGCAGAAGCGGGTGATCGGGATCGAGGTGGACCGGTGCGGTGACGAGATCGTAGGTCCGGACGAGCGCCTCCTCGATGGAGATGCCGGCCTTTCCTCGGTAGACGTCCACCTCGTCCACCTGGTGGCCGGCACCACGGAGTGCTCCGGCGAGCTCCGCCCCGCCGTGGATGGTATCCAGCACCAGGATTCGCATGTCGCTCAGGAATTCAGTTCGGCGATCGCTTCGGACGCGTTCTTCAGCATCAGTTCGGCAAGGAGCGGGTCGCTGCCGATGGGGTTCGCGTAGACGAGCGGCACCGTCTTCCCGTTCAGCTTGAACGTGCCGCGCCGCTGGCCTTCGGGAAGGCCAAGAATCTCCGGTATGTCCTTGTTGATATGGATGCCTTTTGCGAGGAAGAGCGGGACGACGACCAGCATCTCGATATCTTCGCTCCGGAACGCCTCGAGCTGCTCCTCCACCGTCGGGGTGTTGAGGCTCATGAACCCGGGTTTGACGATGTAATCGTCCGTCTTTTCCGTGATGAGTTTTGCGGTGGTCTCGATAAGTTCCTTATTGTGGGGGAGCTTGCTCCCGTGTCCAACCAGTAACATGCCTTTCAGAGCCATATGTTACAAGGTACTACGATGCTATATTAAAATAATTACCGATTGTTTTTAAGGCCCCGATCTAAAACTTATCTGATGGCAAACTTCGAACGGGAGATCACCTATTGCATCAACCGATTCTTCACGCACCGGCA
>NZ_JMIO01000078.1 GCF_000691865.1 Methanoculleus sp. MH98A | reverse complement strand
GTATCCCAGATTACCTTCTCTAAAACCACAGGCAAAGGAGGAAAATATCTCGATGAGACTTCTGATTACATTTTATGGTATTCGAAAAACCTCGCCAATCTGAAGTATCATCAGATATATTTACCTAAAGAATATGGTGCCGATGGTGCAACAGAATATCGCTGCCTGATGTCATCAGATGGTGCATGGCGGACAGTTGAGTCAAGAGAGTTTTTGAATCTTGATGCCCTTCTGCGTGAAGGTCAAGTTTTCAGCCATGACAACTTTACTTCTCAAACAGGATCAGAAACCACAATCTTTCCCTTTGAACTCGATAATGGCGCTATCCCTGCGCCAAAGAAGGGAGGATGGAAAACCAACACCCGTGGCATGGATAGATTAAAGAAATCCAGACGATTAATACGGATCGGCAAAACGCCTCGTTATGTAAGATATTTTACGGACTTTCCTATTTATCCATTGAACAACCATTGGACAGATACTAACATTAGCGGTTTTGGCGAACCGAAGGTGTACGTTGTACAGACATACACGAAAGTAATCCAGCGTTGCCTCCTCATGACCACCGATCCCGGCGACCTTGTCCTTGACCCGACGTGCGGCTCCGGGACCACCGCCTACGTCGCCGAGAAGTGGGGGCGGCGCTGGATCACCTGCGACACCTCCCGTGTCGCCGTCACCCTTGCCAAACAGCGGCTCATGACCGGTGTCTTCGACTACTACGACCTCGCCCACACCGAAGAGGGCGTCGGGAGCGGGTTTGTCTATAAGACTGTCCCGCACATCACTCTCAAATCCATCGCGAACAACCCCGAGATCGACGTCATCCACGAGAAGCACCGGCCGAAGGTTGAGGCTGCCCTCGCCGCTCTCAACACCGCTGCAAAGACCTCCTACGAAGAATGGGAAGTCCCCTTCGACCCCGACCCCGCCTGGCCGGAAGCGGCAGAGAAAGCCCACAAAAAGTTCCTCTCTACCCGGCAGAAGCGGCAGGCTGAGATCGACGTAAGCATCCAGAAGAACGCCCCACAGGAGACCCTCTACGACCAGCCCCAGGCTGACAAAACAAAAGTCCGCGTCACCGGCCCCTTCACCGTCGAGGCCGTCCCCGCCCCCACCGTCGAACCGCTCACCGGAGACACTCCCGCAGTCCTCCCGGCCGACGACTCCGCCGCTCGCACCGGCGAGTCCCTCCGGCAGGACGAATGGCGCGCCGAGCTCCTCGCCGCCGGCATCCGCGGCAGGAGCGGCCAGCAGATCGCCTTCGCCCGGCTTGAACCCCTCGGTGGCACCCGGTGGCTCCACGCCCGCGGCGAGACCAAAGATGACCCCCCGAAACAGGTCGCCGTCTCCTTCGGCCCCGAGCACGCCGCCCTCGACGCCCGGCAGGTCGAGATGGCACTCAAAGAAGCGCAGCACCTCGTCCCTCGCCCCGAGATCCTCGCCTTCGCCGCCTTCCAGTTCGATCCCGAAGCCGCAAAAGACATCGACGAGACCAACTGGCCTGGCGTCACCCTCCTCAAAGTCCAGATGAACACCGACCTGCAGACTGACGACCTCAAGAAGAAACGCTCCAGCAACGAGAGTTTCTGGCTCATCGGCCAGCCCGACATCACCCTGAATCTGATCACCGAAGGCCCTGAAGCCGGCACGATCCTCCTCTCCGTCAACGGCTTCGATTACTACGACACCCGCACCGGCACCGTCGACGGCGGCGGTCCCGAGAAGATCGCCATGTGGATGCTCGACACCGACTACGATGGCCGCAGCCTCTTCCCCCGGCAGGTCTTCTTCCCCATGGCCGGCAAGAATGAGGGGTGGGCAAAACTCCAGAAGAGCCTCAAAGCCGAGATCGACGAGGAGAAGATCGAGGCCTATCGCGGCACCGTCTCCCTCCCCTTCAAACCTGGCAAAAAGCAGCGCATCGCCGTCAAGATCATCGACGACCGGGGCATCGAGTCCATCGTCGAGCGGGAGCTGGACGTGCCGGAGGCATGATTCATGTCGCAGAAGACCATCGACCGCCTCATCGTCGCCTCACCCTACACCGAACCCGCCTGCCACTGGCACTACGACCGAACCACCCGTACCTTCGACCTCGTTGAGGGGCGGCGAAAGGCAGGCTACATCGTCGCCACACAGGGCTCCAGCGCCTTCGATGACCCCGGCGTCTTCTACGAGATCCTCCTTGTCAACCAGATCCGGCCCCGTGTCAGGGCCTGGCGGGAGGCCGGCTACCCCGCCGTCACAGGCATCACCCGCCGCCTCCTCGAGTACTGGCGGGATCAGGAACGGGGAGGCATGCCCTTCTTCTTCTGCCAGCTCGAGGCCATCGAGACGCTCATCTGGCTCACCGAGGCGCCAGCCGCGGAAAAGACCGGGATCGATATCGAGGGCGACGGCGGCGAGTTCCGCAGGTACTGCTGTAAGATGGCGACTGGCACCGGCAAGACCGTTGTCATGGCCATGCTCATCGCCTGGCAGGTCCTCAACAAGACTGCCTACCCCACCGACCCCCGGTTCTCCAAAAACGTCCTCGTCATCGCTCCCGGCCTCACCGTCAAAAGCCGTCTCTCCGTTCTCGTCCCCTCCTCCGAGGGCAACTACTACGACGCTTTCGCCATCATCCCGTCCGGTCTTGCAGAGAACCTCAGGCAGGGAAAAGTCCTCGTGCAGAACTGGCACGCGCTCGCCTGGGAGAGCGCAGAGCAGATCCAGAAGAGGAGGAGTGTCGACAAACGCGGTCCAAAGAGCGACGAGGCCTACGTTCGTGAAGTCCTCGGCGATATGGCCCGGCACAACAACCTCATCGTCATCAACGACGAGGCGCACCATGCATGGCGGGTCCCGGCCGAGTCGAAGGTCAAAGGGGTCGCAAAAGACGAGATCGATCAGGCCACCGTCTGGGTCCAGGGCCTCGACCGCATCCACCAGGCAAGGAATATCCTCTCTTGCTTCGACTTCACCGCCACGCCATTCGCCCCGAGCGGGAAGAGGAGCGACGAAGAGGCCCTTTTCACCTGGATCGTCAGCGACTTCTCCTTGAACGACGCCATTGAGTCAGGCCTCGTCAAGACTCCCCGCGTCGTCATCCGCGACGACGCCAATCCACGGCCCGACGATTACCGATCCCGGTTCTACCACATCTACACAGACCCTGAGGTCTATGACGACCTCACCCGCAAAGGCGCCGAAGAGTCCGAACCTCTCCCCGATCTCCTCAACACCGCCTACTACTTCCTCGGCCTCGACTGGCAGGAGAAGAAGAAAGAATGGGAGGTGGCCGGCTACCGGACCCCGCCGGTCATGATCACCGTCGCGAACACTACCGAGACCGCCGCGAGAGTCGCTTACGCCTTCACTCACAAAAAAATCCGTATCGACGACCTCTGCGATAGCAGCAGGATTCTCCACATCGACTCAAAAGTCCTCAAAGAGGCCGAGACCCTCGATGAACTACCGACCGTCTCCGAGAGTGACGACGAAGAGGTGAACCGGCCGCTCACCAAAAAAGAAAGGGCTCTCTACCTCCGGCAACAGGTCGACACCGTCGGGAAACCCGGTGAAGCGGGCGAGAAAATCCAGAACGTCATCTCTGTCGGCATGCTCTCCGAGGGCTGGGACGCCAGAACGGTCACGCACATCATGGGTCTCCGGGCCTTCTCCAGCCAGCTCCTCTGCGAACAGGTCATCGGCCGGGGGCTCCGGCGCACCAGTTACGATGTCGACGAGGAGACCGGCCTCTTCTCGCCGGAGTACGTCAACATCTTCGGGATACCCTTCACCTTCCTCCCCCACGAGGGGGGAGACGACGCCCCACCGAGGCCGGAAAAGCCCAAGACCCGGATCGAGTCACTCCCCTCCCGCCGGAAGCACGAGATCACCTGGCCGAACGTGCTCCGGGTCGAGCACACCTACCGACCGCGGCTCACCCTTGATATCGAGACCGCAAAACCCCTCGTCCTCGACGCCGCCCAGACGCCGCAGATCGCCGAACTCGCCCCGGTCATCGACGGTAAACCTGCCGTCGACCAGGTCACCACCATCGACCTTGAGGAACTCGGCCGGATCAGGCTCCAGCGGATTGTCTTCGAGACAGCACGGGACCTCCTCGACCAGATGCGCCCGGAATGGCGGGGTACCGCCGCCGACCTCGTTGGGCAGCTGGTCGGCATCATCGATCGGTTCCTCCGCTCCGATAAGGTCAAATTCGCCCCCCTCATCTTCAGCACCGACGACACACGCCGGCGGGTTCTGCTCATCCTCAACATGAACAAGGTCGTCCAGCACATCTACGAGCAGATTCGCGAGACAAACACCGAAACCATCGTGCCGGTCCTCGACCCGGCACGCCCCATCCGCTCGACCGCCGATATGCCGGTCTGGTACACCACCAAACCCTGTGGTGAGACCGCAAAATCGCAGATCAACTTCTGCGTCTACGACAGCACCTGGGAGGCCACCGAGGCCTTCGCCCTCGACCGGAACCCTGCGGTGCAGGCATGGGCCAAGAACGACCATCTCGGGTTTGAGATCTTCTATCTCTACCAGGGTTACGTGCGAAGGTATCGCCCGGACTACCTGATCCGGCTTGGAAACGGCGAATACCTGGTGTTGGAGACGAAGGGCCAGGACAGCCAGCAGAATAAGGCAAAGCGGGCCGCCCTTGCAGAATGGGTTCGAGCTGTCAACGGGCACGGTGGGTTCGGCACCTGGCACTGTGATGTTTCATTCAACACAGCTGATGTCGAGGGGATCATTGCGAAATATACCCCCAAGAAGCAGCCTACTGGGCATGTGGAGAGTTTGACCATATGACAGGGTGTTACAATCAGAGTAGGAGGACTGGAATGGATCATGCTTTTCCAGTATATTCCGGATTCATCCATATTCTACGGGCTGACGGAAGATCAGGTGGCGGTTGTGGAGGGGGTGGCCTGATGCAGGAGCCGGTATCCTGGGGATCCAGCGCAGGGGTATCTTGAAACTTCATCAGGAACAAGGATGTGGTCAATATTCCGCTTTCAGCGATCATCAACGGTGAAAGGGTTATCGGCCCCGATCTGTCTGATAGCGAATGGAGCGAACTCAAAGCTCAGCATAGAAAAGGCCTCACTATAACAATGCCCTGCTGCGGGATGAGCGGGCATGCCAGAATGTCGAAGTGCGGTCTCAAACATTTCTACCACGCTCATAAGTCCGAAGAGTGTGACGGAGGGCCGGAATCGCTCGACCACTTAAGGCTCAAGAGCCAGATTTATCAGATCTGCAAAGCTGAAGGGTGGGATGCTCAACCCGAATACCAGTCGCCGGCCGGCGACTGGCGGGCAGATGTCTACGCAACGAGGGGAGAACGGAGCGTGGTGTTTGAGGTCCAGCTCAGTAAGATCCGCCAGGAGGAACTTCAGGAACGGGGGGAGAAGTACGCCCGGGATGGTATCGAGTCCTACTGGCTCTTGAGAAACTATCTGGATCTTCAGCCCTATTATGAAGCGTGGGGAGACTCTGAGATCTCTTTGAACTTTCAGAACATCGATAGAAGCGACCTTCGTTTAACCCACGAAAGACTTTACTACGTTCGAAAAGATATCCGCACTATCGGCATCAATTCCGATAACAGGACGCTATGTACAACGAAGAATCCATCGGCAGGATTGAGCGAATGGATCAGGTATGTGCTGAACGGGGAGTACTCTCATTATCTCGCTGATGTTAAGGCGCAATATCAGAGATGTGCCAGATTA
>NZ_JMIO01000077.1 GCF_000691865.1 Methanoculleus sp. MH98A | reverse complement strand
ATGATAACAAACAGTACTATCTTGGGAAGATTCTCTTAACAGATAAATATCGGCGTACACAACATCCTGATGTCTTTCTTGCCTGCTACAGAGAGTTTGTTACGCTATCAGATGAAAAAAGAGCAAGTATAAGAAAGTTCATATTGAGAGGAAGGGGAGATGAGGACGAGGATCTTTCCGAAGGGGATTCCACGTCCTATAGGGAATTCATAGCAAATGTTGCTGGAAGATGTGGAAAAGCGGATGACATCGTAGGAAGAATTTGTGATCAAGCCTTGAGAAATGTAATTGTTGGTACTATCGCCCCTATTGATTTGCCAGTTGAAGGGTTATCCCAGATCGTTGCAGAATTTGATGCGCTTGAAGAGTTTTTCTTAACAAGTGACCCCATTAAAGCTGATCTTGGTGTCAATTCTGAAGGAGTCAAAACGTTAGTCATAGAAAATATGTTAGAACTTCATTTAGAAGATGTAATTCGGCGGAATTTCCATCAACTGTTCCCTGACTTAGAGATTGTCGATAAGAACCAGCATTATCGTACAAGAGATGGCACCTATATTGACATCTTCTGTAAGCATAAGCAGGACGACAAATACACCGTCATTGAATTAAAAAGAGACAAATCGCCCTCAAGTGCGTTAATCCAACTATTAGACTATATGAATCAGATAATGAAGGAATTCAATACCGATAAAGTGACAGGAATTCTCATATGCAAAGAAATAGATCGGCGAACCAAGTCTGCGTTAGGTGCAATCCAAGGCAATATGCCCGAAGGCAGCAACATCTCTGTAATTGAGTTCAACTTAAAAATGGAGTATAGTTGCATGTGATTGGAGGAGAGCACCATACTACCGACTGCCTGTGACATAATCATTCCATGAATATGAGGGTTCGAGCACCGCGGGTGTGAATTATAGAGACAGGGGAGGGGGCATGCCCCCTCCCCGTCAGCCCCTCCCCCAGACGCGATATCCCCACGGTCCACTGCATCGGGATGTGTAAATAACACCGAACGATGGTGCCCATCTTTCATCATCAAAGAAACAGGCCACGCAGCTAGCACGAGTGAACCACACACCCTGCATGCGCGTTCTGCTACTGCGGCTGGGAGCCCCGATCCGCCATGAAACCTGCAAAATATGATTTTAAACCGGGTAACCCCGCCCCTCACACCCTCTCTTCCAGGTGAACCTTCAGCCCCTCGTTGTCCACCTCGGTCGCAATCGCGACCCGGAGGCCGGCCTTCTCCAGGATCACCGCCACCTCCTCCTCGGGCCGGGCGGTGATGACCGCGATCGACGGGCCGACCGAACTCATCCCGACGAACTCGAGCCCGGCGTCCCGGAGTGCCGCCATGTAGCGGTAGATCTCGAACCCGTGGTGCTCCACCTCGGCGCGTTTGGAGCCGCGGAACTCGATCTCCCAGATGACGTCGCCGGCTTTCCGGAGGTCGCCGCGTTCCAGCGCGGGAATGAGGTCCATCAGGACGAGGTAGGACTTCAGCTCGCGGTCGCGGTAGTCGAGCGTCCGGGCCTTGTTCATCAGGAGGTCGAACTCCATCTCTCCCGCCGACGAGATATCGGAGGACGGGATGGCGATGTAGACGTTCTTGCCCCCGGCGAAGGCGTGCCGGTAGACGAGCGCCAGGTCGTCGCCCATCACCACCATGCCGCCGTGGCTGCTCGCGGCGGGCCCGACACCGGTCTCGAACCCGAACGCAACGCTCCCGGCCTCCGTCTCCTCGACGAAGTTGCAGCCGAGGAGGAGGCGGAGCTCATCAGAGGTCAGCGGCGAGCCCACGGCGACGTTGAGAGCGTTCGCGACCGCGATCAGGATGGTGCTCGTCGACCCGAGCCCCACGTGCTCGTACTGGTGGTCGCGTGCGCGGATCTTAAAGCCGCCCTCGTACCCGACGACCTGCCGGAAGGCCTCCGCGAAGTGCCGGAGGATCGGTTCGCGGGTGTAGTCGATCTCAATCCCTGAATCCGTGCACTCGACCTCGGCGGTGCAATAGACCCCGATGGCGAACCCGATCCCGCCTCCCCCGGGACGGTCCGGGGAGAACCGGTTCATGTCGAGCACGGTGAGGTGAATCCTCGCCGGGGCGCGGGCGACGACGGTGCCGGAGACCGGTGTGAGCCGGTAGTCCTTTTTGAGACCGCACGGCCGGATATTCTCGCCGGGGGAGAAGGAGGTGAACTCGTACTCGACGAGGTCGAGGTCCCCGCCCCGGATCTTCATAACAGGCATGCTGATACCCGGTTAGCGTGTACGGTCAAAGAAGATATCCTTTCCCGATGCCCGGAGCGGGATCCCGTAGGCTACCCCGCAGCCTTCCAGCCACCCGAGCGAGAGCGCCCCGACGCCGGCGGTGTACATGACCCGGTTGTCGACGTTGTGGAGGCTCGCGGTCTTCACTGCAGAACCGACCGCAATCCCGAGATCCGTCATCCGCACAATGCAGTTCGGGCCCCGGAACGGCGTGGCCGGTGGGTTTAGCTCGCGCTGGGCGTCGAGCATCTCCGCACAGGTGGCATAGCCGCACCCGCCGCAGTCCAGCCCCACGGCGTCGGTGAGGAGCGACCCGATGAGGAGGCAGGCGTCGCTTGCCTTGATATTGCCCGCGTCCCTGATGAAGAAGCCCATATCATGCGTCTCACCGTACTCCCGCATCGCCTCCGCGAGTTGCGCCTTCTCTTCCCCCGTGACGATCATCGTCCTGATGACGTCGGTGCCCCGGGCCTTCGGGGCGGTGCGGGCAGAGAGCGCCATCAGCCGGGCGACCACCTCTACGGCGTCTGATTCAAAGACCATGAGAGTACGTGGCCCCGACCCAAGATAAGGGTATGCCCAGACGGGGTCGATACCTTTTTCACAGATCCACCGAAGAGCCGGACCGTCATGGCACCGGAGAAGAGCCTCGAGCGCGCCACGTTCGGCGCGGGGTGTTTCTGGGGCGTTGAGGAGGCGTTCCGGCGCGTGCCGGGCGTCGTGGAAACCGCGGTGGGGTTCATGGGCGGCACCGCCGAGAACCCATCCTACCCCGAGGTCTGCACCGGCAGGACCGGGCACGCGGAGGTCGTGCAGGTGACCTACGACCCCGGCAGGGTCTCGTACCGGGCGCTCCTCGACGTATTCTGGGACGCCCACGACCCGACCACCCCGAACCGGCAGGGGCCCGATGTCGGGACGCAGTACCGGTCGGTGATCTTTGTCCACACTCCCGAGCAGGAGGCGGAGGCCCGGGCGTCGAAGGAGGAGATGGACCGATCGGGGAGGTTCCGCCGCCCCATCGTGACCGCGATCGAGCCCGCGGGAACGTTCTGGCGGGCGGAGGAGTACCACCAGCAGTACTTCGCGAAGCGCGGCGGCGGGCAGTGCCGGACGGTGTGGTAGGAGAAAAGAGCGGGGGGTACGTTAGGGCTGCGGTTGGCGATTTTGAACATCTCACTCTCCGTTCTTATGAGGCTTCGGGCCCTGCAACAATTGTCATTAGAAATCCGTCCGCTTAGATTCTTGCGACCCCGCACACGGCTTTCCAGTGGATATCGCACCTTCGGTGCTCCAGCTCCGTTCCTGCCGGAACGTCGCTTATCGCCACGCACTGCCTCCGCCCCTCTGGGGCGGGGAACGACTGCTGGAACGGCAGGAGTTTGAGCACCGCAGGTGCGAATGAGGAGGCCGGAGGCCGGGTGAGGTGGGGGTTACGCCTCCTTAGGGAGAGAGACAGGGGAGGGGGCATGCCCCTCGAAACTCCTCGAGTTTCTCATGCTCACTCCGTTCGCACCTCGCACCTGACGGTGGTCGAGCTCCGGTTCTACAAACCGTCGCACTCCCCGTCAGCCCCTCCCCCAGACACGATATCCCCACGGTCCACTTTCTTGGGCTTGCTCTCGCTCATCCAGTTCCAATAATCGTGGATAACAACGGCAGAGGGACAAATGGTCAAGAACCCCTCAGATTTCAAACAACAGAATCGCGAAAAAAAAGAGCCGGCGCCTCTGCCGGCACCAACCCCCCTTTCACTCTTTCCGCGCCGTCCCCCCGATCTTGAACCCGACGCCCTCGAACGTTGCGACCAGCCGGTCGCCCGAGTAGACGTCGACGGCATAGACCGACGTCTTCTCCGTCTCCGATACCATGTATGCGACCGCTTCGAGCGTCTCCCCCGCCGGGACGGTGAAGTAGCGGATGTTCGCGGAGATCGCGATCTGGTCGACCCCCTCCATGTTCGCGGCGATGCCGAACGCGTGGTCCGCGACGGCGAAGATCGCGCCCCCGTGGGTCGTGCCGTGAGCGTTCCTCATCCCCGCCGCCGGCATCGCCACCTTAACACGGCCGTCCTCGATCGCCGTGACCGCCATCCCGAGGAGGCGTGCGAACTCGCAGGTATCGGATCGCTGCACCGCCGCAGAATAGGCTTTTGGGACGGATGCGGTCTTCTTCATGAGGCTACTTGTACTCCCGCTGCGTGTAGGTGGTTCCGCCGGCCTCACCGCCGCGAAGAACGATGTAGAACCATTCCCAGAGCGACTTGAGCGTCCCGAACTGCTGGTAGCGCCGCATCGAGAACCCGACTTTCAAGCGGGGGTCGAGGTGGACCTTCCCGAGTTTGCGCATCCGCTGCGCGATCTCGAGATCGTCCCCGGCATCGATACAGCGGTACATCCCCGCCCGGACGAACGCCTCCCGGTCGAAGGCCGTGTTGCACCCGAGCGTGAAGTAGATCGTCCGGGTGTAGTAGCCCAGGCGCGAGAAGGTGTTCGCGCCGAGAAGAGAGAGCCGGTTCCTGAACGAGTCCTCGATCGGGTAGACCGTGCCGTAGAGCTGCACGATATCCCTCTCCGCGAAGTCCCGCCCGATCCGCTCCACCCAGTCCCGGGGGAGGATACAGTCGGCATCCGTCGTGGCGATGATATCGCCCTTCGCCGCCATCGCCCCGTCGTTTCGGGCTCCGCCCACCCGCTTGCTCGTCTGGATGAAGACCTGATCCGCAAGGGGCTCGGCCAGTTCCCGGGTCCGGTCCTTCGAATCTCCGTCGACGACGATGATCTCGTAGGTCTCCCTCGGCACCGTCTGGTCGGCGAGCGACGCAAGACAGCGCTCGATGTTCTGCTCTTCGTTGTAGGTCGGCACGACTACGGAGATCATCCCTCGATCAACTCCCGGTATAGTTGTTGATGCCGTTTTGCTATAAGCGTGATGTCGTATTTCTCCGTCGAAGCGCGGGCGCGGGAGGCGCAGCGCCGCAGGGCCGCGTCGTCGGCGAGGATCTCCCGCGCCTCGTCGACCCCGGAGAAGAAGAGCACCGAGTCGCCGAAGATCTCGCGGAACTCGTAGATGTCCCGGGCGATGACCGGAAGACCCGCCGAGAGGCCCTCCACGATCACGAGGCCGAACGTCTCGGCGTGGGAAGGCATGAAGAAGATATCCGCCCCGCTGTATGCCCGGGAGATGTCGTCGATGACCCCGGTGAAGATGACGTTCTCGTGGCACTGGGTCTTGAGCATCTGGATCTTCGCGTAGTCCTTCGAGAACGTCCCGTACGGGAACCCCCCCACCCAGACCCAGGTCATCTCGGGATGCTGGTCCGCGAGTTTGAAGAAGTCGTAGATGCCCTTCCGGGGGGTCTGCTGGCCGACGGAGAGCACCACTCTCCGGCCGGGATCGATGCCGTACTCGTCGCGGAACGATTTGCGCTTCTTCTCGTCGCGCTTGAAGTACTCCCGGTCGATCCCGTTCGGGATGAGGGTCATCGGGATGTCGGCGACGAACTGCTCGGTTTCGCGGTGGCAGGGCTCCGATATCGTGATGATGTGGTCGAACTGGCGGTAGATCTTCGGGTATATCTGGTTTATCCTCTGCGAGAACGCAACGTTGCCCTCGTTCAGGCGGGGGGTCGAGTGGGCGGTCAGGACCTTTGCGCCCTCGGTGAACTTCAGGTGATACATCGCCCAGGGCCCGAAGGTGTGGTAGTGGGTCAGGTCGAAATCGCCGTGGTAGAGGTTGCGGGTGACCTCCATGCCGGGGAGACGGGCGAGATGGTTATACAGCGTCCTCGCCGCCGTCGCGCACCCGATGTAGCGCAGGAACCGGAAGTCTTCGACGAATATGTTGACTTTCATCGATCCTTCCTCGCGAAGTCGATTGCGCTCCTGATGCAACCATCCATATTGAGGTACTCGAACTCTGCGAACCGCCCGACGAGGTCGATGCCCCGCTCCCGGCAGAACTCACGGACGATTGCGATGTTTTTCCGGTACTCGATGTCGTAGACGACGTAGGCGAACCGCTCCCGCGCGACGCCGGTGTAGACGACCCTGTCCCGTGAAGGAATGAACCCGGCGGCGGCGAGCGACGCGACGGTATGCTCGACCAGTTCGGCGTCCGACATCCGGGAGACCGCGTCCCCGTCGTTGTAGGTGATCTCGGCGAGGATCGAGGAGTGGCCCGGAGGGGCGACCTCGGTGCTGTAATTCGAGGGGAACGATATCCGGTTGAAGAGGCCGGTCTTCTCGTCGGGGACGTAGAGCCAGGATATATCGGGAACCTCCCCGGCAAGGCCGATGAAGACCGAGCAGAGCGAGTTGTAGCGGAGGGCGTCGCAGGCCGCCTGCACCTCCGCCGGGACGTCCGCAAGACAGGGGAGCAGGTTCTGGAGCGGGATCGTCGAGATGACGCGATCCGCACGGACGGTCTTCCGGCCGTCGCTCACCACAAATCCGCCGTCCTCCTCGCGGACGGAGGCGACGGCAAAACCGGTCCGGACGGCGGGGGCGACCGGTTCCGCGATTGCCCGCACCAACGCCTCGATCCCGCCGGTCACCGGGTAGGAGAAGACCGCCTGGTGGACATAGCCCTCGGTCTCGATGCCGATGGCCGACCTGATGATATCCTCGACCGGCGGGCGGGGGATACGCCCCTCCACCCAGTGGTGCGACATCCGGTCGGCCGGGTAGTTCCAGATCTTCTCGTTGTAGGGGAGCATGTAGCACTCGGCGATGCCCCGGCCGAAGGTATAGGTGATCCACCCGGCAAAGTTTTCCGGCGACGGGACCTCGCCTTTCTCGACGGCAATGAGGTTTTTGACGAACTCGTTGATGCAGAAGAAGCGGTCTTCGTCAGGGAGTTGATACAGGCCGTTCTCGAAGGGATATTTGACGTAGCGGCCTTTATAGAGGATCTTCGTGTTCCGCGTCCGCCGGTCGGCGTTCTCGCCGAGAACCGAGAGCATGAAGGAGAGGACTTCCGTGTCGCGGGAGAAGATGATGTGCGAGCCCCCGGCATCGAACGTAAACCCCGCTTCCGTCCTCGAGCGGCAGAGCCCCCCGATTTCCTCGTTCCGTTCGAGAACGGCCACGTCGTCGCCCTGTTCGTGGAGCAGGCGGGCCAGCGTTATCCCGGTGAGGCCGCCGCCCAGTACCGCCGATTTCACGTTCGTACTGTTTATGCCGAAACCTTATATGGTTGACCATCCGTTTCCCCGCGGTTGCCGGATATTGGAGCAAAAACGGGAGTGCGCGGTCAGGGAACGCGGATGCGAGTTCTGTCCCGTTGCGCTGATGGCGGGCTCCCGGTGATCGCAATAACTACAGGGATCACCGCCCCCGTAGCCTGCTGACCGCCCACCCGGCAAGTGCGCCGAGGATGATCAGCACGCTGCCCGCGATGAACGTATACTTGATCGGCGACATCACGCCGGTGAACGCCGCAACCCCATAGAGTTCGGCCGGGTAGGAGAGGAGCAGCGCGATGACCCCGATGTTCTCGCAGTAGTCGGCGATGCCGGCGACGAGCGGGACGACGTTTAACCGCATCCAGGGACTCCCCTCCGGCAGCCAGCAGGAGAGGAGCCAGGTGATTGCAACCGCATAAAAGAGCGTATACGCCGCCGGGAAGACGAGGTCGAGCGGCACGATCCGCGTCAGGTAAAACGCCCGCCCGGCATCACCGAGCGCAGCAAGCATCGCGTACGCCTGCACCGGGGTGTAGGTGAACGCCATGTCGAGGATCGTAGCGCCGCCCGTGATCTGTGCGAGCGCAGAAAGACCGAACGGCCGTCCGTTGATCAGGGCAGCCAGGACGGCGAAGAAGGCGAACGACGCGACGAGTGTTCTTCCCGATGAAATCCTCCGGATGGCGGACGAGACCGTCCCGACGATCATAGCCCCTCCCCCCTCCACGCGTAGCGAACAGCGCCTTCCGGGCAGGCGTCCACGCATTCGCCGCAGAGGATGCACTCCGCATTCTCCATCCTTCCTTCCCGGACCATGCCGCGGACGTCGAGGCTCATCGGGCAGGCCTGCGAGCACCTCCCGCAGTCCACGCAGCGCTCCGGTGCGGCCGCGAGGTGGAGCGCCGGCCATTTCACGAGGTTCCTGATCTTCCGCCCGAGGATCAGCATCACCGCGATCGGGCAGAAGGTGTGGCAGAACCCCCGCCTTCCGGCGAGAAGGGCGAATACGGTGATGAAGATGATCTGGCCGTAGAGAAGGGTGTATGCGCCCGGCCGGTCGATCGAGATCCCGTTGCCGGTCTGGTAGAACGGGTCGAAGACCCAGAGGCCCCCGGCGGAGTAGACGGCGAGAGCGATGGAGCCGAAGATCCCGAGGAAGACGGGGTATTTGAGGTAGTTCAGCCATCCGGCGGTCACCGGTTTTCCATTTATCCGGGCGTAGATCTCCTGCAGGCCGCCCGCGGGGCAGAGGTAGCCGCACCAGAGTCTCCCGAAGAAGAGCGAGCCGATGAAGAGAAACGTGAATACGAAGAGGCCGCCGGTGGCGATGCCCTGCGACGCACCCTCGGTGATGAGCGGGCAGGAGATGTAGACGAAGGTCACCGGCATCAGCACGAACGAGAAGATGAGGAGTGCTATCCGTATCTTCTGGCGCAGTGCCGATCGGATCTTCGGTTCGTATGTCATGGCTCAAACCTCGCCTGTGCGGGCTCACTCCCCCCGCTGCGCCTCCATATCCGCAACCGTGAGATCCGGGTGGCGGTAGCGCCCCCGGCCCTCCGTCCCGAGCATCACGTTGAGCTGGATCGCCTCCGTCGGGCAGAAGTGGAGGCAGGCACAGCAGATCTCGCAGTGCCGCCCCCAGGCCGGACGACCGTCGACCATCTCGATATTCCCCGCCGGGCAGACCCTCGCGCAGGTGCCGCAGCCGGTGCAGGCGTCCGATACTGAGAAGAGTTTGCCCGCATCGTGAGCGGCCTTTGCAAGCGATCCGTAACTCAGGGCTTTCACGAGCCCGGAGATGGGCGCGAACCCCGGAGAGACCGAACGGCCGCTCCCGATCGCCTCCGCGATCTCGCCGAGCCGGCTGTCTGCCCTGCCGAGGGTCCTGCCACACTTCTCCGCCGGCACCGACCGCATGAGCGGCGGGAAGTTGCCGGGCATGCTGACGGCAAACGCGGCGTCGAGCCCCCGGCCCTGCCGTTCCCGGAGGATCCCATCGAGCTGGTGGAGGGCCGAAACCCCCATGCCGCCCATCGTGACGACCGCGAAGGTGTACTTCGCCCCCGAGAGGTCGAGCCGTTCCGCGAACCTGGCTACCATGACCGGCACCCCACAGTCGTAGACCGGGCAGACGATCCCGACCCGTTCGGCGGCCGGGGTGATTGCGCCAGGGGTATTCGCGAGCGATGCGATCGGGACGAGGTCGGTATCCCCGAGAGCCCCGCCGATCTTCCTCGCCGCGGCAAGGGAGTTGCCGGTGCCGGTAAAATAGTAGATGACGGTCTTCATGGCAACCTCAAGCGACCCCGGCTCGATCCCGCTCTCCACCGGTTGTGTCAGCAGTCTTAGTGTTCGCTCATAGGGATATGGACTTTGCGAAGACGATCGGGCGGGCGAACCGGGGCCATTGGCGTGGCGCACCATCACGACGACGCAGTCTCATGCAGGGACACGAAAAAAAGTGGCGTGATCGCTCCGCCGTCACTCCCGGCGGGGCGAGTCCTTATCGGCGAGCCGGGTCGCCCCCGGTGTGCCCGGCCGCGGGGCGCTCCGGGGGGACTGGATGAACCAGCCGGTCCGGGTGCCGTCGAGCACATCGGCCGAACTCCGGGCGGTGAGGAGGCTGACGACGATCATGGCGGCGAGCGAGAGCACGAGTGCATAGAGGCTGAAGTGCACGGGAAGCGATCCGACGAACTTGGAGTAGTATCCGAAGATGCCGGCCGCGACGAGCCCCGTCGCCATGCTCGCGATCGCTCCCTCGCCGGTCGCACCGCGCCAGTAGAGCCCGGCAAGCAGCGGAACCGCGAACGTCGCGAGCATCACCCCGATCCCCATCCAGATCAGCCACGCGAGCATCTCCGGCGGGTTGATGGCAAGGAGGAGCGTGCCGCCGGCCCCGAGGACGATCGCGACCTTCGAGACGAGGAGCACTTCCTTATCGGTCGCCGAGGGGCGGAAGATGTTCTTGTAGATGTCCCACGCGAACGACGTGCCGACCGTGAGCATCAGCCGATCGGTCGTCGACATCACCGCCGCAAGGACGATCACCGCGAAGAGCGCCCAGAACGCCACGTTCGGCATCGCGTGTTCGACCCCCAGGATGAAGGAGTAATCCTGGGCGTTCACGGCGTTCGGGAGCACCAGTTTTCCCTCCTCGACGAGCGAACGGACGGCAAACCCGGTGAACTTGACGAGGAACATCACGACCGCGTAGATGGCGAACGCGACGAGCGGCGCCCACTTGAAGTAGCGCGCCTCTTTTGCGGCCAGGACGTTGTTGACGACGTGCGGCGCGCAGGCGAGGCCGACCATCAGGAGGATGCCGAACGAGACCAGGAACTCGGGCGTCGCGTACGCGTATGCGGCATACGCCGGGCTCGGGAACCACGGCTCGACGAAGTTCGGGTCGATCCCGGCAATGACCGTGTTGATGTGAGTGAGCCCGCCGGCACTCATGACGACGAACGGCGCCATCAGGAGGACGCCGAAGATCAGGATCCCGCCCTGGAAGAGGGTCGTCCAGGAGACGGCGTAGAGCCCGCCGACGACCGTGTAGGCGGTGATGATGACCCCGGCGATGAGCAGCGCCTGCCAGTGCGGGATACCAAAGAGCCAGACGAGCACGATGCTGATCGCGGCATACTGCCCGACGAGGTAGATCAGCGAGACGATGATCCCGGAGACCGCCGAGAGCGCCCTGAGTGCCCGCGGGCTCTCGAACCGGTCGGCGAGGTAGTCCTGGACGGTCAGGTAGCCCCGCTCCTTCCCGATGGCCTGGAGTTTCACCCCGAAGAAGATGATACAGAACGCGGCCGCGAGCGGAACGAAGATCTGCTCCCAGATCCCCGGCCAGCCGGACGTATACCCGAACCCGCTGACGCCGAGCAGGGTCATCCCGCTGCAGATCGAACAGACGATCAGGATCGTAAAGACCCAGAACCCGAGCGATCTGCCCGCGAGGATGTAGTCCTCGGTGTTATGGATCTTCTTCGAAGCCCAGTTCCCGATGCCGACGAGCACGAAGAAGTAGAGCCCGATCAGGACGAACGTCAGGATGTCCGCCATCACGGGGCCTCCCTGAACCCGAGACCCCAGAGAGCGAGCAGTACGAAGACCAGAGCGACGGCGGCGCCCACGATGATTCCCGTATGGAGAGGTAGCCCGAAGAACATGCTATGTTAGTGTGTGACATGCTAACATATAACACAATCGCCGGGGAGGTGATGAGCTTACCCCGATGGAGCGATGAAGGCATCACACCGAAAAGAATGTTATTTGGAACTCTTCACGGTCTTTGCGCCCCGGAGGAGCGCAATCTTCCCCGTGCGGACGAGTTCCTTGATGCCGTACTGGCGCAGGAGTTTCTCCAGCGCATCGATCTTCTCCGCATCCCCGGTCACCTGGAGCACCAGCGTCTTCGACCCGACGTCCACGACCTGGGCGCGGAAGATGTCGGCGATCTGCAGGATCTCGGCGCGGGACGGTCCGGTCTCGGCGGCCACCTTGATGAGGGCGAGTTCCCGCTCCACGCTTTCCCGCTTCGTCAGGTCCGAGACCTTGATGACGTCGATGAGCTTGTTGGTCTGCTTCATCACCTGCTCGACGACGCCGTCGTCGCCGTTCACCACGATCGTGATCCGGCTCATGTTCGGCTCCTCGCAGGTCCCGACGGCGAGGCTCTCGATATTGAACCCCCGCCGCGAGAACATCCCGGCGACCCGGCTCAGGACGCCTGCCCGGTTCTCCACGAGAACGCTCAGGGTGTGCGGTTTCATTGCTGGCGCACCCCGATCATCTCGTTGATGGCGGCACCCGCCGGGACCATCGGAAAGACGTTCTCCTCCCGCTCGACCCGGAAGTCCAGGACGAACGGCCCGTCGGTGGCGAGCGCGGTCTCGAGCGCCTCCCGCACGCCGGCCTTCTCGTCGACCATGAGTCCTTCGACCCCGTAGGCGTTCGCGATCTTGACGAAGTCCACCGGCGGCAGCTCCGTGTAGGAGTAGCGGCGGTCGTAGAAGAGTTCCTGCCACTGCCGCACCATCCCGAGGTACATGTTGTTCAGGATCACGACTTTGACGGGGATGTTGTACTGCGCAACCGTCCCGAGCTCCTGGATGTTCATCTGGAAACTCCCGTCGCCGGCGATGTCGACGACCGGGAGGTCGGGCCGGGCGTAGTGTGCGCCGATGGCCGCCGGGAACCCGTAACCCATCGTCCCGAGGCCGCCCGAGGTGATCCAGGTCCGCGGTTTTTTGAAGCAGTAGTAGAGCGCGGTCCACATCTGGTTCTGGCCGACCTCGCTCACGACGACCCCTTCGCCTTTCAGGATGTCGGAGAGCTGCTCCACGACATACTGCGGCCGGAGATGGTCGTCGTCGCGGTAACCGAGCGGGTACTGCGCCTTCCAGGTGCCGATCCGGGAGACCCAGTTCGCCGTATCGCCGCGCTTCTGCATCCGGGATAAAAACGCCTGGAGCACCGCTTTGACGTCGCCCACGATCGGGACGTCGACTTTCTTGTTCTTCCCGATCTCCGCCGGGTCGATATCGATGTGGATGACTGTGGCGTTCGGCGCGAACGTCTCGATCTTACCGGTGACGCGGTCGTCGAACCGGACGCCGACGGCTACCAGGAGATCGCACTCCGTCACCGCGTAGTTCGCGGACTGGGTGCCGTGCATCCCGAGCATCCCGAGACAGAGCGGGTGGTCGCCGGGGACGGCGCCGAGCCCCATCAGGGTCGTCGTCACCGGGATGGCGGCCGCCTCCACGAACTCCAGGAGTTCGGCCGACGCTCCGGAGAGAACCACCCCGCCGCCGGCGTAGACGAGCGGCCGCTCGGCTGTCGCTATCAGGTCGAGCGCCTTCTCGATCTGGCGGACGTGCCCCTGGTAGGTGGGCTGGTAGCCCCGGAGGGAGACTGTTTCGGGGACGGGCTTTCCCTCCAACACCTGGCCTGTGCTGACGTCTTTGGGGATATCGACCAGCACCGGACCGGGCCGGCCGGTCCTGGCGACGTAGAACGCCTCCTGCACCACGCGGTCGAGGTCGCCGGCATCCTTCACCAGGTAGTTGTGCTTCGTGACCGGCATCGTGATCCCGGTGATGTCCGACTCCTGGAAGGCGTCGTTCCCGAGGAGGGCGGTCGGCACCTGGCCGGTGAGCGCCACGATCGGAATGGAATCCATATATGCCGTCGCGATCCCGGTGACCAGGTTGCATGCACCGGGGCCGGAGGTGGCAAGGCATACGCCTACGCGGCCGCTCGCACGCGCGTAGCCGTCGGCTGCGTGCGCCGCTGCCTGCTCATGCCTTACCAGTATGTGCCGGATCGACGAATCGTAGAGTTCATCGTAGATCGGCAACACCACGCCGCCGGGGTAGCCAAATATGGTATCCACCCCTTCTCGCTGCAGCGCTTCAATCAGAGTCCTGGCTCCGGTCTTCATGCTCTTCCCTGAGTAATCTGTTCATCCCGGCGATAACTGCTTCGACGCTTGCCATGATGATGTCGGTCCTCGCGCCCCGCGAGGTCACGGTCTTCCCGTCCTTGCTGAGTTTCACCGACACGTCGACGAGGGCGTCGGTGCCGCCGGTTATGGCATCGACGCTATATTCGTCGAGCCGCACGCTCCCGACGTCCGCGACCGATCGCTGGAGCGCGCGGATCGCCGCGTCCACCGGTCCGGTCCCGACTGCGGCGCCGGTGATCTCCTCGCCGCGAACGAGCATCGTCACCGAGGCGGTCGGGATCGCGTTGCTCCCCGAGACGATGGTGAACTGGCGCAGTTCGATGCACGGCGTAAACTCGATCTCCATGACGGTATCGGCTATCGCCATGATGTCGGCATCGGTTATCCGCATCCCGGCATCCCCGAGACGTTTGATCCGGGTAACGATCTCCTTGAGCTGCGGGCCGTCCGGGGCATACCCCATGTCGTTGAGCGCGGCCTCGACCGCCGCCGACCCCGAGTGCTTCCCGAGGACGATCCGGCGCTTTCTGCCCACCCGCTCGGGCCGGAGCGGCTCGTAGGTGCTCGCGTCCCGCATCACCCCGTGGGCGTGGATCCCGCTCTCGTGGGTGAAGGCCATCTCGCCGACGATCGGCTTGTTGGTCGCGAGCGGCACCCCGGTCAGCCGGGCGACGTGAGTCGAGAGGGGGTAGAGTTCTTCGGTCCTGATCCCGGTATCGACCCCGTAGAGCACCTCGAGCGACATCACCAGTTCTTCGAGGGACGTGTTTCCCGCCCGCTCCCCGAGGCCGTTGACGGTGACGTGGGCACAGGTTGCCCCCGCCCGGAGGGCGGCAACGGTGGTCGCGAGCCCGAACCCGAGGTCGTCGTGGCAGTGGATGGAGAGCGGGGCGAAGAGGAGCGGCGGTATGATCGCGGCCGCCCGCTCGGGCGTGAGGAGGCCGACGGTGTCGCAGAAGCAGAGCCGGTCTGCGCCCCGCTCCACCCCTTCCCGGAAGACCTCCGCGAGGAAATCCTGGTCGGCGCGTGACGCGTCTTCACCCGAGAGTTCGACGACGAGACCGCGGCTCTTGGCGTACTCGACGGCGCTCCAGGCCATAGCGCAGACCTGTTCGCGGGTCTTTCGGAGCTTCTTGCTGATGTGGAGGTCGCTGACCGGGATGACGAGGTGGACGGAGTCGGCACCGGCATCGGCGGCGAGGTCGATGTCCCCGGGTAGAGCCCGGACGTAGGTGCAGCACTCGGCGGCAAGCCCGGCATCGGCGATGGCACGGATGGACTCGCGTTCTCCGACGGACGCGGCGGCTGAGCCTGCTTCTATCACGTGGACGCGACGTCGGCGAGGTGCGTTGCAATCTCAAGTTTCCCTGCCGGCGTGAGAGAGACACCCGGTGTCTGTTCGCCGTCCCGTAAGGTAGTGTCAAAAAAGCGGGGCGATTCAACAAATAAAACAATCACACATAGTGCAATTCACCGTCAGAGAATTGGCGACAGCGCTACTTAAAGGTTGGGCAGTCGGGGAATCTGGTGCGGGATAAAATAGAAGGGGGGTTTCACGCCGGCGCCGGGGCGCTCTCGTAGAGGAGGGCGACGTAGCGGGCGGAGAAGATGATGAACGCCGGCGTGAGGAGGAAGAGGAGTATCGGGCCGATGAGCGGGATCAGGGCAAGGATAAACTCCACGATCGCAATCACGATGATCATGACGAGGAGGGCGATGAAGCAGCGGATCCACCGATCGTGCCGATGTGGGTGAGGAGAGTGTGGATCCTGAAGGCCTCGCGCATCTTCCCCGTCCGGGAGAACCTGACCGCCGCAAACGTCGAGAGGATCCCGATGATGACGGCCGCAAGGATGAAGATGATAAGGATGGCGAGGGCTGCGAAGATGGCCAGCTCCGGGCTCAGAAGCGGTTCGGGACCGGATCCCACCGGGGTTACCGTCGCTGAGACCGGGATGAAGTACATCAGGAAGGGAAGGACGGTCAGGATCACGAGCGGGATCGAGTAGACGATCGTGATGACGATCAGTTTGATGCCGTCGATAAAAAGCCCGATCCAGCCTTCGAATTCCGGGGCGGGTTTCGTGCCGCTCATGACCCGCACCGTGTAGCCGTACATGAACGGGAATATGATCGTGCTGACGAGCAGGAGGAGCCAGCGGACCCACCTGCCCCAGATTGCATCCTTCGCGTAACCGAAGGACTCGCTGATTAATCGGACGACATCCATGTGTATCACCGCATGTTCGGTTAAGAATTACCCGGGATAGGGATAAACACGCTGTTTTTGTTCGGAAAAAAACGGTATACCCCCGAGATTCTGCCGACGGATTGAAGACGGTACCGTTGACGGAAGGACTCAGTGCAGGTGCATAAGGATAGGTTCGGCGAAAAAGGAGTGGTTGTTTGGGTAGTTTATGCGGAAGCGGGCGCTTCCGCGTATACTAGGGCAAGGTACCGGGCGGAGAAGATGGCGAACGCCGCGTTGAGGAAGAGTGCGATGAGCCAGCCGAGGAAGGGTATCCCACCGAGAATGCCGACCACGAAGCTGTAGACAAACGCGACGACGAGGAGGAGGATGACCGCGATGATCCAGATTCCCCACCCGAGCGCGCCGATCTGTGCAAAGATGGCGCTGAAGTTGAACGCCTCACCGACACTGTCGGTGTGGGCGAACCGCAGTACGGCAAACAGGGCGATGAACGCCATGACGGCCGCGACGAGTAAGGCGAGGAAGGCTCCTGCCAGTGCACCGAGGATCGCGGCGCCGGCCGCAGTCGGGTCGGTCGTTGCCATTCCTGCGAGGGCGCTGAGGCCGCCGAGGACGAGGAAGACCAGGATTGCCGGGATCATGTAGACCAGCATAATGATATTCATCTTCCATCCGTCGACGAAGAGCTTGCCCCACCCGTCAATCTCGGGGGCAGGTGTGTTGCCGGCGAGCACCCGCACGGCGTAGCCGGAAAGCATCGGGATCAGGGAGACCGTGATCGTCTGCACGAGTGCCAGGACGGCCAGGATGACCCATTGCATCCACTTTCCAACCAGAGCCTCTTTGGTATACTCAAACGAGTTGGAGATTACATTACCGTAGTCCATAGATGTACCACCTTTGTTAAATTTGAGAATTTCTTATATAAATGTATTGGTCTAAATGAAAACTTTACCATATCCCTTTCCAGAAAAGGGCTAATTTGACCCGGAAAAATCGTCTAATTCCGACACAGATCAATCCGAGCGGGACCGGAGCGGTGCAGCATATATAAAGCCGGGTTTCAGCAACGGGCATCACGTACGCCGTGCCCCGGGCGCCCGGAACCTCTCCGGCGGCGTCTTTGATTGTGAAAAGAAAGTAGGGTTCAGGCCGGTGCCTGAGCGCTTTCGTAGATCAGCGTCATGTACCGTGCCGCAAAGATCGCCCAGACCGGGTACAGGAGGAACGCGATTACCCAGCCGAGGACCGGGATTGCACCCAGCAGCCCGACAACGAAGCCAAAGACAATCCCGACGATCCAGAGGATGATGAGGGCGATGATGTAGCTCCCCAGCCAATCTTGCCGATGTGCTCGAGGATGGCACCGAAGGCAAACGCCTGGCCGATGCTGTCCGTATGTGCGAACCGGATGATACCGATCGCCGAGATCAGCGAGATGATGATTCCGACGATGAGCACGAGCAGGAGGCCGATACCCAGCGACCCAAGGGCGAGCAGGGGGTCTCCGCCGTTGGCTGCCATGATTGCAGGTACCATGAAGATGGCCATGATGATGAAGAGCGGAATGGCGTAAATGAAGCCGATGACGAAGAGTTTCAGGCCGTCAATGAACATCCCTACCCAGTTCCCTACCTCGGGAGCCGGCTTCACACCGCTGTAGATCCGGACCATATACCCCATGATGAGCGGGAATATGATCGTGCTGATGGCGAGCAGGATCCACTGGACCCATTTGCCCCAGACAGCGTCTTTTGCATAGCTGAACGAATCGCCCAGCATGTTTCCATAATCCATAGGTGTATCACCCACGATTTACTGTGAGATTATATGGTATAAAAGCGTTGCCATAATTCCTCTTTTTGCAGCCTTCCTTTGCTGAAACCGGGCGATCATTTCACCACGAATCAGGCAATCAGCGCTGAGAACGTTTTCCGGAGCAGGGACAGCGCGGCATATAAACGCTGAGAATACGGCAGCGACAGGCAGCCGGGGAGGGGAGCATGAGCACCGGTAAGAACTCCGTCCTTGCGCAACGTCATCCCCTGCGGCTTTGCGTGAACGAACGGTGTGGATATGATGCTGCAAGAAATTACTCACCAAGATTCAAAAGCCCGGCAGAGAAACGCCGATTCCGATGACCACGTTCCCGCCGGTAAGACCCGTATCGAGGAAACCCAAAAGATTGGTTAGTACGTTCCAAATACCAATGCAGCCACCACTCCGAAAAGCATGAAGATAATGAATAAGCCCAGCCAGATTATCAGACCTGCGACGAGATTGTAACCAAATACTGCTAGTGCACGTTTTAAGAAACTGTCTGACGTCAACCAGCCCTTGTAACTATATGTATCCGTTCCGCCATTGGACATATTCGGGTAGTTTAGTGAACCATAATTTAACCATTTTCATTTGACATCTGTTCTCGTTGAGTGGCTATCCTGGAAAGGCAGATCCAGTC
>NZ_JMIO01000076.1 GCF_000691865.1 Methanoculleus sp. MH98A | reverse complement strand
GAGAATATTTCGGCTGATTGTCACCCTCGTTTGTCGGCATATTCTATTTTAAGTGATCATTGTTAATAATAATTCCCTAGAAGGTCGCTATTAATTATCTGTGGGATATTGATTCGTTTCTTCGAAAAGTCGTTCTTTCCTTTGCTCAGTCTAGCATAAACCCTTTTTCCAAAAACTTTGATGAAATTATTGGGCGTGAGCGCCAGAAGTTCAGGCATGGGTTTCGACGGTGAGGATGTATTCCAGGAGCCCTTCTTCGGTGGGAATCTCCTCACCCTTTTCCAGGAGATGCTCAATATAGAGTTCGATAACCTCCCGCGCCATCGCTATCGCCTCGTCGACGGTCTCCCCAAAGGTGACGCACCCCGGAAGTGTCGGCACGGTGACGGTATACCCACCTTCCGGCTCTCTTCGGAGGAGGATACGGTAATTCAGACATCTCATCGGATTGCACCCCTGCTCGTGAAGTACGTTACCCGGTGATGCATAAAGGGTATCCGTGCGGGTGTTACCCCGCAGTTGAGAACCCACGAAGAACACATTCACAGACGAGACAACCGGCCAGGAGATGTTGGTCAAGTATTATCACGACAAAGAGAGATGCTATTCTATCGGTGAGATCATGAGGACGTTCACGGCTGTGCTCTACAGGGAAGAGGATATGTACGTCGCGGAGTGCCCGGAGGTCGGCACCGTCAGCCAGGGGAGGACGGTTGAAGAGGCGGTGGCCAACCTCAAAGAGGCTACGGAGCTGTACTTAGAAGAATTCCCGCTGGAAGATGGGAGGCGGCCGATCATCACGACGTTCGAGGTGGCCGAGGGTGCCCGGGCTTAAACCCACCTCAGGCGAGGCAGTGATCAAGATACTCTCGAAACAGTATGGATTCGTCGTAAGCGGACAATCCGGGAGCCATGTTCGCCTTTCAAAGGAGACCCCAAACGGAAAAGTGGGGACGGTCGTCCCGCTGCACAACGAACTGAAGATCGGTACACTTCGCAGCGTCCTGAAGCTGGCGAAGATCGATCCTGAGGATTTTGCCCGGTATCTTTGAGAGTGGCCTTCTCAGCTGGCCGCAGGCCGCGCTGCACCTGTCCTGTATAACAGGTTGAAGTTTTACAACAGATCTTTAATCTCCTCCCGCTCAATCCTGGCCTGCTTGAGGATCTCCAGAAGCGTGCCGGTCGGATGGTCCCGCCCGTGCACCGGGACGACGGCCCGGCGCTTTGTCTCCGGGTGATAAAAGAGGTGGTGGCTCCCTTTCACCCTACGTAGCGGTCGGTAGAGGATGAGCCCCTCGATCACCGGCCCCTTCTTTTTCAGAATCCTGGTAGCGTGCAGACACCCCCCGAACCGTCGGAACTCACTCATCTTTCCCTCGGCTCACTCGTGTGCAACATTGTAAATATGGTAAGCACTTACAATACTACCATGACTGCAACCAAGAGGATTCCCGTCTCGGAAGGGGTATGGGCGGAGATCTCCGAGCTGAAGCACCCCGGCCAGACCTTCGATGATCTCCTCTCGCAGATGGTCGAGCAGGAGAAGAAGCGCCGGTTCATCGAGGATATGGATCGCATCGAGGCCGAAGGGGATTTCGTGGAGCTGGAGTTTGACGTTCCGGATACTGATTAACAAAAAGGCCCTTGAGAGCATCCGGAGCCTCAGCGCAAAGAGCCGGCGGATAGTCATGGAGCAGCTGAAAACCCTCCAGGACGATCCGTATCCCGGCAGCGGAAGCGACAAGGAGCGCCTGTACGTGCACGGGCGGGAAGATACCTATCGACTTCATATCAGCCGGACATTCACGGCATTCTATCGCATCCATGAGCAGGAGCTGGAGGTTCACGTTCTTGCCGTGATGTCGATCGAGCAGGCGCACAAACGGTATGGATGGTTCTGACGGCCTCCCGAGCCATCGCTATCGCCTCGTCGACGATCTCCCCGAAGGTGACGCAGCCAGGAAGGGTCGGCACAATAACAGTATACCCGCCTTCCGGCTCTTTTCGGAGGAGGATACGGTAATTCAGGCTTCTCATCATATTATAACCCCGCTCGTGAATGGTACAGGCCCCGATGGGGGCATAGTGGTGTCTGTGCCTGTCCCCATCGGGGGCCATCCTTTTTTGGGTCGACGAAAAAGCATATGAAGCATCGAACCAAGCAGGTTGTATGGCAAAGAATCAGCGTGCCGACGTTAAGAACCCCAACAACCCCTCACACAAAGCAGCAGCGGACAACAGGGCGAATCAGCTCAACCCGAACAACACAGCCACGAAGTCCGGCAGATCTAAGAAGTGATTGCCTGAAAAACGTCCTACCTTTCTCCACGATGTGCATCTTGCCCGCATCAGGCCGGGCCTTTACTCCATAGCGGAGCAATCCGCAGATCTCCACATCCTTTATCACCTCCCGCTCCAACATCTACTCAAAGTTGAAAGTCGCCTATGCCTGACGATCTCATAGCAATCGTAGAAGAATCCGAGGACGTGAACAGCGCTCTCATCTCCCGGGTGCGCCTGGAGATACTCTGGGCGCTCTCCGAACTCGGCGAGGACGGGGCCACCGCACGGCAACTCAAGGCCGGGCTGAACCTGAGCGACGGCGTGCTCTACGCAAACCTCAAGAAACTTGTCGAGATGGGGTACCTCCGCTCCGAGAAGGTGACGATCGAGGGGAAGGAACTGGACCTCTACGCCATCACCCCGGAAGGACTCGCCGAGTGGCGGCGCGTCCGGGGCTGGCTCTGCAAACTCCTGGGCTGCGAGGGTGATACCTGTGAACGATAGAAGCAAAGTCATTGCCTGCTTCCGGGAAGCGGGATTCCGGATGGACAAAGACCGATTCGAGCACCGGCTCATTGCCCAGAAGCTCGTCTACCTGCTGAGGCTGAAGGGCGTCGAGTTCGTGTATCCGTTCCGCCTCTACGTCCGGGGGCCGTATTCAGCGCTCCTTGCGCGGGAATACTACCAGCACGCCGATGAGTTTTCCCGGTGCGAAACGGAGAGCACGCTCTCTCCCGCCGAGGCGGATGCCGTTGCCGGGCTCACCGGCCTCTTCGATAAAAGCCCGTCCCTGCTTGAGATCGGAGCGACCTACGGGTACCTGGCCTACGAGATGCGCCAGCCGCCGGAGCAGGCATACCGGATGGTCCGGAGAATGAAGTCCTTCTACTCAAATGAGCAGATCGTCAAGGGCGTCAACCGGGCAAAGCAGTACCTCTTCGTCCCCACCGACGAAGAGAAGGCGGCGCTCGACGCCGAGCTAGGGGAGTGGCAGCGGGCCGGTATCCGGTCGATGAGGCATTAGGATGGGCCGGAGCAGGGGCGATATCTGGTTCGTCGATCTCACCGACGCACGGGGGCACGAGCAGAGCGGGCTCCGGCCCGCCGTGGTGCTCGCCGTCTCTTACGGGGGGATGACAATCGTGGTTCCGCTCACGACGACTCCGGCGGCTTTTTCGTTCCCGCACACCTACGGCATCGAGAAGAGTTCACAGAACGGGCTCTCCTCCAACAGTGCGGCGCTGGTCTTCCAGATCGTTGCCCTCTCAGAAGACCGTTTCGTCAAAAAGATCGGGCGATGTTCTGTCGAAGATATGGAAGCGATAAGCGTTCTGTTGAAGGATCTGTTATTGCTGGAATAACCGGCGGACGATCTCGCTCCGGGAACGCTGAACAGTGTTCTCAAACAGGCAGGGCTGAAAGGATTGAATAATGTATCGATTTCTTGTCATCGTCGAGCAGACCGACGGCAACTACTCGGCATACTCCCCGGACATTCCGGGATGCGTGGCGACCGGAGCGACTCGCGAGGAAGTGAAAGAGCGGATGCACGAAGCGATTGAGTTCCACATCGAAGGGCTCCGGGAGGATGGGCTCCCTATTCCGCCGTCACGGTCTTCAGCAATCTACGTGGCGGTCGGTAGAGGATAACGTCCTCCTGTCACCAAACCCCTTCTTTTCCAGAATCTTAACGGCTTTCCGGGCCGTGAGCGCCGGAAGTTCAGGCATGGGCCTCGACGGTGAGGGTGTATTCCAGGAGCCCTTCCTCGGTGGGGATTTCCTCACCTCTCGCTAGCATGCCCTCAATGTAGAGTTCAATTGCCTCCCGTGCCATCATCGGTTCGGTGAGGAGCGGGTTCGCCGGCACCGACCCGTGAGCCTGCCGGAGTTTTTCGAGAGGGACGGCGGGAGGGTACCAGGGTTCCAGATCTCCAGGCGGTCGGAGAAGAGCATCACCTGGACGCTGGCCGGTGTAGTCGCGGTGGGCGACGGCGTTCACGATCGCCTCCGCTGCCACCTCCTTCGGGATATCGTAGCGCACTGGGGCCTGTGGGCCGGGTAGTGCAGGTGATCACGGCGTATCCCTCCCGGCAAGCAGGGCACGGCCCCTCTCAGTGATCCGGTACTTCTGGTTGCTGCTCCGGGGCCTGTCCGGGATGGTCATCTCGATCAACCCCGCCTGCATCAGTGGTTTCAGCACGGAGTTCCTGAACTTGGTGCGGTTCGTTCTCCCTGCAACGTCCATAAGTTCGGAGATCGACGTCTCCGCCACACAGGTGCGCAACACTTCGACTTGGTCCCCACTTAGTCCCAACTTGGTCCCCACCAGGTCCCTCGTTTGAGCACCTATCACCAGGTCTCGTCCCGGGCGCCACAGAACCTGGACGAACTGCTGGCCGTTCTGCCGGAATTCCGGCGGCGGCAGTCGTCGCGCTACCATATCGCATCATGTATCCGCCGTCGGCGAGGACCTTGATCGCCCGGCGAACTTCACCGCGCATTGGGCAGTCCCACACGAGGGGAAGAGCGGGGCGGAGACTGCCTCCCCGCACGCCACCCGCCGAAAGGAGACAAGCGGGACGATCCAGGCCCCCGTCCGGGTCCGGATCACCAGCGCTCTGCCTGCCGGATTCACCGCCGCATGTCCCTCGATCGTCAATTCGGCTGTGATAATCCCACGCTCACCGACGCTACTCATCTCCGCCTTCAATTATCTCCCAGCGGCCACCTTTTGCCGGGCCGACGCGTTGCACCTTTCCGGACTGTTTGAGCTTTGCAAGTTGCATCTCTATGGCCCGGGTGCTCTTGCCCAGTGCTTCGGCCATCTCCGGTATGGTGATCTCTGGCTGTCGCCGGATCATGTCCAGGATTAACCCCGAAGTTTTCCCCGAAGTTTTCCCCGAAGGTTCTTCCCCTCCCTGGACCCGGCGAACGATCGTCCGGAACCCGTCGCTGACCGCAAACTCCGGCTCCGGCGTGGCCTGCACCTTCGCGATGCTACCCGGTGGAACGGATGCGGTCGACCTCGTCGAGGATAGACCGGATCTCCCGCTTGAGCACGGGGAGATCATCCTGTATGGTCAGGAATACCGCTTCGTAGTCCACACCGAAGTAGTGATGGATGATTTTATCCCGCATCCCTGGCCGGCCTCTCTCCAGGGAGCCTCCGGATAACTCTCGCGCAACTCCGGGGAGACCTTCTTTGCCGCCTCGCCGATAATGGTCGGCATGCGCTCGATCCCGGCGCGTTCCAGCCGGCGGTTCCGGAGGTCCTGCGCCGACGAAATTCCTTTGGAGAAATCCTCGATGCTTATGATGGCATCAAGGATGTGGCGGAGATATGCGGGGTCCTCCGGCGTCATAGATCACCACGGCATCACGGTATATTGCATCGGCAAGGTAAGGGCTCACGGCGTTCTCGGTGACAAGATCCACGTCTCTCCCGAGAGCACGCCGGAGTTCGTCCTCGATTCGAACAAGCTGGAAGAGACTCTTTTTGCGGGCGAACCTGACCAGGATGTCGATATCACTTGCTGCGCCGGCATCTCCCCGGGCATAGGAGCCGAAGACCGCAATCCAGTCGGCACCGTTCCGGGTGAGTATACGAACGATTGCCTCACGGGACTTCTCCGTTAACCTGCTTTCAGCCATTCGCTCGCCCCTCATCCTTATGCTACTGTCAGTATTACCGCGCTCCGTCATCAGTCTTTTGAAAGGTGAAGCGAGTCCGGCCTGGTACAAACGCACCGGACAAAACTCCGGTAATGATTAACGGTCAAAATTACGGGCCGCGGGCAGGATCCGGAGGTCTTCCTGGCCTGCACAGGCCGCGGGCACCTCGGCGGGATCGTAGCGGAGCCGGACTCTCCTCGCCCTTCTCCAGGAGCCCCTCAACATAGACCAGGGCGGCCTCCCGTGCCATCGCTGTCGCCTCTTCAACGATCCCCCCGAAGGTGACGCAAGCACGGGCGAGGCTCGGCACGATGACGGTATATCCGCCTTCCGGAGGAGGATACGATACCGCAAATTCCTCATTGCAACACCCCCTGCAGGTCATGTCGGCTCAGTGCCTGTTCACAACGGTATATTCCCGAATGATATATCCGATCCGTGCGGGCGCCACCTTGCCCGTCTTACTCACAGACGAACGGGTTTACGATTTCAAGTGCGCAGATCCCGGAAAAATCACTCCCGTTCCGGGTGACGAGCGCGCACTCATGCGTGAGGGCAGTGGCGGCAATGACCGCATCGGGGAGTTTCATCCCGCACGTTCGGCAATCCTATCGGTCAGAGGATATACTTCCGCCGAGCGGATGAAGTCCCGGGCCAGCGCGTATCCCTCCGGGGTATGCTTCTTCCAGCCGAGAAACTCGATCTTCGTGATGATCGAGATCCGGAACGAAGAGGTGAGCATCTCTTCTATCTCGCCCACCCTCTCCGGCGGAATGGCGTCTGCGAGGTACTAGATGAGGATGTTCGTATCGAGCAGGTACCGTTTCATATCCGGTTCCACTCGTTCCGCAAGTTTCGGGCCTCGGTTTCCAGGTCGAGATCCCGGTCCCGGTATATGCCCCGGTATCTCGCGGGCTCGGCAACCCCGATCGGTTCATCTGCAGGCTTTTCGGCGGTCAGGCTCTCCCAGAGATCGATGGGCACGATAACGTCGGTCTTCCTCCCGTCTGCATCGCAAATGTACTGTACTCCCATGCCGCACACTCCAGATATGCGTATGTGGGAGTTCCAGGCAGATTATAGTTGCCCTGCCCCGGCGCCCCTCATCAAGAGGGGCCACGCTCCTGCTCCCTTCGTGACAGGGGGTCTGGGGCCGGAGAGATCGTTATCCTCGCGGAGGTGCGTCGATCAGGCAGGACGACGCTCTCTTTTCCGGATCGTCGACGACCCTATCCGCAGCCGCCCGACCCCGCGTCCGAATCGGCCGGAGCGGAATAAAGGTCAATACGGTTGAAGGCAGAAACGTTGACGCGAGCATCTCCATCGCCGGAACGGTTCGTTTCCCCGGGGCAGTATGGAGATGTTCTCTCGCTTCAGCAGGAACGGTACGAGCCATGGAGATGCATAAGGAGATTCTTGCCACATTCCCCGGCCTCTCGGTTGCAGAAGGTGATGTCGGGCGGCTGTCGGTTCAGGAGAAGAGTCCGGCCCTAAATGCCCTGAAAGACGAGACCGTCCGTCTGGCAAGAGAACGGTATACGCTGGAGAGGATCAAGGATGAACCCCTGTTCAGGGCGTACAGGGACTTCTTCTGGAGGGTGGGCGTCGATCCGACCAAGACGCGGCCCGCCTCGGAAGCGCTTGTCCGAAGGATCCTGGGCGGGAAGATGCTCCCGGCGATCAACACCGCGGTGGATGCCTATAATCTGGCCTCAATTCGCACCGGAATACCCATTGCGGCGTTCGACGCCGATACCCTGGGCGGGGAGCTCGTTATGAGGTTTGCAGAAGAGGGGGAAGCGTTCCTCGGCATCGGGATGGCCGCACCCGTCACGCTCCATACGAACCAGGTTATCCTGGCGGATGAGGATGCGATCGTCGCCGTCTACCCGTACCGTGACTCGGATGCGACAAAGATCACCCTCGCCACAACGACGGTGCACATCGTGGCATGCGGCGTGCCGGGGATTGAGCGGGAGAAGGTGTGTTCGGCATACGACCTGGCTGCTGCATACCTGCGGGAACACGCTTCGGTCCGGGGATGATTCGGACAAACCGGTTGCCGAAACCTACATGTGGTTCTCCGAATAGGGACGACCATGAAGATCATACTGACCAGGGTATTTGTCGACGACCAGGAGAGGGCTCTGAAGTTCTACACCGGAACACTGGGCTTTGTGAAGAAGAACGATGTTTCTGCCGGAGATTACAGGTGGCTTACCGTCGTCTCCCCCGGCGACCCGAACGGAACCGAGCTGCTGCTTGAGCTGAACGATAACCCGGTAGTCCGGGCATACCAGAAAGGGATATTCGAACAGGGCATCCCTGCCGCGTCCTTTGGTGTCGAAGACACCCATGCGGAATACGAGAGGCTGAAAGCACAGGGCGTGAAGTTCACGATGGAGCCGACGGAAGTTGTCGACCGGGTGATCATAGCGGTCTTCGACGACACCTGCGGCAATCTCATCCAGATCCAGACGCTGCAAAAATAAGTTGTTTCACTGAGGCGGCCCGCCCCTGGACTCCCTCACTTTTTACCGGTTCCCCCGTGTACAACATTGTAAATATGATAAGCACTTACAATGCTATCATGGCTGCAACCAAGAGGATTCCCGTCTCGGAAGGGATATGGGCGGAGATCTCCGAGCTGAAGCGCCCCGGCCAGACCTTCGACGACCTCCTCTCGCACATGGTCGAGCAGGAGAAGAAGCGCCGGTTCATCGAGGATATGGACCGCATCGAAGCCGCAGGGGATTTCGTGGAGCTGGAGTTTGACGTTTCGGATACTGATTAACAAAAAGGCCCTTGAGAGTATCCGGAGCCTCAGCGAAAAGAGCCGGCGGATAGTCATGGAGAAGTTGAAAACCCTCCAGGACGACCCGTATCCCGGCAGCGACAGGGAGCGCCTGCACGTGCACGGGCGGGAAGATACTTACCGGCTCCATATCAGCCGGACATTCACGGCATTCTATCGCATCCATGAGCCGGAGTTGGAAGTCCATATTCTTGCCGTGATGTCAATCGGGCAGGCACACAAACGGTACGGGTGGTTCTGACCTCTTTTTTTTGACTGAGATTCGAAAGTGCGTCAGTTCGGACCGTTTTTGCAGTGATTCATACGCGGTGAGATCGCGCGGGTATAGCCTTGAGCCGCCCTCCCGGATCCCAGTAACATAACAAAATCGTTATATAACATATCTGTTATATAACACTCTCATTGGGTACACCATGTTGCCTGTAGGGAGTCCCGCAACGGGAGACGACTTCATCGACCGCGAGCGCGAGACCGCGTTCATCCTGGACACGATCGAGAAAGACCACGTCATGCTCGTCGCTCCCCGGCGGTTCGGCAAGACCTCGATCATGCGAAAGATCGAAAGAGACCTCGCGAGCAGACACAAGCCGTGCGTCTTCCTCGAGGTCGAGAGCGTCAACTCGCCGGGAGAGTTCATCACCGATCTCGTTACGGCGCTCGTCGAGTGCGGGGGAGCAAGCCACAAGACCCGGATCTTCTCGGCGCTCGAGAAGGCGTTCGCCCGGCTGCAGGAGAACCTCGACGAGATTGAGACCCCGGTCTTCAGGGCAAAACTCCGCAGCCGTCTCCGGGCGGAGTTCTCGGACGACTGGCTCGAGAAGGCGAGGAAACTGGATACGATCTTTGCAGAGATCGACGGCCCGGTCTGCATCATCCTCGACGAGTTCCCGGTTGCCATACAGAACATGGAGGCCGACGACGCGAGAACGTTCCTGCACTGGTTCCGGCGGCTGCGCCAGGTTTCGGCAGGGGTGAGGTTCATCGTCGGGGGCTCGGTCAGCATCGACCACGTCGTCTACGGCGTCGGCGGAACCCCGGTCATCAACGACTTCCGGAGGGTCGGCATCGGCGGGTTCGAAGAGAGCGTCGCCCTCTCCGTCGTCGAACGCGTTGTTCAGGATGAAGGGTGGGAGTATTCCCCGGAGACCGGGCGGACCGTCCTCGACTGCGTGGGCGACCCCTGTATCCCCTACTTCCTCATGATCGTCCTCTCCGGCCTGAAGGAGGAGATCGAGATCTCCGGCGGCGCTCCCTCACCGGCGCTGGTCGATCGGGTTTACAACAAACGAATCCTCGGCAGCGAGGGGCGCCACTACTTCGAGCACTACTCGCGCCGTCTCCGGATCACCTACTCCGATCAGGAAGCAAAAGCCGCACGGGCCATCCTGGGCAGGGTGAGCGCCGCAGAATCCCTGTCCGCAGCCATCGCCTACGATATCTTCAGGCGGAGCACCGGCTCAGAGAGCGAAGATGCGTTTTTGGCGCTGCTGGCGCAGTTGAACCACGACTTTTACGTCGCCATGGAGACTCCCGGCGAGCTGCGGTTCTACTCGAAGATGCTCCGGGACTGGTGGAGGATTTACCATGCCGGCACCGGGTAGCGCGGCTGTCTGCCGCTACTCTCCCGGGGCGCTGGATAACGAGACGCTCCAATACCTCCTCGTCGGCCGGGAAGACCTCCTCGGGGAGATGCTGGAAGAACTGGACCGGGCGTCCCGGAGCGGAACGCCGCGGTTCTTCCTCCTCACCGGCTCCCGCGGCGCCGGGAAATCCCACCTGCTGAGCCTGCTCTACCACAGGGTCCGCGACGAGCTCTCCGGGCGAATCATCCCCGTGAAACTCGCGGAGGAGGAGTACTCGATATTCAGGGCGTCCGACTTCTTCCTCCGGGTGCTCGAGGAGATGGGGATCGAGACTTCAACGATCGCCGCGCTCGACGACGACCCCCTGGTCCGGGACGCCGCGGTCGATACCCTCGCCGAAGCGGCCGCCGGAAGACGGATCGCGGTATTCGTCGATAACGTGCACGAACTCTTCATCCAGATGGACAGGGGTGAAATCCGGGCGCTGCGGTCGGTATTCCAGCGGACGGATCTCTTCTCGATGGTCGCGTCGGCACCGTCGCTCTTCCCCGGGGTTGCGGACCACGACGAGCCGTTCTACAACTTCTTCCGGGTCTTTCACCTCCGGGGACTCGAAATTGCCGAAGCGAAGGAACTCATGAAGAGGGTCGCACGGCTGGACGGCAACACCGCCTTCGTCGAGAACTTCTCCGATTACGAGCCCGGCATCGAGGGGCTGCTGCACCTCGCCGGCGGCAGCCCGCGGCTGGCCGTCCAGGCGTATGAGGCCGTCTCGAGAGCCGGAACCAGGGATATGGCGGCGGTCTTCTTCAGGATGACGGACGAGCAGACGCCCTACTACCGGGAGGTGTTCGGGAGGCTTCCCGGGCAGCGGAGGCTCATCTTCGATACCGTCCTCAGCGCGGATACCCCCCTTACGCCGAAGGATATCGCGGAACGTGCCCGGCTGAACCCGGCAACGGTGACCGCGCAGCTCCGGAGGCTGGAGGCGGACGGCTACGTCGTCTCCCGCCCGATGAGGAAGCGGACGTCGTACGAGGTCCGGGATCGCCTCTTCTGGCTCTGGCGGGCGATGCGCAGACCGGCCGGCCGGGACCGCGTGAGTGCTCTCATCGAGTTCCTGGAGGCCTGGCACGAACGGGAGCCGTCGCATGCCGCCGTGACGCGGGCGCAAATGGCGCGGCTCTCGCTCGATCGCGCACGGGAGGAACTCCTGAGCGGAAACGAGGCGAACGGCCTCTCCCTGATTGGCGAGGCATACGGGCACGCGGAAGACCTTGACCCGGGCACGGTGCGGCGGATCACGGCGGGTTTCCTGAAAGGGATTATCAGTGAGGGGCGGGTCGGCGTGATCAAAAGCGCCGTTCGCGGGATCGTCGCGTCCGGGGGCGCCGGGTTCGAGCGGTTCCTAAAACCGGTCGCTGACGCCGTGGCAATCGTCGAGGCGAACGACACGCGGTTGTATTACTCAAAGTTGCAGCCGGAAGAGAGAGCGGTCGTTGCCGGGATTGTACGGGTGATCACGGGATCGGAGGAGCTGGCTCCGGGGCTCTAGGTTCCAGTTGACGTGAGAACGTTTGGGAGGCGGACAGGGTCGACACAGTGTCCCGGCATGCCTTCGAGAGAGGACCCCGGGGATCGCATTTTGTTTGATTATAACCCAACAAAAACAAACATTTATGCTGGAGTATATTCCAACAAACCATATGCCCTCGCCCCTCGCCCTCCTCACCGCCCTCAATCCCTGGTGGAGCGGCAGACCCTTCGATGCGGGTATACTGCGGGAGAAGTACTTCACGAAGATACAGAAGTATCTTGGAACCGGAGAGATCGTTGTCCTTACGGGGGTGCGGCGTTCAGGCAAGACAACGCTCCTCTTCCAGGTCATCGACGATCTTATCCGCAACCGCGGGGTCGATCCGCGGTCGATACTCTTCGTGAACTGCGATGAGCCGGAGATTGCCCGGCTCGAGAATCCGCTTGAGACGCTGCTTGAGACCTACCGCAGGGACGTATACGGTGGTGATAAGGCCTACCTCATCCTTGACGAGATCCAGACCGTCGAGGGCTGGGAGCGGTGGGTAAAGTCGCTTTACGACCGGAAGCAGTTCAGCCTCATCATATCCGGCTCGACGTCATACCTCCTCGACTCAAACCTCTCGATGCTCATCGCCGGGCGGTATCTTCCGGTTCACATCTACCCGCTCGACTTCGCGGAGTACGTGGTCTTCTCGGGCGAGGACCTGCCGCACGACCCTGTCACGCTCGCGGCGGCGAGGTACCGGCTCCTGCACCTGCTCGGCGAGTATCTCAGGGAAGGGGGTTTTCCGCAGGTCGTCCTTTCGGATGACGAGACGATCCGGCGGGACCAACTGAAGGCATACTACGACAGCATCGTCTATCGCGACATCGTGCGGGTCAACGAGGTGCGGAACCAGAAGGCGCTCGCTGATCTGCTCGTATACTGCATGACGAACGTAACCTCACCCTACTCCTACCGGAACCTCCGGGAGGTGCTCGGCATCGACTTCGAGACGATCAAGGAGTACCTCTACTACGCACAGAGGGCGAAGATCCTCTTTGAAGTCCAGTACTTCAGTTACTCGCTGAAAACACAGAGCCGGAACAATAAAAAGATCTACTGCATCGACAACGGTCTCCGGAATGCCGTATCGTTCCGGTTCTCGGAGGACGAGGGAAGACTTGCGGAGAACCTCGTCTTCATCGAGCTCAAGAAGCAGGGTCGTGAGGTCTACTACTGGAAGAAGCAGGGCGAGGTTGATTTCGTGGTTAAAAACCCCGACCGGTCGCTCTCGGCCATCAACGTCTCGTATACGGATGCTCTCTCCACCCGGGAGGAAAAAGCGCTGCTTGAATTTGCAGACCTCCACGGCTCCGGGGTGCGGGAGTGCATCCTTCTCACGAAAGATACGGAGAAGAGAGAGGGAGCCGTCCGGTATATCCCGCTCTGGAAGTGGCTGCTCGGCGCCGGCTGAGGTCGGTCGTGCCTCTCTCCAGGCGTCCCGGAGGTCTTTCGGCCGATAAGCGCCCTGAACGAGCCGGGTACTCCTGCCCGCGCCCGGTATCCGAGAGCGCTCTCCATCAGCCAGAGCGGAATGCCGGCAAAGAGCAGGGCGATGACGTAGGGCAGAAGAAACGCCCCGCCGTTGTCATAACAGATATAGGGGAAGCGCCAGAGGTTTCCGAGGCCGATTGCCGCCCCTATCCCGGCGAGTACGAAGGTGAGCCGTGAGCTCCAGCGCTCTCCTGCACTCATTACTCAGATATCTTGAGTCCGGGGCGGGAAAGATATGTCGTTATCGTTCGCAGATGCAGCCCGGGAAAGGTCTCTTTACCCCGGTATGGTAGGGGCCGTGGGTTCAATACCGCTTGGTCAGCCCTTTTTCGCAATAGATAAAATATCTCAGGCTGAATTCCGGAACTGCCGGGATTCATGCATCGCCCCTTCTGATGCGGTTCGACCCGGACCGGTACTCTTATCCTCCTCGCGTTCCAGGATTCCAGATTGCAGCCTGTCGCTATTCTGCGTCGTGCAAGGGATGCTTCCGGGAAGAGTCGAAGAACAACCTCGCCGCCATCTTCGCCTTCCCGGAATAGAACTAGGAAAATGGTTCCCGCTGGTCTCACCAATACCCTGATGAGGCATTCGCGCCCACGCTCTCCAGGATGTGCCGGGATGGATCTTGCGACGTTCTTTGGAGATGAGGGAATTGACGTTTTCTCCTGGGTTGGCATCGAGGATATCCCCGATGCCGACAGGGCGTCGGTGCTGGAGTTCTTCCCGGCCGCCCAGTCCGTGATCGTCTTCGGGAGGGAAGTCCCGATCCCGGTGTACCGGATGCCGCAAAGAGAGAAGACCCGGGAGATGCTCCGGATTGCGGAGAGCCTGGAGAACACTGCCGTACGGCTCGCCGGCCGCCTGGATGCGGAGCAGATCCCGGCCCGCCCGGTTCCGCTCTACCTGCCCGTGCGGATTGTCGACGGGAGGGTGCAGGGGGTCGTCCGGCTGAAGCAGGTTGCAGCGGCCGGGGGGCTCGGGGAGATTGGGAAGAATACTGTTCTCCTCAACCCCCGCTTTGGCCCACGGCTGCTCCTCGCCGGTGTCGTGGCCGGCTCCCCGGCTCAGGAAGCCGGGTACAGGGCTGCAAGCACTGACGCGCCGCTCTGCACCGGGTGCGGAGTCTGCATCCGGGCATGCCCGGAAGGGGCGATCGGCCCGGACGGCGTCGACGCGTTCCGGTGCCGGACCGTGCGTGCATGGGTCCCGCCCCCGGTCGTCCCGGCCGTGAAATGGCTGCTCCGGCGGCAGTTGCTGCTCAGGAGTGTGACCCCGCTTGCGCCGCTCGTCGCCCGGACGGCAACGATCCGGTGCAGCCTCTGCGTCACCGGGTGCCCAAAATTTCCAGGGGTTGAGGGGAAGGAATAAGGGTTCGGTTGTTCCCCGTTTGAACCCTGCAGAACCGGTTAAATCGTTCCCGGATCAATATCACGTATGGACATCTTCGACTCGGTCTACCACGGCACGCCCCCCCTGGGAGATCGGCCGGCCCCAGAAGGCGTTCGTCGAGCTCGCCCGGGCGGGAGAGGTTACCGGCTCCGTCCTGGACGTGGGGTGCGGAACGGGGGACCATGTCCTCTTTTTTGCGGAGGAAGGGCATGAGGTGCTCGGGATCGACACCGCCGCTCTTGCGATCCGCAAAGCCGAAGAGAAGGCTGCCGGAAGAGGGCTGCAGGCGCAGTTTCTCGTCCGGGACGCACTGGACCTCTCCGGGCTTGAGCGGACGTTCGACACCGTCATCGACTCCGGGTTTTTTCATACCCTCTCCGACGAAGACCGGCCGGTCTTCGTGGATAACCTCGCGGCCGTTCTCGCGCCCGGCGGGAGGTACTTCATGCTCTGCTTTGGCGACCAGAATCCCGGCGAATACCCTCTGCCGAGAAGGATCGCGGAGGGAGAGATACGGGATGCCTTCCGGGACGGGTGGCGGATCAACTACATCCGGCCGGCGATCTTCGAGAACAGCATCCAGCCCGAAGGACACCATGCCTGGCTCGCGTCGATGACCCGGTCCGGGGAATGACGTGAGCGGCTGCCCCGGAACGATTATCCCGCAGGAAGCGCTATCTCCCTTGCGAGGATCATGGAGGATATTCCGCTCCGGAGGTTCCTTCCTGGGGACATCGAGGACGTGAGCAGGCTCGTCGTCGAGACGATAGAGGTTTCGTATGCAAAAAGCTACCCGCGGGAAGCGATAGATTACTTCCTCGAGTACCATACCGTGGAGCAGATCCTTCTGGATGCAGACCGGGGCTGCACCTTTGTCCTCGAGCCCGGCGGCCGGATCGCCGGCACCGGAACCCTGCTCGGCACGACGATCAAACGGGTCTTCGTGCATCCCTCCCGCCAGCGCAGGGGATACGGCGCCCTCCTGATGCAGGCCCTGGAGCGGGAGGCGCTCCGCCGCGGCATCGGGAGAGTCGATCTCTCCGCTTCGCTGCCGTCGAAACGGTTCTATGACCTGCTCGGGTACGCGACGGAATGCGAGGATTACATTCCCGTCCGAAACGGGAAAAGGCTGGACTACTACACGATGGTGAAGGCCCTGGGAGAAGGCCGGTAGGCCGCGTGTTCCGGGGCTATTGGCCGCCTTCCGATTGCGTATTGTTCGTCGTATCCCGGGTGAGATGCCTGTCGATATGCCGGAAGAACTTCCAGTGCAGGAGCAGGTGGACGATTATCAGGGCGGCAAACACGAGACTCGAGTTGTCGTGCATGACAACCCACTGGCTGCGGGGGATGTCGAGGAACAGTTCCCATCCGCTGCCCCGCCCGCCTCCGGAAGGCAGGACAAGATAGAGCACGAGTCCCGAAATAACCGAGGGAATGAACGTGATCAGGCATCCGATGTCGACGAGCGCGTTGATGGCGATCTGCTTCATGGTCACCCCTGTCATTTGCAGGATATATATCCTGCGCCCCCGGATCTGGTGGACTGATATGTCCGGAGGTCGATATCTTCAGGCTGCACTGCGTGTGCACGGGACGGCGTGATCAAAACGAGCTGGCAGGATTTTGCAATTACCGGCATCACGGTACTCTTCGCGGTCATGCTCCTGCCGCAGCTCCGCGACGTGCTGTCGCGCGGCGCCGTGCTGAACTTATTCACGGCGCTCTTCACGAGCATCCTCGGTTACAGCATGGCGCTGGTCTTCGCCACACTCGGGCTCTGGATCTCGATGGTCGGCCAGGGGCTCGTTGCAACCGTGTGGATGCTGCTCGCGTGCTTTTCGCTGCGGAACGTGCGCAACCGCATGTTCCCGCAAGAGTCGCTCGCATCCGTCGCCCTGGATTTCTTTACGGTCTGGGTGCAGGGCGTGGCCTTCACCGTTTCGGGCGGCGTGAAGGAGATCTTCTCACGGATCAGCCGGGAATGACCGGCTCCGGCCCGCATCCCTGCCGGTGAAGGTGGCTCCCGTCGTTTCCGGAAAGGATAACTCCTCGTGCGGTGAGGGCGTAGTATGGAGCGCACCACGTCCGGGGCCGGCCGGTGTACGGCAGGAGCGGATCGAATGGCTCTCCTCGAGGAGATCGCCGCGTTCGTCCGTGAGCATAACGAGATCCTTGCCCGATACCATCGCTACTCGATGGACGACCTCAAGCGGATCGAGCAGGAGTGCTGGAGGCTGCACGACGAGGCGTGCAACAGGGGCGCCTGCGGGAGCGCCGCGGGACTCGTCGAACTTGAGTACCTCATCGGCCGGGCGAAGGAGATGAAGGCGAAAAGGATGGAGGAGGAGAGAGGCCCGGGTTGACCTGACGGCTACGTCGAAAGTTACGAAACGGGATCTGCGCCTTCGATGCCGGGCGGTGAATATCCTGCCCGGCTCGTCCGTCTCTTCGACGCCGGGTATCTTCACACCCGCGGGGACGTAGAGGGTGGCGTCCGGGGCTCCCGCCCCTCTTGAAACAGTCCTGAAGATACCCGGACTAACCGATCTTTAAGAGGATGGATACCAGGACGAAGAGGAGCAGGCCGTTGATCACGACGATCCCCGCAATGACCATCCCCGGGACGAGGCCCGGCAGCAGCATGCTGATGCCGAACGCGATCGCCACGACGTTCAAGACCGTCAGGGTGACCAGGAGCCGTTTGAGGATGGGCGGGAGAGGGGCCGGTTCGGCGGCAGCGTGCAGCATCGGGAGGAACCGCTTCGTAAGGAGAATCGCTCCCCCGGCGATGTTGAGGATCGCGAGGAGCACCTGGATCACGCCGGTCAGGATGCCCGGAACGATGCAGGAGAAGATCCCGATGGCGGCGAATGCGATCCCGATCCCGATCAGCAGCCGTGAGCGCCTGTACTGGCCCATCGGGGTCTCCCCCAGGGCCAGCATCTGGACGGCCATGATGACGAGCAGCAGGCCGAGCTGGCCGTCCGGGGAGAACGGGAGCATCCCCAGGTTCACCGGGAAGAGCAGCAGCCCGAGGAGCACCAGCAGCACGCCGACCGGGATGACCACGGCAATCGAGAGGGGGAGGGATGCCTCTTTGAACAGGCCGGTGCCGCCGGTTGTCCGGGGATCGGTCACGCCGATCCCTCCTGCGGATACAACCGGCCGACTTTCTGGATGCACCAGGCAAGGTAGAAGAAGCCGATGCCGTAGATGATGAGGAGGACCGCGGTCTGTGGGTCGGTGGTGATGCCGGGAAGGAGCGTGACGAGGCCGAGGATTATCGACATCACGTACACGATGATGCAGGCGATCGTCAGGTGCCGGAGTATTCCGGAGACTTTCAGCCACAGCCGGGCTTTATCTTCGGAGAGGAACAACTGCGCGAGAAGAGCGATCCCCCCGGCAAAGAGGAGTGTGCCGACGAGGATGCGAACCGGCCCGGCCAGCAGTCCGGGAACAAAGCAGGCGGCCATCCCGACGACCGCCGTGCAGACCCCGAGAAGGATGACCGCCCACGAACGCCGGAGATCGCCGAACGGGGTCTTTCCCATCGTGATTACCTGAAACGAGACGATCACGAGAAAAAGCCCGTAGGTGCTGTCCGGGGCATACGGCAGTTCGCCCGCATGAATCCTGAAGAGGAGCAGGCCGAAGAGGGACATGAATACCCCGAAGACGAGCAGGATGACGACCTCGAGGGAGAGATCGGGTTCCGCTCTCGCGACTGGATCGCTTTCCTCTCCCGGCTGGCTGGAATGTCCCATAATTGCATCTCCCCGGTTCTATCCGGAGACCGACGGATAATTATCGCCGGTTGAGTGAATACCATGATCTAAATTTATAATTTATTTATACGTTTGTATTCCGTCCCCGGTTGGCTCTGCCGCACCATGAGCGGAACCCGTTCTCGATATATTTGCCGTATTACGGCGCTGATCCGGCAATGTAATAGTGGAGCGCGAAAGTTGCCCCGGTTGGCATATTAGGGTTTAATATGGTGGCTTTTCTAAATCCGGTGCAGGAGAAGTAATATTCAAAAGGTATATGCCTAATGGGATGGCATGAAACTGATTGGAGAACATTATGTTCCGACCGCAGGACGATTTTACGTATCTGATGCCGGTCCACTTCGGGGGCGGCAAATTCGACCCGGAAACCCTGGTCACGCAGAAGGCGACCGCCCTCTCCCTCAGTTTCGAGACCGAGAGAGACCTCCTTGAGAACTACATTCCCGAGGGGTTCGAACTCCTGGCACCTGAGGTGCAGGTCGCGTTCAACAAATTCACCGAGATCAACTGGCTGCACGGCGGCCAGTACAACCTGATCAACGTGGCGGCACCGGTCCGGTTCCACGGGAAGAAGGACGAGCTCGACGGCGCCTACACGCTGGTGGTCTGGGAGAACAAGACCGCCCCCATCCTCGGGGGGCGGGAGCAGACCGGCATCCCGAAGATCTATGCGGATATCGAAGACTTGCACATCGTCCGGCCCCACTTTGCGACGACCGTCAGCTACGAGGGGAACACCTTCCTCAACATGGACTTCGAGGCCACGGGATCGATCACCGGGCGGGACCTGGATGCCCTGAAGTCGCAGTTCCTCACCATGAACACCCTCGGGTGGCGGTACATCCCGAAGGTCGGGGCTCCGGGAGCGGAACTCTCCCAGTTCGTCCTCTACCCCCAGGGCATGGAGGTGGAGACGGCAGAGGTTGGAAAGGGCAGCCTGAAGTGGACCGAGCTGACCCCGATGCAGAGTCCGGCCCAGTACTACATCGTCAACAGCCTCGCGTCCCTGCCGATAAAACGGGTGACGCAGGCGGTACTGGTCGAGGGAAGAGCCATCCTTCGCGCGATGGGCGCGAGGGTGATCGAATAAAGGCAGGGATCATGGTGGATTCGGATTACTATACGGGCAAGGTCTGCGTCGTCACCGGTGCGAACTCCGGGATCGGGTACGCGATCAGCGAAGAACTCTTAAAGAGGGGAGCAATCGTCTACATGGCCGGCCGCAGCCGGGAGAAGGTTGCCGCGGCCGTCGCCCGGCTCTCCGCATACGGTGATCGGGCACGCCCGCTTGTTGTGGACGTGACGAAGCAGGAGCAGGTGCGGAAAGGTATCGAGGATACGGCGGCAGAGGCGGGCAGGCTGGATTTCCTCTTCAACAATGCAGGCGTCGGGGGGACCATCCCGTTCGAGGCGGCCACCCTCGACGACTGGAAGGCGATCATCGACACCAACATCTGGAGCGTCGTCTACGGCGTCCATGCCGCCGTACCGATCATGCTCAAACAGGGGTTCGGGCACGTCGTGAACACCAGTTCGATAGCGGGCATCGTTCCGCCCCCGTTCCAGGCGCTCTACTCCCTGACGAAGTACGGCGTCACCGGCCTTACCGAGAGCCTGAAGTACGAGTATGCGGATAAAGGGCTCTACTTCTCGACGATCTGCCCGGCAAACATCGCGACCCCGATCTTCAACAAGGGGATCGACGGGCAGGCCCGCGGCGAACTGCGGATCCCCGACGACGCGTATCCCGCCGATAAAGCGGCGGCGCTCATCCTTGACCGGGTCGCTGAACATAAGGGGATCATCGTCGTGCCCGAAGAACCCTACACCGACCTCTGGAAGGGGTATGTCCTCGGCGCCCCGGAGGTGGAGGAGCGGTTGCAGCAGATGGCACGCGAGCGGCGAGAGGCGTTCGAGAAGGGCGGGACATACTTCTGATACTCTTAAATCCATTTTCTCCCTCAAAAACACCGTAGCCGTGAATACCGGAAACCCTGCGCGTCCGACCGGCTGCACAGGCCCGGATCCGTCGGTTCGATCTTCACACGGGATGACGGGATCGAAATGACCCGGCAGGGTTTTGCAGTCGACATCACGATACTCTTCGCGGTCATGCTCCTGCCGCAGCTCCGCGCCGTGCTGAACTTCTTCCCGGGGCTCTTCACGAGCATCCCCGGCTACAGTATGGCACTGGTCCGCTACGTGTTCTTAACCCGGCTGAAGATAGACTTCGCATCATAGCGGTGCCGGGTTCTGTTCCTGCCGGAAAGATTGATGACACCCTATGGTGTATTATGGTGTATGGCAGTGGAGGCAACGATCAAGGTGACCCCGGAGGTGAAGGGGAGGCTGGATAAACTGAAAAACTACCCCCGGGAGACGTACAACGAAGTGATCGACCGTCTCACCCGGGATGCCCTGGAGGAAGCTGCCGAGGAACTGACGGATGAAGATATCCGTGATATCGAAGAGGCAATTGCGGATATTAAGGC
>NZ_JMIO01000075.1 GCF_000691865.1 Methanoculleus sp. MH98A | reverse complement strand
TTGAGGATCTCAGGGCCGGAAGAGTCTACACCTTAGAGGAGGTCATGGCGGAGCTGAAGGAGGAATGACCTACCGTGTGGTCATCACAGCAGCGGCCCGTCATGATCTCAGGAGCATTCCACGCCCCGTAGCAGTCAAGATAGGCGAAGAAATTGCATCGCTCGCCGGCGAGACCAACCCGGAAAAGTATCTCAAACGATTGAAGGGAGCGAGCAACCCCCCGTTCCACTCGCTCCGGATCGGGGACTACCGGGCGATTCTCTCGATCATAGATGATCTCCTGGTGATCCATGTCATCGCAGTCGGGCACCGGAGCAAGGTGTATCGGAAGTTTTGAGCGAGGGATCTGCAGGAGGCCGCCACCCCAACTATGCTCACCGGAGCAGGTGCATGGGCGGGTAAGACCTCCACCGCCCTACTCCCAGCAGAACGTCTCCATATCGTACCCGGCGTGCGGCATCCCCGGCGGGACCAGGTGACTCATGTGGACGCACCGGTAGTCCCTCGCCCCGACGTCGCGGGCGAACCGGACGGCCTCGCCGTAGTTCATGTGCTTGGTGATATTGTAGCCCTCGGGAGCGATGGCGTCGACGAAGAGGAGATCGATACCGGTATTTTCGAGGAGATCCCTGCTCCTCTTCGGGATGTCCTCCCGCGTATCGGCGGTGTAGGCGACCGTCACGTCGTCGTGTTCCAGGAGGAGCCCGCAGGTGTAGACCGGCGGGTGGTTCACCTCAAAAAACGTGAACGTCACGCCGAAGAGGTCGAAGGGCTCGTAAACGGGGACCGGGTGCTTCTCGAACGGCAGGAAGTGGAGGTAGCCCGAGCAGTAGTCCATCACCGGCGGCGCCGCGTAGGCCGGCGGCACCTTCTGGACCCGGTAGAACTCGCCGAACCCGATGAAATGGTCGTAGTGGCCGTGCGACCAGAGGACGGCGTCGATATGGGGGGAAGAGGCCCGGAGGAGCTGCTGGCGGAGGTCCGGGGACGACTCGATGAGGATGTGCTTGCCCTCAATCTCGACGAGGAAGGACGTCCGGAGCCGTGACCGCCCCGCCGCGACCATCGCCCGGCAATTCTCGCAGTCGCATCCAATCTTCGGCGTCCCGATGGCGTCCCCGGTCCCGAGCAGCGTGATCTGCATCTCAGCGCCCTGTCCGGATGACGTTCCTCTCCTCCGCCCGAAGGAGACCCTGCTCGATGTCCACCGGGCCGACCCGGTGCCGGTCTTCCATCAGCGCCGACATCACCGCCTCTTTCATCATCATCCGCAGATCGGAGCCCGTGAACCCCTCCGTCCGGGCTGCAAGGTCCGCGAAGTCGCAGTCGCACTCGATCGTGGCGGCGACCTTCTCGAGGATCGCTTCCCGCATCTCGCGGTCGGGGAGCGGGAATTCCACCACCTCATCGAACCGCCGCCAGGCCGCTTCGTCGAGGATACGGGGGTGGTTCGTCGCCCCGATGAGGAGGACGCCGTTCTTGACGAAACTGATCTGGTCGATGTTCTTGAGGAGCATGTTCACCGCGCGCTTCATCGCGCCGTGGTCGTCGCTGACCCGGGTCTTCGCAACGAAGTCGAACTCGTCGATGAAGAGGATGCAGGGGGAGAGTTTCTTCGCGAGATCAAAGATCCGGTCGATGTTCTTCGACGTCTCGCCCAGGTACTGGGAGGTGACCATCGCGAGACGGACCTCGAGCACCGGCATGTGGAGCGTCCGCGACATCGCGAGCGCAAGCGAGGTCTTCCCGGTTCCGGGCGGGCCGACGAAGAGGAGCCGGCCGAACTCGTAGATGCCGTGCCGCTTTAAGAAGTCGCGGTGCTCGAGGGCGACGCCGATCTTCTTGATGGTCTCCTCCTGCCGGGGCGTGCAGACCAGCTTCGCAAGCGTGAACTCGACCTCGTCCGGTGCGCTGATGATGATGAGGTCGCGGGCCTCCCGCATCTCCTCGCTCTCTCCGATGATCCGGGAGACCCTCGCCTCCACATACTCCCGGGTATCCTCAAACCGGCGGTTCTTCGCCCGGACGTCGCGATACCTTACTCCGACGCCGTCTTTCCCGTCAAAGAAGTACGCGAGAACGGGGTTCTCCCCGACCCTTTCCTCGCCACCTTTCTTGAGGAACCATCCCGCCGCCGTGTCGAGCGAAGGCAGACCCAGCCGCTGCCCGAACTCGTCGTAACCGACGAACGGGTTTGCGCGAACCGCCTGGTAGACGGCATCCGGGGTACCGAGCACCTTCTTGATCGCTCCTTCGCTCACGATCAGGGGACGCTTCACCTCGCGGCTCCCGCCGCTCCCGGCACCGAAGAACTCCCGGCATCGGGGGTGAAGGTCATTTATATCGAGTTCCTCGTTCCGGTTGAATATCTCCGCGGTGAGCAGGAGTTCCATGATGGCGAGGACGTCACGTGTACCTGTGTCGCCGGTCATATCTATGAGCAGACATATTTGCGCGCGGCATCAATAAGCGTAACTCACCGGGTGGTGACCTCGCACCCCTCTTCGGTGACGATCATGGTGTGCTCGGTCTGCGAGACAAACGAGCCCGGGACGTCGTGCAACATCGGGAAGGGATGGAGGATCCCGTTCCGCACCAGAGTGGCGAGGCCGATCTCGACTTTGTCTCCCGGAACCCAGCGGCGGGAGAACGGAAGCCCCCTGCGCGGCCGGGCAGTCTCGAGAATCCGCTTTGCCGACGGGAGACGTGCGGGCCGGGCTGCGATCTGCTTGTAGATCTCCACGCGCGTCGCCTCGGTGACCTTCCCCGACCCCGTTGTCGCGAAGGGCTCGATTGCAAAGGCCATCCCCTCCTCGAGGACGGTGCCGCCGTTCATCGCGACGTTCGGGATCATGGGCTTACCGTGGAGGTCATAGCGGTCGAGGCCGTGTCCGGTGAGGTTTGCAACCGGTCTGTAGCCGTGCTCCTCGATCGTCGCCTGGATGATCGTCCCGAGCTCCCCGGTGACGACTCCCGGCCGAACGGCCCCGATTGCCGCCTCGAGGGCAGCCCGGGACGCCTCGACGAGCGCCCCGTGGTTGCCGAGGTCGACGGTCACGGCTGTGTCGGCGATGTAGCCGTCGACGTGTATCCCGAGATCGACCTTGACGAGGTCGCCGCGGGAAAACGTCCTCTCGTCGCCGGGCATGGCGGTATCGTGCGCCGCGGCCTCGTTGAAGGAGACGTTCAAGGGGAAGGCAAGAAGCGCCCCCTCCTCGATCACCATGTTTTCCGTCTCTTCGACCATATCGAGGAGGGGAGCCCCCTCCTTCACGAGCCCCGCACCCCGGCGGCGCACCTTACTTGCCAGCGCCCCTGCTTCCCGGTAGGCGTCGTAAACTTCGTCATCCATCTTCATAGCGTGAGCTCCTCTTTGTATTGGGTGAACCGGTCAAACCCGGTCTCTGTCACTGCGCCCATATCTTCCAGGCGGACGCCGCCGGTCCCGGGGTAATAGAGCCCCGGCTCGATCGTGACGACGTTGCCGGCACTGAGCACCCCGCCCTGCGGACCGAGCGACGGCTCTTCGTGCACCTCGAGCCCGACGCCGTGGCCGAGGCTGTGGGTGAACCCCTTCATGTTGCTCTCGTAGCCGCGGTCGCGGAAGAACTCCACCACCGCACGGTAAAGGTCGGCACCGGCGACCCCGGCACGGAGCATCGATACGGCGTGGGCCTGTGCGTCCCGGACGGCGTCGTACATCTCCCTGATTGCGGGAGAAGGCTCGCCTTTCACGACCGTCCGGGTCATGTCGGCGTGGTAGCCGGTCAGTTCGTCCTGCGGGTAGACGTCGATAACGATGGGCTCGTCTTCCCGGAGCGGTCCGGTGCCTGCGTTGTGCGGGAGAGCGGTGTCGGGACCGCAGGAGACGATGGTGTCGACCCCGCGGTATCCGTGGGCGAGGAGGAAGGCGTGCATCCCGGCGCGGACGGCTTCGGAGGTGAGGGGGGCGCCGTCACGGTGGAGGATGCCCCCTTTCGGGACGGACGACCGGATGAGCGCGATCCCGTGCTCCATCGCGGCCTCGGTGGCCCGCTGGACCGAGCGTATCCACTCGATCTCTTCCGGCGTCTTGATCGCCCGCATCGCCTCGACCGCCCCCTGCTCGTCGAGCACGACCGGCTGGAACGATTCGAGTTCTCTCGCGAGGGCGAGCGGGAAGTTCGCGGGGACGAGGACGGGGCCGCCGGCGAGGTCGGCGATCATGTGGGCGGTCGCACGCCAGCGCGGCTCTCCGGCCTTGATGTACTCGAGGTACCCGGCATCGGCGCGGGTGACGACCGCCGCCGTCGATTCGCGGACGGCACGTTCGTGCTCCATCTGCGGGACGACGATCATCCCGCGCTCGCCCGGCTTTGCCACGTAGACCACGGGGTCGGTGGTGCGGAACCGGGTCAGGTAACGCACGTTGGCATCTATAGACGAGCCGTAGGCCGCATATGCCGCCGTACCCGCATCCCGGATAGCCGAATCCAGTCCATTCATTCTACCAACTCTTCCGTTAAAACCACAAGTACTTTTACCCCCACGTTCAAGTATGAATAATGGATGAGGCAACCAAACAGGTCTTCAAGGCAAAGTTTGTCATGCTGACGGTCATGCTCAACGTCATCGTCCTCTGCTTCGCCATGGGTGTCTTCGTCCTCTTCCGTTTCGCACCCGAAGGGACCATCGGCCTTGCGATAGGTCTCCTCCTCCTCGCGGTGGGGTCGATCCTCTCCATATCGTTCCGGAAACAGTATGCCCGGGCGAAGATCTGGCTGCACGAACAACCATAAAAGTGCGCGTGGCACCCACGCGGGTAAACCCATGCTGGCAAAGATCAAATCCGAGATTGAACTTGTCTCAAGGCACCTGGAGGTGATCCGGGCGGTCGTGGAGCACCAGCCCATCGGCATCATGAAACTCGCCGACATCCTGGATCTCCCCTACCACCGGGTCCGCTACTCGCTGCGGATCCTGGAGCAGGAGGGATACATCCGCGCCTCGCCGGCCGGTGCGGTGGCGACACCCCTTGCAGGCGACCTTCTTTCCACCCTGGACACCGAGGTCGACGAACTGATCGATCTTCTCCTGGTTATCCGGAAAGAGAATTCCCGTAACGTTTAATACGATTCAGTCAAGACGTTATAGAGCACTTGTGTGCCGCCATAACTCAGTTGGTAGAGTGGCTGGCTGTTAACCAGCATGTCACAGGTTCGAGTCCTGTTGGCGGCGTTTTCGTCTCCTGTCTTTTCAGCAGAATCACGCCATGTTTCACCCCGTTTTTTCATTCCCGTGATCCCTCCCCCTGAAGAGGCGAAGATCCGTACACCCCACTGTTGTCCCAATCGTTTTCACAACGCCTAAATCCGCAGAACTCAAACCTCCGCCTATGGATGCGCAAATTCCCGGAACACCGCCGGCAGGTCGCCGGCTGCTCACCGTCACGGGCGCAGTATTGATCGTTCTTGCCGCGCTCTGCGCTGCGGGCTGCACCGCCACATCCCCGGCCGAGACCGTTATAGCGTCCGAAGCCGCGAACGCAACCGAATTTAAAGAACGGATCGACGCCGTCATCTCGCAGGAGCGGTATGATTACGCCACGTGGGGCATGATGGCGCGGGACACCTCCACCGGCGAGGTGCTGCTCTCGATGAACGGCGACCGTCTCTTCACGCCGGGTTCGACGACGAAGGTCTTCACCGTCTCGACCGCTCTCGACGTTCTCGGCCCCGACTACCGGTTCAGGACGCCGGTGTACCGGGTCGGCGACGACCTGGTGCTGGTGGCCTCGGGCGACCTTGCGATGGGCGGCCGGGCCGGGCCGAACGGCACCCTTGCGTTCACGAACGAGGATCACGGCGATGCCCGGGCGTTCGGGGACTGCCTGCTCGTCGAGGCCGACCCGCTCGCCGGGCTCGAGAGCCTGGCCGAACAGGTTGCTGCGGCCGGGATCACGGCGGCAGACGACGTAATCGTCGACGACCGGCTCTTTGGCGAGACGCAGATGATGTCTGAAGGGCTGGTGACGCCGATCGTCGTCAACGACAACCTGATCGACGTGACGATCGTTCCCGGGCGCGAGGGAGAGCCGGCGACGGTCGACTGGCGGCCGCGATCGTCCGCATACACGATCGAGAGCCGCGTCGTGACCGGGGCGCCGGGTTCTGACCCGGCGGTGGCGATCCCCGCCTACACCGGGCAGGCGGTGATCGAGGTGACCGGGACGGTGCCGGCGGACGCAGGACCGGTCAACCTGACCTCGAACGTGGAGGTCCCGGCGGCGTTCGCGAGAAGCCTCTTCATCGACGCGCTTGAGAACACCGGGGTGGCGGTCGTGGCACCCACGATCGGGGAGAACCCGTCGGGGCGCCTTCCCGACGAATACGGGTCGGCCAAAGTCGCCGAACTCGTCTCTTTGCCGTTCTCCGAGTACGCGAAGGTGACTCTGAAGGTGAGCCAGAACCTCTACGCAAACTGCCTGCTCGGGATCATCGCTGTCCACGAGGGCTACGATACGGTCGAGGCCGGGCTCTTTGTCGAAGGGGCGTTTCTCGAAGAGATCGGGGTGAACCCCGACACCCTGCTGCTTGCCGACGGCGAGGGGAGCATCGTGAACCGGATCAGCCCCCTCGCGGCGACCGATCTCGCGGCCTACATGGCGGGGACGGACCTGTATGCCCCGCTCTCCGACGCCCTGCCGGTCCTCGGCGTGGACGGGACGCTTGCAGCCAATGCCGGGCCGGGAGACCCGGGTTACGGTGTGATCCGTGCCAAGACCGGAACCTCGGCGGGCGGCGACCAGCAGGGCGGGATCTTCCTCTACACCCGCGGCCTGCTCGGCTACATGACGACGGCGAAGGGAACGCCGGTCACGTTTGCGATCTACGTCAACAACATCGCCGGCCTTGCGTCGATGGACGACCTGCAGGGCGTGACGGACGATGTAAACGACGTCGCCGTTCTGATATACGAGTATCTCTGAACCCTTTTTTTCGGCCGGACGGTGTTGCGGTCTTTCGGAGGAGGGCGGGGTCGACGGACTGATCGATCTCCTTCTGGTTATCCGAAAAAAGAATTCCCGTAACGGTTAACACGATTCAGTCGGCGTCTTTCTGAATCCCCGTTGCCCTTCGCGAAGGCTGTGTCGACCGGGTCGGGATAAGCCACCGTACCGAAGTCTCCACCCTTCGACGGTGAATGTCGATCTGCGGCGCTACGCACATAACCTCATGACGAGACGGGGGCTGTCGGGCAGGGTTACCTGCTCCAGGGCGATTGACCCGAGACCAGGAATCTCTCCGACGGGTGCTCTCCCTGGCCGGCGTCCTGCTTTGCCGCCGCTTCCCGGCACTCCACGCTGCAGAACAGTCCGCTTTCGCCTGCGGCTCGCTCCTTTATCGGGAACTCCCGCCCGCAGTATCCGCAATAGGCTGATTTCGGCATCCGAACTCACCTGAGATGATAGAAGGCGTATCAGAGGATAAACCTTTCCTCAGGATCCGGATAATCGCCATACGACGATCCAGAACAGTCCATTCGGCTAACCGATGAGCAAAATCCGGCGGTTAGTCGCGTGTATGGGAGTGCCGCCTATTTTTACCGGCAGCAGGAGGCGGTGCCAGGGACTTTTACGCAGCCGGCTTCAGCGTAAACCGGAACGCCGCCCCCTCCCCCGGCCGCCCGGGCACCCGGATGCGGGGGCGGCGTTTGTGTTCACGCTGAGGAAAGCCTCGGCCGTCCACGAATAGAGTCACGAGTTCTATCTGTTTCTTCGATAAAGGCTATGCAGTCCTGGAGCACGAAAGGAAACGTTCGTAACCCCTGAAGTCGAGCTCCATGCATCGATGAGGAGATCGGGATGCCGAGGCTGGTACTGATCGATACGGCGACGGAAACGCGGGTCCGCCACCGTATCAGGAGCTGGAAGCAGGCCTTGAAGCAGCAGGAGTGGTACGAGGCGAAACTCGGGCGGCGCGTGCGGATCGAGAAGGAGTTTACGCGGTAACGTTGCCGGGGAACACACGGTGCCGTCGACCGGCCCCCGTCCACCCGCATAACCGCCTCCTTCACCTCAGCCACCCGAGTTTGTAGAAGACCCAGCCGACCACGAGCATCGAGATGATCGTCCAGGCGGTCACCTGCCAGATGGAGAGGCTGAAGGGGGTGCCGAGGATGTTCGTCCCGAGCACCTGCCCGATCAGGGTCGGGATCAGCACGAGTGCCGAGAGGACGGCGATCACCCGCATCGCCCGGTTCATCTCGTAGGAGACGGTGTTGATGTGGACGTCGATCAGGGAGAGGAGCCCCTCCCGGATGTTCCCGGCGCTCTCGTGCAGGTAGTCCGTCTCGTTCGCAAGCGCGTCGAAGATGCTCTTCTCTCCTGCCCGCGATTTCGTAGAGGGGAGGTCCCTCGCGATGATCGTCGCCACCTCCCTCTGGTGGAAGAGGCTTGAAGCCAGAACGCTGCTCACCCGCTTGAGCTGGAAGACGGTATCAAGGAAGTCCTTCGGCATCTCGTTGTTGGGGGTTCCCTCAAGCCGCATCAGTTCGGCCTCCAGCTCCGCGAGGATCCGGGCGTAGTTCTCGTTGATCCCATCAAGGGAGCCGTAGAGGACCCGGGTGTCCAGGGGCACGCCGGCGAGTGCGCTCCCGTCGAGGCCCGCCCGGATCGGTCCGAAGAAGCGGTCTTCTGCTTTCGAGACGGTGACGATCGTCTTGCCCCGGTTCACGATGATGAGCCCGACGTTTGTCACGACCGGGACCCGCACCCCGTTTTGAACGCGGAGCGTCCGCTCCGGCGCCTGCACGAAGATGAGCCGGGTCTTGTCGGCAAACGTAATCCCGGGGTGCGACGGTCGCATCAGCCGGCTCTCGAAGAAGACGCCGGGCAGATCGAGGAGCCCGGAGAGCACCGGGAAGTCCGGACGCGACACACCGGAGAGGTCGAACCAGGCCTCGACCCGGGGGTCGTCAAGATACCTCTTCACCTCGGCGGGGGTGAACCCCCTCTCGCCGTCTCCGGAATCCCCCACTCTCCCCCGGATCCGCATCGTCGAGAACGCCGGTTCCGCAGGCACCGCGACGGCAGTCTCCGGCTCGATCCGCCGCTCAACCGATCTTCCGCCGGCCGCCGCCACCCGGACCACCCGGAGGAGCCGGAGCGTGGGCGAGGACCTCACGAGGGTCGAACCGGCAACCGGCACCACCTCGAGGACCGGGAGCGTGATGATGACAAGATCGAGGAGATGCCAGCGGTCCAGGAAATGACTCACCGGGTCCTCCGCAAGGGCCAGTTTGAGGACGTATTCGAGGACGAAGATGGCGATGATCGTGGTATCGGCCATATTGAGGAATTCGACGACCGGTGGGGAGAGGGTCGGGACCACGAGGGGTATGATGACGATTGGGGCCATTACCAGGCCGAGGAAGATCATCAGGCCGTCGGAAAGGATGCGGTAGACGAGACCCCTGAGATCTGCCTTCCTCTCCTGTCGGGTCTTTCCTGCAGCCTGTTGCATACCGTCACCAGAAACCGGACCCGCAGATCCCGGCGTCACCGGGTATACGCCTTTCCGTATATAGCAGGTGGGAGGCCGATCGCCGGGGACGGACCGGAACCCGTGCATGCCCCCTCTCGGGAACCCGGGAAAGAATGATAGTCCTGCCGGGCGTACCTGACAATCATGGACGGCGATGCGGCGGAACCGGCCTCGATCAGGGACGCTATAGCGGCGGCGGAGGCATCCCGCCGGGAGAAGAAAAAGAACCCGGCGATAGCCGCAGGGCTCTCGCTCCTCTTCAACGGCCTCGGGCAGGCCTACAACGGGCAGTTCGCACGGGGCGTCCTGGTGCTGCTCGGAAGCTTCCTCGGCCTCTTTGTCATGATCGTTCCGGGCGTGGCGATCTGGGTCTGGGGCGTTTACGATGCCTGGGCCACGGCCCAGCGGATGAACGAGGGGCTCCTCCCTACCGGGAGACGAGCCCGCTTGCGATCGTCGCGTTCGTGGCCGTCTGGGCGGTGACGATCTTCTCGCTCTCGGCGGCGTCGGCGATGTTGCTCGTTGCGATGGGGCAGCAGGGGATGCTGTAGGCGGGACATGCGGAAGGCTGATGGGGTTCTGCGCCCCATACCAGCTGCAATGAGACGGGAGGACAAGGAAATCGCCGATTCGACGCTGCTTCCCGCGGTTCTCGAGGATGCGTTCGTCTGCAGGATCGGGCTTGCCGACGGGGACTGGCCCTACCTGGTGCCGATGAACTTCGCGTACGCCGATGGACACGTCTACCTGCATTCCGCAGGTGAGGGGAAGAAGATCGAGATCCTGAAGCGGAACAACCGGGTCTGTTTTGAGGCCGAGACCGGCCTGGCGCTTGTGCGTGCAGAGAGAGCCTGCGATTTCGGAACGCGGTACGTCTCCATCATCGGCACCGGCACCGCGTCGTTCGTGACGGACCTTGCAGAGAAAAGCCGGGCCCTCGACCGCCTCATGGAGAAGTATGCCGGAGGCGGATCGTGGTCGTACCCCCCGGCGGCGCTCCGTGCAGTGACCGTGATTCGTATCGACGTCGAGACACTGACCGGGAAAGCATCCGGCTATACCGAAGAGGAGGTGCGCCGCCTTCTCATCGGGGAACCGGAGGGGTCGTGAACCCGGGGGTGCACGGCGTGTTATTCCTGAGGAGAGAGTGATGCCTGCTCAAACGGGCCGGGTTGCAGGCATCGGGTTGCTACCGTTGCGTTTGCACAATGATTATATCCCCCGCATACAGACCATGCATCCAGTGAGTAAGTCCTTCCCGAAACGGATGAGGCTACCTTGAGGTAGGTGGGACAAAGTAGGGAAGGGTTCACCATTCTACTTCTGACAACCCTTGAAATGGTGAGTACAATCGTTGTTTTAGGTCCGGCAGTATTTTGCAGATCTCATACCCTCATGCCAAACTCATCCTATTCCGAACTCCGGCACCCTCCCGCCCCTCACCGGTGTGTCCTGCGATGCACCCCTCCACCCGGGCCGTCATCCCGATATACTTCCGAACACCCGATCTTCAGACTTGTTAGCACATTAAGAAACATTCATATTACCTGATCGACAAAAGAAAACCCATGATAGGTCTCCCGGCAAACCGTCTCTTCTGCCTCATCCTCCTGTTTCTCTTCGTTCCGGCCGCGGTCTGCGGCGCCCCGGTCACCCGGACACTCTCGACCGCCGAACCGGGGGCGGGGGAGGTCTTTACCGTCTCGCTCTCGATCGACGGCATCGACCTCGGCGGGGTGGTCGAGACGCTGCCGACCGGCTACGCCTTTGCGGGGACCGAACACCCGGACGATCGCGTCCTCGTCCGGGGACAGCATATCGGGTTTGCCGTGATGAACGATACCGCCATCACCTACTCCGTCACGGCCCCCGCCTCCGGGAGCGGGGATATCACCGGCACATGGGAGGACTTCCTCGATGAGACGGACGGGGAGGTAGCCGCCTCGCACGTCGCGGTGGACGGGATCGAGACGGCGGCGGAGAGCGCCGGGGAGAAGCCTGCCGCACAGGAGGCAGCCCCGCGGTTTGCGGTCGTCGCTGCGGCTGCCGCCCTCCTTCTTGCCGGATGGGGGGGTCGGCGATGAACCGGTGGTACCTCCTCGGCCTCCTCCTGCTCCTCGCCGTCCCGGCCTCGGCGGCAGAGGACATCCCCGGGGACGCCGACGCCGACGGGACGCTCGCCCGTGCCGAGTACGCCTCGGCGGCCCTCGCCTACCTCGACGCCGCTTACATGGACGGCGCCGGCGACCTCGACCGGGACGACATCCGCGACGCCGCCTGGGTGTATGCCCGCTGGGACGGGAAACCCCGCGAGGTCACCGACTCCACGGGGAGAACGGTGACGCTCTACCGTCCCCTGCGCCGGGTGGTGACCTTCAGCGGCGAGTCCCTCGAGACCCTGCGATCGCTCGGGTTCGATATGGACAAAGTCGTCGCCGTCGACAAGTACAGCCACGAGAAGGAGACATTCTTCCCCGAATGCCGGGATAAGGCGAACGTCGGGTCGATCTGGTCTCCCGACATGGAGAAGGTCCTCTCTGTGCGGCCGGACACGGTCATCCTCTACGCGACGATTAGCACCGCGGCCTGCGACAACATCCAGAAGAGGCTCGAGGCGAGCAGCCCCGGGATCCGGGTGCTGCGGTTCGACTGCTTCAAGCCCGCCACCTACGCGGGCGAGATCCGCACGATCGCCTCGATCGTCGACGAACCCGAACGGGGGGAGGAGTTCGCCTCCTTCTACGGCTCGACGATGGACCAAATCCAGGACGGCACGGCGGGGATCCCGGACGGTGAGAAGACCCGGGTCTACTTCGAGTACTGGTTCGACTACACGACCGTCGCCGCCAGTGCGGGCTACAACGAGAAGACCGAACTCGCCGGCGGGAAGAACCCCTTCGCCACCGGGACGACCGAGTACCCCGCCGTCGACCCCGAGGCGATCATCGTCGCGGACCCACAGGTCGTCGTCAAACTGGCCGGGCAGGGCCTGGCCGCCGGCGGCTACGCGGGACACGATCCCGAAGCGCTCGCCGCGATCCGGTCCGCGCTCGTCGAGCGGCCCGGGTGGTCGAGGATCTCCGCGGTGGAGGACGGCCGCGTCCACGTCATCCACTCCGACATCCTCGGCGGCGCCCAGCACTTCATCGGGACGGCTTACCTCGCGAAGTGGTTCTACCCGGACCGGTTCAGCGACCTCGACCCGCACGCCGTCCACCAGCGTTACCTCACCGGGTTCCAGGGGATCGACTTCGATCTCGCATCCCAGGGGACGTTCGTCTACCCGTGACCGGTGACGCCATGGAACAGCACGTCATCATTCAGGAGGGGTATACCCGGCTGAAGAAGACCCGCGCCCTCTTCATCGGCGGTCTTCTTGCCGGCCTCGTCATCCTCATCGGCGTCGCGGTCACCCTCGGGTCGGCCGGCCTTACCGTGGGCGAGTCCTACCTCGCGATCCTGGCCGGCCTCTTCCCCGGGATATTCAGCGCCCCCGACCTCGCGACGACCATCGTCTGGGACTTCCGGCTCCACCGGGTGCTCTTTGCGGTCTGTGCCGGGTTCGGGCTCGCGGTGGCGGGCTCTGTCATGCAGGGAATCCTCAGAAACCCGCTCGCAAGCCCCTTCACCCTCGGGATCGCCTCGGCGGCAGCCACCGGCGCGTCCATCGCCATCGTCCTCGGCGCCGGGGTCGTCGGCGGGGAGTACCTCGTCATCGGCAACGCCTTTCTCTTCTCCCTGCTTGCGGCGCTCGCCATCTACGGGATGGCCCGCTACCGGGGCATCGGTTCCGAGACGATGGTGCTTGCCGGCATCGCGCTCATGTACCTCTTCTCGGCGGTGACGTCGCTTTTGCAGTACGTCGGCAGCGCAGAACAGCTCCAGGCGGTGGTCTTCTGGATGTTCGGGTCGGTGGACAAATCCACCTGGCCGAAACTCGGGATCGTCGCTCTCGTCCTCGCCTGCACCATACCCTACCTCGTCTATCGCGCCTGGGATTTGAACGCCCTCGCGGAAGGAGACGAGATGGCGGCCAGTCTCGGGGTGCCCGTCGAACGGTCGATGGCGGTCCTGATGATGATCGCCTCCCTGATCACCGCGGTGATCATCTGCTTCACCGGAACGATCGGCTTCATCGGGCTCGTCGCCCCGCACATCACCCGGATGGCCATCGGCGGGGACTTCCGCACCCTCCTCCCCGCGTCCGGCCTCGTGGGGGCCCTTCTCCTTCTATCGGCCGACAGCATCGCACGGAGCGTCCTTGCGCCGCAGATCCTTCCCGTCGGGATCGTGACCGCGTTCCTCGGGGTGCCGTTCTTCATCTACCTCTTCCTGCACCGGAGGGATGCCTGATGGCGCTGATCTCGGTAAACAGCCTCTCGTTTGCCTACCGCGACCGCCGGGTGCTTCACGGGGTCACCTTCTCGGTCGACGCAGGTGAAGTCCTCGGGCTCGTGGGGCCGAACGGGTGCGGTAAGACGACGCTTATCAGGTGCGTCGACGGGATGCTCTCCCCCGACGGGGGAACGGTGATGCTTGATAAGCGGGAGATCCGCACGATGCACCGCCGCGAGGTCGCGCGGGCGATGGCCTACGTGCCGCAGTCGGCCGGGAACCGGACTGGAGCGACGGTCTTCGAGACCGTCCTGATGGGGAGGCGGCCCTACCTGAACTGGACGGTGAACAGGACCGACGAGGAGAAGGTGATTGCGGCGCTCGACCTCCTCGATCTCGGGGATCTCGCGCTCCGCAACGTCGCCGAACTCTCCGGCGGGGAGCGCCAGCGGGTGATGATCGCCCGGGCGCTCGTGCAGGAGACCGGGGTGATCCTCCTCGACGAACCGACGAGCAACCTGGACGTCTGCCACCAGATGGGGGTCATGGAAGTCCTCCGCGGCCTTGCCGGGGAGAAGGGGCTCGCGGTCGTCATCGCGCTCCACGACCTGAACCTCGCCGCCACCTACTGCCACCGCCTCATGGTGATGAAGGCCGGGGCGGTCTACGGCTACGGGGCTCCGGAAGAGGTGCTCACCGAGGAGATGCTCAGAGCGGTCTACGGCATCGAGGCGGTGGTGAAACGGGATCTTTCGGCGCCCTACATGGTTCCGGTCAGGCCGGGGCACCTGCGGGGAGGGGCGTGAAGGCCCCTACCTCCCCAGATGCTTCAGCGCCTCCTTCGCCTCCATGACCGGGTGCGTCTCGGTGTAGCCGAGATCGCCCCAGGGATACCCGGCTTTCAGGAGTGCTACGGAATCCTCCACCTCGACCAGCCGAAAGACCGTGTTGCTGGTGAGATCGATCCACTCGTTGATCACGATCATCCCGTCAGGGGCCTTCTCCACGGCCCGCATCTCCATGACCTCGCCGGTTCTCCCGGGCTCCCAGGTGAAGATACTCATGAACTGCATGGCAAACCACCCATTCCGTCTCCCGCCCGGCATGCCGGATGGGGCATCCGGCGTCAACGGGCTCCGGGTATAAATACCTGGTGCAGGGCGGGCCGCCCGTTACGCCGGCCGCTCCTTCACGGCGGCCGAGATGACCATGGCGGTGACGGCGGAGATCACGAGGAGCACGACCATGTGCGGGTCGGCCGTCCCCACGACCGCGACCAGGAGGATGGAGGTCAGGGGCGCCCCGAGGGCGAGGGTGAGGGCCGCGGCCTCGATGCAGAGGACGAAGATGCCGACCGGGATGCCGGGAAATGCGAGGTTCAGGGCAAGCCCGATCAGCGTCGACGAGAAGATGATGGGAAAGAGCGGGCCGCCGATGTACCCGCTCTTGAACGAGAGCGCGAGCAGGAGGATCTTCAAGACCGCTGCGCCGAGCAGCATCCCGACCCCGAGCCGGGCCGGGTCGGCGATGATCCCGTGCAACTGGGCCTCCCCGGAGAAGAGCACCTCCGGGACGAAGTAGCCGGCGCACGCGATGACCGCCCCGGCGGCGAGGACGCGGGCGACGGGCGCGTCACCAAACACCCTGTCCATGACCGTCCCGGCGGCCTGCATGGCGACTCCCGCAAAGACCGCGAGCAGCGATCCGAGGATGCCGAGGGCGATCGCACAGAGGATGTAGCCGGGATGCAGCCCGCCGATCGGCTCGAACGGGATGCTCCGCGCAAAGGAGGGGAGGCCGAGGAGCAGGTAGAAGAGGTAGCCGACGGTGCCGGCGAGCAGGTTCCAGGTGAGGAACCGGAAGGCGTTCCTGTTCCCGCCGACCTGGAACTCGGTGGCGAACACCCCGGTAAAGAGCACGTTGCCGACGATCCCGTTGAACGCCGATGCCAGGGCCGCGACGTCGAACCCGAGCGCGGCCCCGGGGGACCCGATCCTGAGCCTGTCGCGGACGTAGGGGGAGACGTACCCCATCAGGACGGTGATGGTCCCTTCCGGCCCGACGCTTGCCCCGGAGAGGAGCGAGAGAATCGAAGAGAGAAACGCACCGGGAAACGTCCGGTAATCGGGTTTCTCCTCCCCGCCCTTGAGTGAGTCGGTGATCCCGCCGTGGATGACGGTCGGTGCGTGCAGGTACCTGCGGCAGAGGCCGACGAGCAGCGAGAAGCCGAGGACGCCTGCCGGGACCGCCCAGGGGTTGGCCTGCACGAAGCCGTTCTGGGACCAGACGACCCTGTCGAGCAGCCCGTAGAGAGCGAGGTAGGCGACCGTAAAGAGGATGGCGATTACGGCGATGAGGACGACCTGCCAGAGGTTCGGGGTTCCTTCCCGGCTACCGGGGTCGGCGCAGGTCCGCTCTTCCGGCGGCGCCGGATCGTCTGCAGGTGCTGGCATGGCAGGCACGATGCGGCCCGTTCGGCGGTTCCGGGTAATCTTCCTTGCGGTCGATCCCCCTGCACCGACCAAAAAAAGAGTTTCCGTTCCCAAAGGGGAACGGGGTTATCTCCGTCGAGGCCGCGTCTCGACGCGCTCCGTCGTGACGACCTCCGGCGGCGGGGTCTCCTCGCGCTTCATGGCTTCCGCCTCTTCGCGGGTCGGCGGGGTTATGCTTCCGGCCGACTGGATCAGGCCGTAGTCCGCTTCCCGGGGCCAGAGGTCTTCTTCGAAGCCCGGCTCGTCGTCCAGCCGCCGCTTGTCGATGTTCACGACGAAGTTGTCGTCGCCGGGCCGGTAGATCACGGCTTCGGGCGGGATGGCGAACCTTTTTGCCGCCACGCCGAGCATGCCGCCGTACCTGAGCACCAGGTACTCCACCTTGCCCTCGGGGAACCCGATCCGCATGTCCGAGATCTCCCCGAGGTCATCTCCCTGCGGGTTGATCACGTTCTTGTCCAGGATGTCGTCGGCCGACATGAACCACTCTTCGCCGGCCGTCCGCGTCCTGCGTTCCAGAATCACATCCGATCTCTCCTGCATCTTCTTCGCCTCCGTTGCCTCTTACGAGGGGGCGTGCACTGAGTGCCGGGAGTCCTTAAAATGATTTGCACACCCCGGGCTGGGGGTTGCCCGGCCCCGGGGGAGGGGGGCCACCTGCCGGAACAGACGCCGTATAGCCACGTATCATCCCGAAGATGCCTTATCCGGGGCCTGAGTGAAATGGATGAAGTTATTACCGGGTGCGTCAATCCCCTCTTCATGGGGCCTACTGTCAAACTGGATCTCACCACGATCCTCCAGGCAACGGGCGAGTTGCAGCACTTCCTTGACCTGGGCGCTGCCCGCCTGCGCGCGGAAGGGCCGTTGCCGGAAGAGGCGTCCGAAGAGTTGATATTTTCCATGGCCGACGAACTTGAGGACCATCTGCGGGCGATGCGCGACCGGCAGGGGTCCGCGAGCATCGGCGATCTCCGGGTCTGGACCCGGACCTGGATCGACGAGCGGCAGGAGGCGCTCGCCCGGGGGCCGCTCCCCGGCGGCGATCAGGGGTAACCGCCCGGGCGCGCAGTGCCCGGATGGCGGACGATACCCCGCGGTTCGCCACGCGAAGGACCTCGTCCCCGGCGGGAGCGGGCGCCCCGGCACGGGTGGACCCGCCCCCTCCACGGCAGACCCCATGGTTTATCAGCACGCGCACCTATCCGCACCCGATGCCTCACTTCGACCTCTTCTTCAAGACCGAAGATCTGCGGCGGAGGCTTGAGCCGCACCTGGGGCTCATCCCGCCGTACTTTCAGTTCACCGTCCGGACGGGCACCCCGGAAGTCCGCTACTTCGATCAGAAGGATCCGATGTGGAAGGGCTTTCCGTTCCCGGTTCCGGAAGGAGCCGTCTACGTCTTTGACGATGCAATCCCCGCCCGGGCCCTCGGGGGCGGGATGCATATGCGGGCGAGCGTCCGGGTCACGCGCGAGGACAGGGACGACGAGGCGATCGTCCTCCGAATCTGGCACGAGATCCTGCACGCGATCGGGCAGCCGGCGGACGATATGGCCAAACGGGCGGGCGAATGGCAGAGCATGTCCGAGCGGGTCATGTGGACGGCCTGGCAATCCCTTTCCCGGCCGCTCGACGTGCCGTTCTGGCACCGGAAGTTCTACGCGTGGCTGACGGAGCGGGCGGCGAGCGGCGCAGGGGGGAGGTAGGGTTGAGCGGGGATGAGGGTACAGCCGCCCCCCCTTTTGCCCCGCCACCGGTCCTCCTCCGTGCTCGCCTGCATCGCCTGGGCCCGGATATGCCCCGGCCGCCTCTTCTTGCCGGTGAAGAGCGCACGGCCCGGGTGCTGACCGAACCCCATCCCCCGGAGAAGTTCCGGGTGAACGGCGTCCTCTTCAACATCCCGGAGTTTTACGAGGCTTTCCCGGAGATCCGGCCCGGCGACGCCCTCTACCGGGAGGTCGAGGAGAGGCCCGTCATCTGGTGACGGGTGTTAGAATACTCTTTTTCTCGTCTATCTTCTAAAACGTGTTCTGCGGCAGAACAGGGAGGCGTGCCCGGGTTATCGGGCAGGATCCCCTGTCGCCATCGCCCCCGCGACCGGCCGGCCCCTCCGGGCGGCACGTTTAGTATATGTTAAATACATCCAAACCAATGATATAATATTTTCCATTGGGAAAAATCATTGATTCCACAGCATAATGGATTCTGGAGGGAATTCACCAGGTATTGTCAAAACAGCCAAGTTTCCAGGGGTGTTGAGTAACAATGGCAAACGACGATAAAGTGAACGAAATTTTTGGCAGGTGCAAGGAAGCCGCATCCGTTGCCGCCGACAAGGCAACCGTGGCGATCGACTCCGCATCAGCCAGTGTTTCAGCGGGTATCAAGGAAATGCGCGAGGAGTCCAGAGCATCTCCACGTACAGACGACGGCAACTATGCCCGGGACGGCGATGCCCGCGCAGCGGCGGAGGCGGGCGAGTGCGTGCTCTCCGGCGAGTTGTCCGTCTCCGATGCGGCGGACGATGCAGCCGGGATACCGGTCAGGCATACCGTGGGCGAGGTCGTGAAAGGATGCGTGCAAAAGAGGATCGATGGTTTCAAAAGCGGTCTGCAGAATAAAAAACTCCTGATAACCGCAGGGACCATGGCTCTGGTCTGGCTGGCGCTGACCGTACTTCCGGCCCTGGGGTTCAATTCGGCTCCCGTGCAGTCCCTCTCCTTTGTGACCTTCGCGCGGGGAGGGCTCTCCGGCGGCGTGCCCGGGTTTATCGGCGGCCTCATCGGGAAAGGACTGATCGCCTACTTCGTGACGCTGCTCATCGTCGGTGGGGTATCCGGCGAGAGTGTCATGTCGAATGTCCGGTCTCTTGCCGGACAGTTCTCCGGAGGGAAGTGGGACCTGGCGGCGATCTCCCCCCTTCTCATTGGCGGCGGCGCGGCCCTCTTCGTCTATAACTTCCTCGCGGGAACATCGACGATCATGAACTGCATGGTAGGAATCGTGGCGTTCCTCATCGCGGCCCGTGCGCTGGCGAATCGGGCGGGATGCGTGCGGCAGGTCTTTGCCGCGGTCTTTGCGAGAGAAGGCAGGGCCGACTCCGGGCTGGTCACGAAGGTGATGGCGGGATGGGCCGGAGGGTTCGCTCTCGGCGTCGTTCTCTCCGTCTTCGGGGGATACACCTGCTACATCGCCGGGTTCGTCCTTCTGGCGGTCGGTGCCGTTCTCATGGTTACGGTTCAGAAGCAGGCGGGAGGCGTCCCGGCATGAGGCCGATGACGAGACTTCTGCTCGTACTCCTTGCAGCCTCACTCCTCTCGGGAACCGCGGCTGCAAGCTACTCGCTCACCGACACCAACAGCTACGACTACAAACTGGCGAGCAAGTACATCCACAGCATGGAAGGCGACGAATTCGTCGTCGAGATGCCGATCGACGTCTACAGGAAAGGGACGAACGACCTTCTTGCGACCGAGAACACGCTGCTGATCATCGGCAACCTCGGAAAGATTGACCCCGAGGCGGAGCGGATTGTCCTGACCGAGATCCCGACAGACGTCTACAGTTACACCTATCAGGGCGACGCAGGCGGCGGCGAGATCAGGAAGAGTACGGGAAAAGTCACCGCCGGGCGCTACATCTTCACCGAGTTCGGCCTCACCACGAAGTACAAGACGGTGAGCGAGTATGCCAGCTACTTAAAGACCGAACTCGAAAAATCGGTCGAGACTTCCAGCGCAAGGATCGAGTACGTGGATACGACCATAAACGGACACCGCGTCGTCGGCGTGCGCGAGTTGACGGACGACTCCAACTGGGCGGCCGGCGGCGGCTCCATGGACAACCACCTGGAGAACACGTTCACCTACTACGTGATCCGTGAGGACTTCTACCCGGCGGGCTCGGGGCTCGCCCACATCAGGTTGCGCGGTCATGTCGGCCTCGAACATGACAACGGCCGGTCATTGACGTATGATCCGTATCCCTCGGAGAACCAGGTAGCTATAGCACTCTCCGAGATGAAAAGGGCGTACGAGGATGCGAACAAGGTCGTGGACTCGATCATCGCCGATGCGGCGAACGCAAAGGGAACGCTCATCGTCGGGAACTACGAAGAGGTCTTCGGCGGCTACGGCGGCGGCAGCTTCTCCATCGATACCCCGGGCGGGGGTGCCGGTGAGAGCGATTACGGCATACCGCTCGCGGTTATAACCGGGATCGGTGCCGCGGGAGCCGCGGTTGCGGGCGCTGCAGCGGCGGCCGGCGGCGGTGGCGGCAACGGCGGCAGCGAGACGGAGCGCACCAGCACCTACCGGATGAGGATCCGCAAAGACTTTGAGGATTACATCGTCTGCGGAAAGAGCCCCGAGACCATATACGCCCAGATGATCGAGATCACCGCGGAAGGCGAGACGATCGAGCGTGACGACCTCACCGCGACGCTCTCGATAACCTCCGGCGGCGGGCTCCGGGTCGAGGATCAGACGCTCGCCGGCGGCTACATGGGAGCGTTTGTCTCAGCAGACGAGAACGAACTCGCGGAGGAAGGCATCGTCAGGGTGGCCTACACCGGAAAGGGCGGGTCGTTCACGAACAACATCCACTTCCGGATCATCGGCGAGCCGAGGATCAAGTTCCCCGAGCAGGGGGCGGCGATGGACATGCGGCTGAACGTCCTCTACGGCGACGGGCTGACCTACGACGTCGAGGTCGAACTCGTCGACTTCATCGAGCCCCCCAAGGAGGTCACGATCACCCAACTCGACGAGGCGCCGTTCACGAGCTCGTTAGAGAAGATCGACGATACGCATTACATCGCAAAGATCGCCAACACGAGCGCGCTGCCCGAGAAGGGAGCGCCGGTGACGAGATACGGTGCGAGAGTCATCGCCACCTGCGAGGATGACGAGATCGTCGAAGAAGCGTTCACGGTGATCTTCTACCCCGAGGGCCTCAGCGTCACCGACGTCGTCTACGACGACGAGGGGCACGCCCAGTTTGCGGCCTACGACGATCTCGACACCGAAGAAGACGACGTTGCAGCGACCGGGTTTATCGTGAACCTCGCCGTCAGGGTGGACGAGGACGGGAAAGAAGTGGTGAAACTCCTGGACGGGACGGAGTACGCGCCCGAGTTCGGCGAGCTCAGGGGAACCGACCCGAGAACGGAGGTCCTTGCCTCGAAGTTCAAGTACACCATCGAGAAGAAGCCGGACAACACCAACAAGGCCTACAAGTTCACCCCCGCCCAGCAGATCGGCGAGGACGAGAGGAACCCGTACTTCCTGGAACTCCCGATCACCTGCGAGTACGGCGACGAGACCTACGAACTCGATCTCCCCGTCCGCCTCATCGGCGACAAACTCGGGGTGCGCAAGGATCGCGAGACCGAACTTGCGAACTTAAAGAAGAGGATCCAGAAGTTCGGCATCAATCCGGACACCGCCCGGTTCCTGCGGGAGAACGTGCAGAACTTCACTGCCGCCGAGCTTCGCCTGATGAGCAAGAAGATCGTCTACGACTCGATCGTGTATTATACGCAGGAGTCGGCGGACTTCATGGAGACCGCCGAGACCATGGACGACTGGATCACCTTCCTCTCCGTCGTGAAGTGGTTCGGCGACCAGGCATTCGCGTACCTCATGACCATCTACACGGGGCCTGCGGGAGAGGCGATCCTCACTCCGACGAAGGAGCTTACGGTCGAACTGATCGGCGAGATGTCGGCAGACCTCTTCATGGGCAACGGGGTGGACTGGAACCAGATAAAGGTCGGTGCGCACATCTCCGAGATGATCGAGAACTACACCAAGTCGTGCTTCGAGGATATCGGGAAGGCGAACCCGAAGAAGCTCGCCCAGGTGATCGCGGGGCTCTGCGTATTCAACCTGGTGCGCCACTACTCCTTCGATCTCGACGAAAACGGGAAACGCAGCCTGTACAACGCGATCGTCTCGTCGTTCTCCGACATCTCGCTCGAGTTCTTCAAGAACAAGTTCGGCAGTTTCCTCAAGGGCAAGGTCAACGACCCCGGATCGAGCATCTCCAAGCTCCTGAACTCGTCGGCGGCTAAAATGCTCGAGGACATGATGCCCGAGGGCAAACTCGCGGTTCCCGGTGTGAACACCCTCATGGAGGACGCAGCAGTAGGGCCTGTCCTGCAGAAGTATGTGGAGGAGCTGTTCGGCCTCGGTGCGTCTTACGTGACGCAGGAATTAGGAAAGGCGGGTGCCGAGACCCTCTTTGTGAAGGTGAAGGTCGGCGTCCCCGATTCGGACCGGGAGATCGACTGGTACGTCGTCGTGGATCCGATCAAAGCAGCCGACAAACTGCTGGATTACATCTTCACGTCGCTCTACGAGGCGTTCCCGTTCCCGACCGCGCAGCCGGGAGACGCCTGCAAACCCCGCGACCCGCTCTACATGGATCCGAAGACCAACCAGCGGATCGGATAATCTTCTTTTTTTAAGTGGTTGCCCGGCGCTGCGGCGACGGAGATCGCCGCCGCGAACTGCCGAATGAGTGGTTGAGAGAGCCGGCTCTCCGGAAGGGCGGTCGGGGGAGTTCCTCCAGCGGCGGCGAGTATACGGTGCAGCCGTTGCTCGAAGAGGGGGGTACGCGGGACGGCGTCATGTGGTTTCGTGATCCCGTATGATCATTGCGGATTCCATATTCTTTACCGGGATGCCGCCGTTTATTGATATTATTTTTCCTCGACCCCCATAATCTGCCAATATTATTCACATCCGGCGTCTCTGTTTACTATATTTTTTTATACGAGATATTTCATTCACTATTATGCAATCCCTATCGAAGTGTTGCCTTCTCCTTCTCATCCTCGGGCTCTGCGTCCCGCCGGCAGCGGCGCAGGCCGGCTCGCATACCACACTGCAGGTCTACTCGGATGAGACCGTTCTCGGTCGGATCGTCTCGATCACCCCGGCTTCGGATGTCGGTGCGTATTCCATCACCATTACACGCGGCACGAGCGTTCAGCCTGCCGGTGTGGGCGATACGCTGCGTCATAAGGATATCATCACCCTGCAGCGCGGCTCGTTTGCGGATATACAGCTGGTCGACAGGAGCGATACGACGATGCTCGGCGGAGGCACCGGGGGAACCGCGGTCCTGATCGAACGGGCAGGCGGCGGTTCCGGACAGGCGGCGACTCCCGAGGTGACGGAAACCCCGACGGGCAGCGGGATAATTTACGTGGATTACGGACAAACTGAAGCAGGAACGGTGACATCTATTCAGGGCAGAGCGGAGATCCTTAGAAATGCCCGGATCTTTCCTGTATATAGAGGAGATAGCCTGCTTGTCGGCGATACCCTGTTTATCAGAGAGGGTGTGGTGACCGTTGAGATCTGGGACTCCGGGACAAGGACGATCTATGAGGGAGGGATACTCAGCGTTGAGCAAAGAGCGAAACCCCAGGAGCTGCTCGAACCGGTCTTCACCTTCTTCAACGATCTAAGTAGTTCCCTTGCACGCGCTCTGGGATTTGAAGTCAATACCCCTACCGGCGGTGGGACCCGGGGATAATGAGATATGGGGGAGGAGCCCTCCTCCTCCGGCTATTTTTATCGCTACGACCGAACCGGTCAGCGCTTCATGTTGCGGTCGAGGTCTTCAGCCGCCGCCCTGAACTCTTTTAGGCGGTCTTCAACCGATCCGTCGGCGCCGCGAAGGGCCACGATCCTGCCGCAGCCGCCGCAGACGATCGGTCTGTTCTCTTGCAGGTGCTCGGCCGTAACCTGGAGCGGAACATTGCAGTCCGGGCAGCGTATTGTTGTTATGGGCCGGTTTGCATCGGGCATATTCAGAGTTATGGGCGGTGAGGGAATAGTATTTCGATACGTGGTATTATTTCCGGTCGGCGAAGGCCGATCGGAAGGGTTTGCGGGCGGGCCCCGTGGGGGGATGGGCTGCGGGCCCCCATATCTGTTGAACGGGCGGATCTTTCATTTCCCCGGAGTTTTCCCGGCTGGTACCACGATAAGCATATGTATATGATGAAAAACGGCAAATAGAACCATTCAAAGACGCAGCGAGGTTTACTACATGCCGACGAGCAAGAAACAAATGGAGAAACTAAACAGAGCAAAGAAGGCCAAGGCAGAAGAACTCGCGCAGCAGGCGGCTGCAGGCAGCCAAGCCGCCAAGAAGAAACTCAAGAAGCTCGAGAAAAAGATAAAGAGAGCCTCCCGGAATTTCAAATCGTTTTTTCACTTAAGGACTGATACAACGAAGTGCGAGCGGGTGTCCTTCTTCTGGCAACGGTGTTCCGGGACAACCATTCTGTCGCCTCGTTTACAGGATCTATCAGAATGTATCAAATTGATAGATTATGATCCCGGATCACACGATCTTCTTTCGTTCAAACTGAACCTGCTTTATCGCTGGTGATGATGCACGCCATACTGCCTCACTTACAATATCTATCAAAATGTAACAAACTGATAGATAATGATAAGAAGGATCGAAGCAATAGATGAAATTTAAGCATGAAGCTCCCTCACACCCCAGAATACTCTCCGGCAGACGTTAAAATGGCCTGGGAGTATGCGGATAGCGGAGATGTAATCGACGCAGTTTTCAAATACAACCAAAAATATCTGCACTGGGATGAGTTGAAACGGCGCGATCTTCCGGTAGATCCCCTCTATGTCTGGATACTGATGAAGACCTTCAGAAAGAAGGATATGAAATATG
>NZ_JMIO01000074.1 GCF_000691865.1 Methanoculleus sp. MH98A | reverse complement strand
CACCGTCCCACTGCCGCGTTCATTTCGTGAAGGCAACAGTACGGGTGCCGAACAGGACTCCACCTCGCAGAAATAAGGGATTTTACCCGTCAGTTCACTGCCATGCTTCCCCTGCTCATCCAGATTGATGAACGAACTGCAGAAGTTGATTACTAAATCGTTTGACAACTATTTAAACATTATTTTTGGAGATGCTCCCAGAACTCCTCGGCCACACGATAGGGGCGCTTGTCGTGCAGGACTTACCGATATTCCGGTACCACAAACCCTGCACGGTTTGAAGTAGAGATGAATTGTCACTCATTCTTCTGGCATCCGAAAAGTGCGAAAGTGAGAATTTTCATGCCGACGAGTAAGGATGAACTATAGAGAGAACTACGAGCAGAACAGCGGGTACAGCAGTAATTTTTGTACTTGCACTCTGCCTCCATCCCAGCATGCGGGTGCACCGCGGCACCTGCGGCGACGGAGACAACAGAGGCCTGAGCATGGTCGCGGCCGGCCTGCCGTTCAGGCGGCTACCACCCCTCTTTTCCTGCTCATGACAATGAGGCAGGCGATGGAGTTCCTGGCCCGCCCGTAAGACTTCCCTGTTGCCTCCGATGCTCCCGGCCAAGTGCGTGGTCTTTTGCACGTAACGTAGCCGGGATGCGCCTGGAACGAGCCTGCAGGATGAGGTATGTCCAAAACCTCTGCCTGAGTGGGACGTCCCACCGCCTCCACCGGCCGTGAGGGGCAGCGATCCGGGTGGGAGCCTGCCTGCGGTGAGAACGTCTCTCCCGGTGCCCGATGAAGCCGTTCTCTCCGGGTTCAATCCTATCTCTTATTGGTGCAGGAGAAACAAACGCTCGAATACCTGACGAAATCCGGAGGGGTCCCTGTTTATGGAACGAGGATATATTCACGTTTACACGGGCAACGGCAAAGGAAAGACGACTGCGGCGCTGGGTTTGTCGCTCCGGTGTGTCTGCGCCGGCAAAGGGGTGTTTTTCGGCCAGTTCATCAAAGACGGAGATTGCAGCGAACTTAGCGCAGGAAAACTCCTTCCAGATTTCGAGATCGTCCAGTTCGGGCGCGGATGTTTTATCGACCGCAATCCCGATGAGAAAGACCGCACGACCGCCCGCGAAGGACTTGCACGGTGCGACAGGGTTCTGCAGTCGGGCGAATACGACCTGGTGGTGCTCGATGAGGTCAACGTGGCGCTCTTCTACGGCCTCTTCGGGGTGGTCGACGTCGTCGAGGCGCTGGAGAGGAGAGATCCCCGTGTAGAGGTCGTGCTCACCGGGAGGTATGCTCCGCAGGAGATAATCGATGCCGCGGATCTGGTTACCGAGATGAGAGAGGTCAAACACTATTACCATGAAGGGGTAGAGGCTCGCGCGGGTATCGAGCGCTGAAGGGGTGCCGGGCCCCTCTGCCTCGTGGGTATCGTCCTGAAGGTGTCTGGACCGAAGAGCGCCCCGGAGACCTGTGCAGCAAACTGACGACCGGGCTCCTTCTCCGGTGCCGGCACCAGGCTATGGTCAACCGGACCCCCATCGCCGGCGATCGGGATCCCGGTGCCGCTCCGCCCGTCGCGGGCTGCCACCTGTTCGGGCGACCTATCAATGGAATTCTTTTTCCTTTTTGACGATGTTAACTTCATTGTGCCAGGTGCAGACGCATCTTTCGTCTACACCAAACCGAGCGAAGGTCACACCCATGCATGAGAAAAAGGACAAATTCGACAAAAAAGGCGCCGGCGGTATGGACGAGATCGCAAAGACCCTCTTTGCCCCGATATACCCGGTGATCGCACAGAACATCATCGATCGCTTCGGCATCACCGAAGGCACCTGCATCGACATCGGCAGCGGGCCGGCATCGCTGGCGATCGCCATTGCAGAGCGGTCCAGCCTCTCGGTCATCGCCCTGGACTCCTCAGGCGACATGCACGAGGCTGCATCGAAAAATATTGCAAACGCAGGCCTATCCGGCCGTATACGGCTCCTGCAGGGGGATGTTCACGATATCCCGCTCGCCGACGACACCGCGGACCTGATCGTCAGCAGGGGTTCGATGTTCTTCTGGGACGACATCCACACCGCCTTCCGCGAGATCTACCGGATTCTCAAACCGGGTGGAAAGACCTGCATCGGCGGGGGATTCGGCAACAAAGAACTGCGCGACGCGATCTCGGCGGAGATGATCCGCCGCAACCCCGACTGGAAGGAGTTCAACAGGAAGAACATTTCACCGGAGAACGTGGAGCGGTTCCGGACCATGTTAAACGAGATCGGCGTCCCTTCGTTCGAGATCCTCTACGGGGACAAAGGGTTCTGGATCGTCATTTCCAAGACAGCTGGCGGTGCACTCCCATGAAGTGCCCTGTCTGCGAGATCGGGTGCGACATCGCCGAGGGGCGCTCCGGCCGGTGCAGGATGTACGTGAACCGGAACGGCACGATCGTCGAGCGGTTCCCCGGATCCTACCTGACCATGCTCCCCATCACGATAGAAACGATGCCGATGGTTCATTTCGCCCCGAAGAGCAAATTTCTCCAGGTCAGCACCGTCGGGTGCAACTTCGCCTGCCCGGGGTGCATCTCGGAGACCCTGACCGTGCACGCCGACGCGGTGGCCGGCGCTCTCACGACCGCGTCACCGGAGGAGGTCGTGAGGCGGGCACAGGTGGAAGACTGCACCGGCATCGTCTTCTGCCTCAACGATCCCGCCGCTTCGTATTTCACCTTCCTCGCCCTCGCGAGGGAGGCAAAAGCGGCCGGTCTCCGGGTAGGGTGCTCGACGAACGGCTACTTCACGGAGCATGCACTCGCCGCCCTCACCCCCTCCCTCGATTTCGTCAATATCGGCCTGAAAGGGTCGTCCGACGAGCGCTACCGCGAGTGCGGGGCGAAGTCCGCCGACCCGGTCTTTCGAAACATCCGGACGCTGCACGAGAAGGGAGTGCACGTGGAGGTCTCGGCAATGTACATCCACGGCGCCGAGGACGAGGTCCTCAACGCCGCACGGCGGGTGGCGGGGATCTCCCCCGACATCCCGCTACAGGTGATGCGGTTCGTGCCCTTCGGTGAAGCGGCTCCCGGCCTCGAACCGACGATCCGGGAATCGGAGCACGTTACAGACCGCCTGCGCACATTCCTCCGCTACGTCTACCTCTTCAACTCGCCCGGCACGGGCTACCTCAACACCGTCTGCCCGGTCTGCGGCACTACGGTCCTCGAACGGGAGTTCTACGGGCCCATGGGCTGCCGCACCTCCGCCGCCCTCGAGGGCGGCAGGTGCCCCTGCGGATGGCAGGCTCCCGTTCGAGGGGAGATCTGCGCAGAGCAGTATACGGAATACGGCATGCTCGGTGGTTACCGGACCACCCGGGCCATCGAGATGGCCCATGCCATACTGGTCACCCTCGGCATCCGGGACGACAAGGAGCTCGGCGCCGTTCTCGGCGATATCGTCAGGGAAGACTTCATCCGGGGCATGCACGACCGCATTCATCAGGTTGACTCCTGGCTCGGCCTGATCGCGGAGCTCGCAGCGCGTGCGGGGCGCGAAGAGGAAGGCCGGGAACTGATCTCGTTCCTCCGGGAGCGCACCGATCGCATCGTAGCCGGCAGCGCTCTCGCCGAAACCCGTCCCCGCGTCTACTACTCGATGGGCTACCCGCTCTTTGCCCTGAACGCGGAGCGATTCGAGAGCAACCTGGTGGAGGCAGCGGGAGGGACCTGCGTCAACAAGCGCCTCAAGCGGAAGGGAAAGCCCGGGGTCAACATCACCGTCGACGAATTGAACGAGCTAAACCCCGAATACATGTTCATCTCGGGGTTCCTCTCCTCACCGGCGTCCGACTATCTCCACTACTGCACCGAGCACGCGGTTGAGACCGACGCCGTCGGGGCAGGGAGAGTCTACAATGTGCCTGCAGGATGGGATTTCGGCAGCCCGCGGTGGATCCTGGGGTTCATGTTTCTCGCAAACACTATCCACCCGGAGATCTTTTCCTTCGACCTGGAGCACGAGCAGCGTGAATTTTACAGGAGGTTCTACGGTATTACCGGCGATAAGTTCGTCGCGAACCGCGACTTTTCCCGGCCGGTGATCGGTGCGCCGGGGGATGAGTGATCGGCTGTTTCGCCCACCTCTGAAAGGATGAGGGGTAAACCCCTCTCTATAGTTTTTCACGGCACGTCGCTTTGCACCGGGGTCTGTTGAAGCAGGCATGAATCCGGATTCATGCATGATGAAAAACAGTGATACGAATCAGAATGGGCGGCGCAGAAGCGGGAACTCTTGTGTGCGGGGAAAATGCCCCCCGGCTAATGCGTCCATTCGATGATCCTGATCTCCGGGCCGACGGCCTTGATGACACAATCTCTCATGTCGGCATAATGGGGGCAGGGGTACCCGATTGGATTGCCTCTGGTGATACACGATGCGAACACGATTGCTTCTGCTCCTCGTTCGACCAGCATCTTTGCCCGCGGTATTGCCCTCTTCCCGGGGCATCCGCCGCATGTCACAAACCCGACAATGTCGACAGGCCCGGTCTTCTGGAACGCACCTTTCCCCTCTTTTGTTACGAGGAAATCCGCGGTCCCCGGACACATATCCTCCGTCATCATACAGCGGATGATACCTACTTTCATACGAGTGAATTTTCCCGGTATCTGATAGTCCTTCCGATAATGAACGTATCCTGGCTCCGTTGAAACCTCGTTTTCGAAGCCTATTCGTGCCTGCAGAAAACGATCTATAAACACCGGCAGCCAATCACCGGCGAATACCCGGACATTGTTCTTGCGGCATCCGGGGTTGTTTTTCGTAGCCCCCGGGGGTTCCGGTGGATCCTCTGTGCGGTGACGAGTTCCGTCGGGCGTCCGAAGAGAACCTCAAAGACTTATTTCACCTCGTTGCCGATGCTTCCTCCATTGTCCGGTAGCGGCATAGCCTTCATTAACTGCCGGGTTTAATATGCCACTATGAAGGCTCCGCCGCCGACCGCATGTCTCTGCGGTGCGCTGATTGTTATTCTCATTTCCTGCGGCTGCATAACCCATACCGGAGACAGGGCAGGATTTATGGAAAACGTAAATGAAAGCCAGGAATATTACGATAACCGGGTTGCAGTGGATCCGGACAATGCCGAGGCGTGGTGCATCCGGGGGATGTACTACAACAATTACCACAACCAGTACGCCGAAGCGATGGAGATCTGCAACAGGGCGCTTGAACTGGACCCGGAATACGGGCTGGCCTGGTACCTGAAAGGAGTCATTCTGACGAATATGAATAAGACCGACGAAGCGGCGGCGTGTTTTGAGAACGCGACGAGGTACGATCCCGGGCTGAAGGAGGATGTGCAGTTCGTTGTCGGCAATGTGTGATGATGCGGATTTTATAATGCATTCCCGGGAGCAGTATCCATCTGCCCTACCGGCGACGATTGCCGCCTCCCTACCGTCCCTCACGACGGAGGCGTCACCGTGCCGGAGGAGAAGACCACCCGGGACCTCCTCGTTGCATGAGGGCAGGTACCTCCCATCTCCCGGGTTCTGCCGATGCAAGCGATCGATCTCCTGCTAACCGTTACTCGGACTCAGAACGCTTCAGAAGCTCACACTATCCTTATGGAAGAACGAGATTTGAAATCCCCGGTGAACCTTTCGCTCATCATTCCGGGTTTGATGCGTCAAGAGCGAGCAGAATTGCCTGAACTTTCGGTTCGAGAACCGGGATCTCGGTCTTGAGAATAGTCCAGACAATCCTCCAGTCTACCTCAAAATATGCGTGAATCAGCTTATCCCGCGACCCGGCCATCAGCTTCCAGGGAATCTCCGGATACTGCTCTTTTTGGTGCTCGGAGATGTTCTTCGTGGCCTCTCCGATGATCTCGATCGCCCGGACGATCGCATGCTGCCGCACCGGGTCACGAAGCAGGTCCTCGTACGTCAGATCTCTACCGATCTCACGGAGAAGCACGATCTCATCAAGGATATGACGGAGGAAGAGTTCATCACGCATCACACCAGACAACCTCCTGTTCGACATAGGGCCGCAGGTATCGGCTGAGCCCCTGCTCGGTGACGAGGTCAACCCGGCGCCCGAAAAATTCCTCCAGATAGAAGGCAAGTTCCATGAAGTTCCGAAACGTCGTCTGCCCCGGCGCAAACTCGACCAGCACGTCCACATCGCTGTCAGGCCGCTCCTCTCCCCGTGCGGTAGACCCAAAGATGCCGATCTTCGCAACGCCGAACCGCTCCCGGAGCAGCGGGAGCACTTCTTCGAGCTTCGCGACGACTCGCTCTTCTTGTTCCGGCGCACCTGAGCAGCCATATGGGTTCTCTCCTCTTCTTGATCGTAGCTGGGGGTGAGGAGGTGATGAATGTTGTCGTTCACAGGATGGATAGATACGCGGTCGCCACCCCGGTACACTGGCCAACGGATACTCAGGAACATTTTCCAGGAAGCTGGCGCTCAGTACCCGAACCGGCGATCGTAGCCGGTATGATCCAGCCACTCGATGACGACTGCGATTGTGTCACCGTCGCTGGTCACGGTATACATCAATCTCCAGGATATAGAGGTTGTATTTCCAGAGGTGCTTTCCCGGGGGATCTCACTGTCGATAAGCATCCGGGATCTGCCTCTTTGGAACCTGAGTGCCGCAAAAAGCGTTGGCGGATATTGCCTCGAAGGCCCTGTTCGGGAGGGCGACCAGTTCCCGATCTTCTGTTCGGGTTGATGCCGACAGAGCCTCGAAGGCTTCCTTCACCTTCGTGTCGGCAAGATTGCCGCCTTCATCGGATCCGCAGGTCTTCGCGGGCCAGGTACCACCGGGTAAACTCCGGATCGTAGATCCAGCAGACCTTGCTCTGTGCATCGATGGCGATCTTACCCGACTCCAGGAGGTACTCGATGATCGTCTTGAACGTCTGGTACATAACCTTCCGCGGCAGGCGTTCCCAGAGCGCCCGGCGGCGGTATTCGCCGCTGTGCTCCCGAATGAAGTCTTCGACCATTTTGATCGTATCGAGTGTGGGAGAGTGGCTGGAGCCGGCGCTTGCAGACATGATCTCAGGATTATTGTATGAGTATATATAACAAGTTGATCCGGGTGTGGCAGA
>NZ_JMIO01000073.1 GCF_000691865.1 Methanoculleus sp. MH98A | reverse complement strand
GGATTACAGAGATTAGTCAGTTAAAGGACTCTTTTCTGGACTTAACATAGTATATCTATCGGAGGTGCATGAATGGCAAGAATGTACGCTCGGCGTCGCGGAACAAGCAGTTCCGTCCGACCCTACCGGAAGGAAGCACCCGAGTGGTCCAACACGGACGCAACAGAGATCGAGAAGATCGTCGTCGATCTTCGCAAAGACGGCATGTCGACCAGCCAGATCGGCCTTGTGCTGCGTGACAGGTACGCCGTCCCCGACGTCAAGCTCGCCACCGGCAAGCGCATAAGCAAGATCCTCCGCGAGAAGGGACTTGAATCCGAGATCCCCGAAGATCTCCGGAACCTGATGGAGAAAGCGCTCGGGATCAGGAAACACCTTGCGGAGAACAACAAAGACGTTCACAACAAGCGGCAGCTGCAGATCGCCGAGTCCAAGGTGCGCAGGCTGGTCAAGTACTACGTCAGGTCCGGACGGATGCCGAAAGGCTGGACCTACAAACCGGAGACCGCGGAGATCCTGCTCACCCGCTGATGATCCATGTCGCTTGACGCCGCTGCTGCAAGCCTGGCCGACCACCTGCTCGAGCAGGAGTTCGTGGAGGTGCTGGCGCACCACGATGCCGACGGTATAGCCGCCGCATCCATCCTCTGCCACGCCATGTTCCGCGAGGGCGGACAATTCCGGCTGAGGATCCGCCACGGCATCACCACGGCCGACGTCCCCGGCGACTGCAGCGTGCTTCTCTGCGACTTCGGATCGGCACTCACGGACCTCCCCGGCGACGTCATGGTGGTGGATCACCACCTGCCCCGTTTCGAGGGGGACTACCACGTCAACCCGCACCTCGCCGGGATCGACGGCGACCGGAACCTCTCGGCGGCCGGCGCGGCCTACCTCGTCGCCCAGCGTATGGGCGACAACCGGGATCTCGTGGGGCTCGCGCTCCTCGGGATCATCGGCGACGGCCAGGCACTCGACGGCCCGAACCGGGAGATCGTGAACGAAGGCATCGCGAACGGGTTCATAACGCCCCGCCGCGGCCTCCGCCTCCCGGGAAGAGGGCTCGTCGAGCAGCTCGCGCTTGCCGTCGACCCCTACCTTCCCGGGTTCTCGGGCGTTCCCGACAGAGCGAGGACGCTCGTTGCAGAGGTCACCGACGAGGACGACATGGACATCGAGTCGCTCCTCACCCGGATCGTCCTCGCGGCCGCCCCGAACGCCTCGGTCTCCGCACTCTGCGGGATCTGGGGCACCACCTACAGCCTCGGCCGGGAAGTGATCGACGAGGCCCTGAGTCTCACCGCCGTCGTCGACGCCTGCGGCAAAGCAGGGAACGGGGATATCGGCGCATCGCTCTGTCTCCGCTCGAGCCACCCCCTCCAGGAAGCCTGGGAGATCACCGCCCGCTACCGGCAGGCGGTCGTCGCCGGCATCCGCGGGGCGCGCCGCCTCGACGAGCGCGTTGCCCTCTTTGCGGTGGACGACGGAGAAGTCACGAGCGACGTCGCGGACGCGCTCGCAAACGACCTCATCCAGAGCGGCCCCGTCTTCGTCATCGGCAGGAGCGGCGACCACTGCTCCGTCTCGGCACGCTGCCCGCCGGGCATCGACCTCGACCTCGAAGCGGTGATGCGAACGATCGCGGAGGCGTGCGGCGGTCAGGGCGGCGGACACCGCCTGAGGGCCGGAGCCCGGATTGCCGCAGACCAGGCGGAGAAGTTCAGGCACGAACTCCTGGAGGCGATCCCCGCATGATCCGGATCGAGGGCGCCATCGAGACCCCGCACAGCCTCCCCGGCTGCGTGGCCGCGGCACTCGAACCCGACAACCTCACCCTGATCAGGACATTCCCGATCGAGGGCGGGGTTCGGGCCGAGATCGACGGAACCAGGCTCAGGTCGATCATCGCCTCGGTGGATGACTACCTCATGAACCTGGCGATAGCGGAGGACGTATGCACCGCCGCCTCGAAGGGACGGCGGAGAAAAACGGAGAGTTCCGGAGTGCAATCAGGATCAAATGGGCTAAAAATCGATAATAACAGAGAGAAGTGATACCATGGCAAAGAAGAAACAGGTTGGAAGAAGGTTGGAAGGCTGGAAGGCCAAGAAGTGGTACCGCGTCTACGTACCCGACGCCTTCGGCAAAGCCGAGATCGGTGACGCTATCTCAGCCGACCCCGAAAATATGGTCGGCCGCGTCATGACCGCGACGCTCGGCGAAGTCGTGCAGGACTACTCCAAGTCCCACATCAAGATGAGGTTCAAGATCAACAACGTGGCCGGCGACGCCGCGTATACCGAGTTCGTCGGGCACGAAGTGACCCGGGACTACCTCCGGTCGATGGTCAAGCGGCGGGCATCCCGCATCGACACCGTCCACCCGATCGTCAGCAAGGACAAAAAACTCCTCCGGGTGACGGTCGTCTGTCTCACCCTCTCGAGGGCCGACCAGAGCCAGGTCCACGCCGTACGGCAGGCAATCTCGCAGGCCCTCGCGGCCAGGGCGGCCGAAAACGACTTCGAGACCCTGGTCAAGGAGATCGTCTCCGGCGACATGGCCCGGGACATCTTCAAGGTCGTCAAGACGATCTACCCGATCCGCCGGGTCGAGATCACCAAGTCCAAACTGGAGCAGGTTGCGACCGTATAAGGTCCGCCGCTCACCCATTTTTACAATCCCCGGGTCTTCGCGTCCCATCGCGTACCCGGCGGGAACGGCACGAAGGGTATATGCCCTATGACGCCGGTATACCTCCGCCGGAACACGAGTTGGAGGTGACGACGGTGATGATCGAAGGGCAACATACAAAGGGCCGGCGGACAACCCGGGTCGTGCTCAATCATCGGGCCCGACGAACGGCAGACGATGGCCCGGGGGATCATCAGGAGAATGCTCGTCCAGTTCCACCGGGAGTGGGACGAACTCCGGGAGAGGGAGAGCGGGAGCGCCCGGGTTCTCGCCTCGAACGCGATGCTTGATCGGTACTCGCACCAGATCTACAACACCGCGTGCGACATGAGAACCGTCCTCGGTGAGGAACTCGCCGAAGAACTCCGGTGTCTCTCGGCCGACGTAATCATGACGGCCAACATTCTCATCATGCTCGGGTGCGGGGAGGAGTGCCGCGAGGAGAGCGAAGCCCTTGCGAAAGAAGCCCTCCTCCGGATCGAGCGTTGCCTGGCACTCGTCCAGAAGGGGAAGGGCTGCCCGGCAACCTGGATATCCGCCGTCCACCGGGAAGAGTAATCACGTTCTGGATCTCACCTGTTCTCGATGATTGCTGACAAGGTTCTCTTCCTGGTACTGGACGGGATCTCCGACCGCCCCTGCGAAGCGCTGGACGGATTGACCCCGCTCGCCGCCGCACGGACCCCGGTTCTCGACCGGATCGTCGCCGAGGGCGTATGCGGGATCATGGACTCCGTCGCGCCCGGGATACGGCCCGGATCCGACACCTCCCACCTCGCCCTGCTCGGCTACCCGCCGCAGGAGTATTACACCGGCCGGGGCCCGCTCGAGGCCGAAGGAACCGGCATTCACATGACCGCCGGAATGATCGGGTTTCGGTGCAACTTCGCCACCGTAGACGCGGACGGCCTCGTCACCGACCGCCGGGCCGGCCGGATCTCCGGGACGGAACCGCTCGCCGAAGCGATCCGGGAGGGTGTCGACCTCTCGGGACTCGGTCTCGAGTTCCGGTTCGAGGCGGGCGCCGGCCACCGGGCGGCCCTCGCCCTCGTCGGAGAAGGACTCGGCGATAAGGTCTCCTCGAACGACCCGAAGAAGGACGGGGTGCAGCCGCTCACGATCCGGCCCTGCACCGACGACCCGGCGGACGCAAAGACCGCCCGCGCCTGCAACGAGTTCATCCGCCAGTCGGGAGAGATCCTCTACGATCACCCGGTAAACGTCCGGCGGATGGAAGAGGGACTCCCGCCGGGAAACCTCCTCCTGATCCGGGGCGCCGGGAAGATGGGCTCGCTCCCGCAGTTCTCCGAGCGCTACGGGCTGTCCGGGAGCGTCATCTCGGCGGCCACCCTCATCTCCGGGATCGGGATGGTCGTGGGGCTCGAGCACATCCCGGTGCCGGGGACGACCGGGTCGATCGACTCCGATCTCGATGCCAAGGTGAGGGCGGCGATAGGGGAACTCGACCGGAAAGACTTCGTGCTGATGAACATCAAGGGTGCGGACGAGGCCGGCCATGACGGTAAAAGCATCCAGAAACGCGACTTCATCGAAGTGATCGATAAGGCGCTCGCGCCGCTGCTCGATCTCAGGGACACCCTGATCGTCATCTGCGCCGATCACAGCACGCCCTGTTCGGTCATGGATCACAGCGCCGACCCTGTTCCGGTCGTCATCCGGGGCCCGGGGGTCCGGACCGACCGGACGAACCGGTTCGACGAGGTCTCGTGCGCAGAGGGCGGACTCCACCGTATCCGTGGTCGCGATCTCATGCCGATCATCCTGGATCTAATTAATAAGAGTCATAAGTATGGCGCATGAAGATTATACCAGGTAAATGGAGACGACAGGCGACCACGACTGGATCAAGAGCTGTGCCCTCCCGGACCATACCGAACTCCAGGAGAGGACGCTCAAGACCGATCAGGACATCGTCATCGGCGAGCGGTGCCGGATCGATTACGGCCTCTTCGGCAGCGACGTCGTGGTCTGTGAATTCAGCAAGATCAACGGTGATATCGTTGCGAGCGGCGACGCCAGAATAGATAACTGGTGCGAGATCAATGGAGACGTCGTCGTCGAGGAGGACGCCTACCTCGGCGAAGGGGTGAAGATCCAGGGCAAACTGATCGTCAAGGGCGACCTCGATATCGGGGACAACGTCCAGATCGAGCGCGGGTTCGAGGCGAAAGGCTGGATCTCCATAAGGAACCCGATGCCGGTCATCATCTACATCGTGATGTACCTCGTGGCCGTCCTCGGGATCGAGAAGGAGGAAGAACTGAGTTCCGTCCTCGAAAAACTCTTCGGCGACGATGAGACCCCCAGTGCCACGCCGCTGATGATCCCGGGCGGCGCCGTCCTCAACATGCAGATGTTCTCCGTCCCGGAGAAGATGGCCGTCGGGGCGGGGTGCCGGCTGCACGGGAACATCCGTGCCGGCTCGATCGCCGTCCGGGAGGAGACGACGATCTTCGGGAGCCTCCATGCGCGCGAAGATGCGAGCGTCGCCAGAGGCACGGTCGTTCACGGCGACGTCCAGAGCGACGGCGACGTGGCGATCGAGCAGGAGGTGCATATCCTCGGGAACGTCTCCTGCAAGCGTCTCACCCTGCACGAGGACGCACGCGTGGACGGGGTCATCCGCGCGCCGGGCGGCATGAAGATCGAGAGGCGGACGGCATGAAGGTTGCTGATATCCTCGAGGTCGAAAAGTGCCGGCTGGTCGAACCGTCGTTTGCGGACCTGACGGCAGACTCCTGCACGGTCCTGCTGCTCCGGATTGCACCGGACGAGGCCCGTCTTCTGGTCGATGAGCAGGAGGAGCCGATCGCGCTCGCCCTCCACGACGACGAGGGGTGGCACGCAGCCTCGTTCCTCTTCCGGGAGCCGACGCTCGCCGCCATCGAGTGCTTCGAGGCGGTCGGCGGCGACATCTACCAGGAGAGCCGGGAGGCATGGTTCTCGGCGGTCCGCGAGTACTACAGCGCGGAACTGCTGGCGACCACGCTCCCCGCCCTCGAAGACCTGCGCCCCGACCGGGAGGAGAAGATCCGCGATCTCCTCGATGAGGTCTGGGGCGACCGTGCGGGAACTCCCTGCCTCGACTGCTGCTGCGGGTCGGGGGTCGGCACCGCGGCGCTCCGGGCGGGAGGGGTGCGGGCGCTCGCCTACGACAACGACCCGGCGCTCCTCGCGCTCGGCCTCTCGAAGGGCCGTCTCGTGCCCTCCGACACCATGTGCATCGACGCGCAGAAGGCATCCCGATACGTCGCGCCGGTGCCCCTCGGTGCGGCCTTCATGGTCGGGGAGATCTACTCCTACAACACGGCCCTCTGGAGATCGATCGTCGCCAACCTCCTCGCTCTCACCGATGAAGCGCTGATCACCGTCGGCACGGAGGGGGAGGCGGTGAGAGTGCAGGAATGGTGCACCGGACAGGGCCGGAAGACCGAGATCTTCGAGAACCGGCGTGATCCGCTCTACGACCGGTGGTGCTGCGTCACGCAGCGGGAATGATTCCAGCCCGCGACCCAATATATATGCCGCAGTATCGCCAACTCTTTTCCCCGCAACCGTAGAACAAACCCCACAGACCCGATTCGCGGGCCTGGTCCCTATTCGAGTGTAACCTGCATGAATACCGCCAAACGCATCTATAACGTCTTATTCATCTCCGTCTTCGCCACCATGCTCGGGCTCGGCATCGTCAGCCCGCTGCTGCCCATCTACGCGGAGAACCTGGGCGCGACCGGCATCTGGCTCGGTATCATCTTCTCAGCCTTCGCGCTCTCCCGGTCGGTCTTCATGCCCGTCATCGGGCGGATATCGGACCGCCGGGGGAGGAAATGGATCATCCTCATCGGCATGTTCGCCTACGCGGTCCTGTCGCTTGCGTACATCGTCGTCGACAGCGTCTACTCGCTCACGGCAGTCCGCTTCGCCCACGGCCTCGCGTCGGCCATGGTCGTTCCGATAGCCATGGCCTACGTCGCCGACCTCTCGGAGAAGGGAAAAGAGGGGAGCCACATGGGGAACTTCTCCATCTCGATGTTCCTCGGCATGGGGATGGGGCCGCTGCTCGGGGGGTTCCTGAACGATGCATTCGGGTTGGACTCGGTCTTCTACGTCATGGCCGGCCTCTCGGCGTTCGCCACGCTCCTCGTCGGCATCTCCCTCCCGGAGGCAAAACGCGGCACGTTCACGGTCCAGGAAGGGAACCCTGTCCCGATGCGGGAGATCCTCACGCTCCCGGTCATGCGGGGAGTCATGGTCTTCTCCTTCATCAGTGCTCTCGGGCGCGGAGGCATGATGGTCTTCATCCCCGTCTTCGGCCCGCTCATCGCGATCAGTCCCACCGAGGTGGGCGTCGTCCTCTCCGCGAACACCTTCCTGATGGCGCTCCTCCAGGTGCCGATGGGGAGGATCACCGACACCGGCAACAAGGTCGTCCTGATCGTCACGGGGTCGGCGATAACAGCGCTGGCGATCGCTGCGATTCCTTTATCGGGGTCGTTCGGACCCCTGCTCGCGATTACCTCCCTCGTCGGTATCGGGGGCGCCATCCAGCAGCCGGCCATCATGGCCCTGACGGTCGATGCGGGCCGGACGATAGGAATGGGAACCTCGATGGGTGCCTACAACACGGTCTTCGGGATCGGCATGATCATCGCACCGCTGATGGGGGGCGTCTTCATGGACTACATCGGGATCGACGCCGTTTTCTACGTAGGCGGCGCGATAAGCCTCCTCGGAACCGGGATCTTTGCGATGATGATGCAGAGGAGCGCCCGTGCAGCCGGCAGGGAAGATACGCCCGGGTCCGGGTAGGGTCCCGGTGCCGTCAGACAAAAGACCGACATACGTCTCCAGATGTCGCGCTACATCCCCTCATCCAACATAAAAAATAGAATTTACGCTGTAAACATCTCCCCCGCATCAGAAAAGTATATATGTTATATTCGCCATCATGGGATACGACGACGCGCGGATTAAAAAACGCGCCGGAACCGCCACGGTAGACATCTGCAGGGCGACCGGGCGACCTCCCGGGTCCGCCCCGCAGGCCACGGGCAGGGATCTGCCCGGCGTATGCGACTCGGTACAACGTCATGGCCTCCCGCAACGATCAACCCTCGTCCCCCGCTTTTCCTCCTGCGGCCCACCGTATCCCCCGGGCCCGCGATCAGGCACCCCTCGCGCTCGTCCTCCCGGTTGGTCTTTCCAGGGAGTTCCTGACCTCTCCCGGCACCCTGCTCATCGAACTCCTCTTCGTATGCATCGCCTTCGGGCTGCTCGGCGTCTGGCTCAAGGAGCGGGAAGTGGCCACCCGTATCGCCGGCATGAATGCAAGCATCGAAGGTATCGGGACAACGAGCGGTGTCTCGCCCCGCCTCCCTGCAGTCGGGGGCGACCCGATCTCGCGGTTTGTCGACGAGGTCAACCTGATGCTCGGGGAGCTGGAGCGCTCCCGGCAGGATCTCCAGGAGAGCAGGGACCGCTACCGTCTCCTCTTCGAGAGCGGGAACGATTTTCTGCTGGTATGCGCCGTCGGGAGGGAAGGAACGCCCTACCGGATACTGGATGCGAACGCGCTCGCCTGCCGGTGCCTCGGGTATACCCGGGATGAACTCTTCGCCCTCACTCCCGGATCGGTCATCCTCGTCCGGAGCGACTTCAAGAAGGGCGGCCAACGTCTCCATTCCGCCGACCTGATCCCCCGGGAAGGCGAACGGATCCCGGTCGAGGCGAGCATCCACCGCATCACCCTCGGGGGCACGCCGGCCATCCTCATCATCGCACGGGACGTGACGGAGAGACGGCAGGCCGAGAAGGAACTGATGGACTACCGCTATCGGCTCGAGGAGCTGGTGACGCAGCGGACCGAAGAACTCCGGGCCGCAAACGAGAGCCTCAAACGCGAGATGAGAGAGCGGGAGAGGATCGAGCGGGAGAGGATGGAGGCATACCGGCAGATCGAGAGGAACATCGAGCAGTTCGCCGTCCTGACCGACCACATCCGAAACCCCCTCCAGGTCGTCCAGGGGATGGCCGACCTCATCGATGATCCTCGGGCGGAGAAGATCCAGGAGCAGATCAGGCAGATCAAGGCAATCCTCCGGCAACTCGACGAAGGATGGGTGGAGTCGGAGAAGGTGCGGGAGTACCTGGAAAGATATCGGTGAGGGAGAGGGTTTTGGTGCACGGACAGAACAGAGTTTTGAAAGAATGGTCGGCTTTGAATAACGATTGGACTCCATAGGGACTGCGGGTGGTCGACTGAACAGTTGAAACGAGAAAAATCCCGATATAGTGGACCGTGGGAATATCGCCATTGGGGGTGGGGCTGACGGGGAGTGCGATGGTTCGTAGAACCAGAGCTCGACCACCGTCAGGTGGGGAGGGGGGAGCATCCCCCCTCCCCTGTCTCTACCTGTAAGCGTACAAACCCCACCCCACCCGGCCTCCGGCCTCCTCAGTCGCCCCAGAGGGGCAGGGGCAGTGCGTGCGATGTCCCCACGGTCCACTGCGCTGTGATATGTTCCTCAATTCAGCCGCTCTGCTTGCCAAACCTCGCGGTGTCCGAATTCCCTTGAGACAATCAATACGATGCGATCCGCGCACCATCAAACCCATTAAAAAAAGAAAACAGCGGGAACCCCGCTCAGCTCCCGTTATTACTCATCCGCAGTTCCTGATCGCGCAGGACGTTCCTCTGGATCTTGCCGGATATCGTCTTCGGGAGTTCCTGGACGAACTCGATCAGCCGCGGGTACTTGTACGGGGCGGTGGTGTTCCGGACGTGGGCCTGGAGTTCCTTGACCAGCGATTCGGACGGCTGGTAGCCGGGCTTCAACACGATGAAGGCCTTGACCACCATCCCGCGGATCAGGTCGGGCGACCCGACGACCGCCGATTCCTGGACGGCCGGGTGCTCCATGAGGGCGCTCTCGACCTCGAACGGCCCGATCCGGTAGCCGGACGACTTGATGACGTCGTCACTCCTTCCGATGAACCAGTAGTAGCCGTCCTCATCCATGCGTGCCTTGTCGCCGGTGTAGTAGTACCCGTTCTGGAACGATTCCCGGTTCGCCTCGGGGTTGTCCAGGTACTCCACGAAGAGTCCGACCGGGTAGGGATCGAGTTTGACCGCGATCCGTCCTTCGTCACCGCGGCCGACCGGGTTGCCGTCGTCGTCGTGGAGTTCAATCTGCCAGCCCGGCGCGGGTTTCCCCATGGAGCCGGGCTTATGCTTCATGCAGGGGAACGTGGCGATGCAGCAGACCGTCTCCGTCTGGCCGTATCCCTCGTAGATAGGCTGTCCGGTGCCGTCCTGCCAGACGCGGATCACCTCGGGGTTGAGCGGTTCGCCGGCGCTGCAGCAGTGCCGCAGGTCGCGGAAATCGAACTTGTCGAGGTCGGCGAGGATCAGCATCCGGTAGACCGTCGGCGGTGCGCAGAACGTGGTCACCTCGTACTTCTCGATCAGCGGGAGGAGCTCGGTCGCACCGAACTTCCCCCGGATATCGTAGACGAAGATGCAGGCTCCGGCGATCCACTGGCCGAATATCTTGCCCCAGGCGCACTTCGCCCATCCGGTATCGGAGAACGTCAGGTGCAGGTCGTTCTCCGTGACATCCTGCCAGAGCGAGGCGGTGATGATGTGCCCGAGCGGGTAACTCTGGTTGTGCAGCACCATCTTGGCCTCGCCGGTGGTGCCCGAGGTGAAGTAGATCAGCATCGGGTCGGTCGATTTCGTCTTCTTCGCGACCGGCATGCTGACCTTGTGGTGCGATACCGGTGCGGGGTACTCGAGCTCGTGCGGGTAGCTCGCCCAGCCCTCCCGCTCCCCGTCCACCAGGAAGAGGGTGTCGAGCAGCGGGCAGGCGTCGGCGACCTCGTCGACCTTCTCGGCGTTCTCGCAGTTGGTTATGATCATCCGGAACTTCCCGGCCTGCACGCGGTATTTGATGTCTTTCGGGGTCAGCATCGTCGGGCAGGGGCAGAAGACCGCACCGAGTTTGATGAGCGCGATGACGAAGATCCACCATTCCGGGATCCGCGGGAGCATCAGCATGACCCGGTCGCCCTTCTTGATGCCGTATTTGAGGAGGATGTTCGCGGCACCGTTGGAGAGATACCGCAGGTCGCGGAAGGAGTACTTCCTCTCGTTTCCCTCCTGGTCGACCCAGATCATCGCCAGTTTGTTCCGGTCGGTCTCGGCCCACCGGTCGATCACGTCGTAGCCGAAGTTGAAATATTCCGGAACGTCGATCCTGAAGTTGGCGCAGGCCGCCTCGTAATCAGTCATATTAGACTCCCGGGCGTTCACGGGCTGTATCCCCGTAGGAACCGCGGTCTGCACGCCTTTCGCGGACGCACCGTCGAGATACTTCGTGCAGAGGTCGTTGAGCCATTCCGACCGGGACATGCCCCGGTATTCGCGTATCCTGTCGATCGCTGTCACGAGGTCGTCGTCCATCGTGACCGAGTATCGCACCATGCAGTACAGGTTTGTGGTGCAGCATATCACCTTTTTGATTCTTACCGCACCACAACCCCGGAAACCGGCACCAGTTCGGTGCACCGCCGTGAGAGGTGTGCCGTGGAGCGCACCGATCTTGCGCACCGCTACGTTCAAATAGAGAGGACATACACCCGGGCCGCATATGGCGGAGCAGACCATCCTCGTCACGGGCTCGACGGACGGTATCGGAAAAGCGACCGCACACGCGCTCTCCCGGCAGGGTCACCGCGTGCTGCTCCACGGGAGAAATCCCGAGAAGGGCAGGAGAGTCATCGCGGAACAGGAGGAGGCCACCGGCTCCGACCGGCTCGATCTCTTCATCGCCGACCTTTCGGTGCAGGAGCGGGTCAGGGGTCTCGCGGAGGAGATCGCCGGGGCTTACGACCGGCTCGACGTCCTCGTCAACAACGCCGGGGTCTTTATGCCGGAGCGGGAGGTTGCTCCCGGCGGGATCGAGATGACGTTCGCCGTGAACTTTCTTTCGCAGGTCCTTCTCACCCACAAGCTCCTCCCGCTCCTTGAGAGAAGCACTCCGGCACGGATCGTCAACGTCGCGTCGATCGCCCACAGGAGCGTGGGGTCGATCGAATGGGGAAACCTCCCGGGCTTTTCGAGGTATGAGCCCTACGAGGCCTACGCCATATCGAAGGTAGGGGTCATCGCCTTCACCGCCCGGCTCGCCCGGGCCCTCGAGGGGACGGGGGTGACGGCAAACAGCCTCCACCCGGGAGTGATCGACACGAACCTCCTCCGGGCCTATATCCACGGCGGGAATGAAGGCGCCCCGCCGGAACGGGGGGCGGAGGTGGTGACGTTCCTCGCAACCTCCCCCGAAGCCGGAACGATGAACGGCGGCTACTTCGAGGAGACCCGGTGGACCCAGCCGTCGTCCCTCGCCCTCGATGCGGGGGTGCAGGAACGGTTCTGGGAGGCGGGGCTTGGTCTTACCGGGATCGGGCAGTGGTGACCCGAAAGCATATGCACGATGAGGTGGAACGGCACCGCCCGGAGGGAGAGCAGCATGACAAAACGCGAGCTGAAAGGCGAAGAGAAAGCGGAGACAAAGGAGTACTGGTGCGAGATCTGCGGGGCGGCCTGCGACGAGATCACCGAAGAGAACTACCCGGACCTTGAGAAGGCCCGGGTGCTCTGTCCGGGCTGCAGGAAATCCTACGAGGAGGCCTGCAGGCTCAGGTGACGGGAAGGGGAGATCACTTCCCGCCTTTCTTCAACTCCTCGATCATCGTCCGGAACCGTTGAGAAGGCGGGAACACCCTTTTTGAGCAGACGGGTCACGACCGGGCGCGGCGGAGCAGATCCCCGGGTGAGACCGGCATCTGCCGGTGCTTCATGTCGCGCCAGACGGCACGTTGCCGATACAGCCAGTAGTCCAGGTCGTCCGGATCGTCGGCATAGAGCACCGTATGCGCCTCAAGCACCGCGCCCTTAAGATACCAGGGGATCTCGTCGAAGATGACGATGTCGTAGCGCCCCCCCACAGTAAGTATCCGCCTGTAAACCGGAGCGCGGTCGGCGCCCTCGTGCAGGATGAGACAGATGTCGATGTCTGAGCGTTCGTCTGCGTAGCCCTTGACGTGCGACCCGTAGACGAGGATGCCCCTGATGGACGGCAACACCTCGCGGAGGTGTTCGAGGAGTCCTGTGCCGGTTACCTCTGGAGCCACGTGAGTATCACCCCGGAAAAATCGCGCAGGGCTTCGGTGAGCCGTGCGATTGAAGCATACGCAATTCGGTCGTTGACGCCGTCGTATTCATGAACCAGCCTATTCCGGAGCCCGTTCGCCTCCTTCAGGGATTGGCCGAGATCTGCCGGGACGACCTCCCGCTCGACCAGGAAGTCGACGTTGCTGTAGTCGTCCTGCGCCGAAGAGTCCAGGCTGCGCCGGACAAGGGCGCAGATGTCGGCCGCGGCTTCGACCGCTTCCTGGAACTCCTTGTACATTGCCTTCCTGAGTATCCTGTCGGTGAGGATCACTTCGGAGAAGTGCAGATCGATAAACTCCACCCGGTCGATCAGCATCTCGCATTTCTGCACCACCCTCCCCGCGATCGTGTGGGCGTGAGGCTCCATCGATGAAGTTTCACCCGAAGTCGTATTTGAGTGTATGCATTTGCGGGAAGCATCGTGACAGCCGGCTCTGGCGAGCAGGTTTCCGGCGCCGGGTGCGATCGCCGGCAAACCCGCACGAATTTCCGCCAGAATCACTTCCCGCCTTTCTTCAACTCCTCGATCATCTCCTCGACTTCTTCGTAGCCGTGCTGGTAGAACTCTTCTTCGGCGGGTTCAAGCTCCCGGAGAAGCCGCAGGAACTCTCCTGCATGCTCTTTCTCCTCGTCCGCGATATCGCGCATCACTTTCTGGACCAGCGGTTCGTCGGTCGATTCGGCAATCTGGTTGTAGAGCTGGATCGCCTCATACTCGGCGGCGATCGAGAACCGGATCGTCCTGATGAGTTCTCCCCGGTCCAGTTTGCGCTCCATGCGGTTCCCGGAGAACGGTTGAGAAAATTCGGGCATTTCAGATAACCTCCTATGGCTCATGCGGTGGGGCGCTATTTATAGATTGGGCCGGTTCCCGGCCAGGTGCCTGTGGCCGCAGGACGGCCTTACCCACGTTCGGGAATCCGTACAAAACATTATAAATCAGGAACCGGTATGAGCCAGCATGGTGGTGCGGCCCCTGATCACGCGGCCCCTGAGTTTCATGCTTCAGATGGCGACCGTGCTCCGCAGGCATGCCATGGATCTGCTACAGTCCAGAGAGTTCGGTCGAACGTTGCTCTACGACATCGAGAACAGGGGAACGTTCGAGGATATCTCGTGTCACGAGATAATGATTGCAGATGCGGTGCGGATGAAACGTTATTACGATGCCATCATGCGCTATATCAACCCGGGCGATACCGTTGTCGATCTGGGGACGGGAACCGGAGTTCTCTCGTTCTTCGCGGCACAGAGAGACCCGAAGAAGGTTTACGCCATCGACCATTCCGATCTCATGATAACCATCGCCGGGAAGATCGCCGGCGGGAACGGCATAGATAATGTGCTGTTTTTACCGCAAAACAGCAGGTTTTTCGAGCCGGACGAGAAGGTGGACGTCATTCTTCACGAACAGATGGGATCTAACCTTATCGACGAAAATATGATAGAAAACATCCTGGATCTCAAAAAACGGGTATTAAAGAGCACGGGAAGAATCCTGCCCGGAAGATTCGAACTGTTTCTCGAACCGATCTGCCTGAAAGAGGAGTACAGGGTTCCCCACCTGTGGGAGAACAACGTCTACGGTATAGACTTCAGCTGTTTGAGAGGTTGCAGCGAGTATAACGATCATTCGCGGCCGTCAAAACTTAAGATCGAGCATTCCTCCGTAGACTATCTCCTCTGCGACCCGGAACCGATCCTATCCTTCGACCTGAACACGATGCGCGACCCGGGCGAGATCCCGAGATCCATCGAGACATCAAAGAAGGTGGTTCGATCCGGAACGATGGATGGTCTGTGCCTCTATTTCAGGGTGATATTCGACGACGAAATCAGTTTTGATACCTCTCCCTTATCTCCACGCACTCACTGGGATCACCCGTTGTTCAGGACCGAGAGGAGACAGTATGCCCGGGGCGAAGAGATCTCGCTCAAGGTTACCATGGAGGTTCCCACCCGAAGGGAGACGTGGTCGATATCGGTTAAATAACACCGAACCGCCGGGTGCAACCCGGGCCAACACCGGAAGAGAGGATGAAATGATCAGGATTCCCGGCCTTCACGCGACTCTCACGATCCTCCCCTCCGGCGTCATCTCCACCGGCTCAGGGAGGGACTCCATATACGCGACCAGTGCATCGACGTCGAACGGGCCGTTGACGATATCCCTGCCTTCCCCAAAAACAGTATACCGGTCGCCGCCGGTCGCGAGGAAGTCGACCATCGCCGCCGTATACTCCGCGTCCGGGTCGAGTGCGGTGCCGTTCACCCGGACCTCGACGATCCTGCTGCCGGCGGGCTTTCTCTCGTCGAAGGTATACGACAGCCCGGAGACGGCGAGGTTGTGGGGCGGCAGCGGGGCCTCCCACTGCCGTTCCAGCACGCCCCGGACCTGTTCTCCCGTCAGGGCCATCGAGAGCACGGTCGAAGAGAACGGCTGCACCGCATAAAGGTCGCCCCAGGTGACGTTCCCCTCCGCTATCTCCGCCCGGAGCGAGCCGGTGGTGACGAACGCGATATCGGCACCCATCGCGGCCCGCTGGGCGTCGGCAACGAGGTTGCCGAGCGCGGATTCGCCGGCGTCGGTCTGCAGCCGCGTGATCTCTGCAGACGTAGTCGTTATGACCCGGTCGGTCATCGGCCCGACCGCCTCCTCGCAGATCGCAAGCAACGAGAGGGCCTCAGGGTCAGGGCGGGTGCCGTTTTCATATGCCGGGACGATCCGCGCCGACGTATGAGTGACCTCGCCGGTGAGGGGGTCTATGACGATATCGACGTCGGCAAACGCCCTGCTGTAACTGTACGCCTGCGTCACCAGGACCGGGTTTTTGCCGGCGTTCTCCAGGTAGGCGTTGGTGAACGCATGGGTGTGGCCGGAGAGGACGACGTCCACGTCCCCATCAAGGCCGGCGACGATCCCGGCGACCCTGCCGGTGACGTTCTCCCCCTCCCGGGTCGGGCCGTCGTAGGGTTCCTGCGAGCCGCCCTCGTGGAGGAGGACGACGATCGCGTGCACCCCCTGCTGCTGGATCTCCGGGACGTAGCGGTTGATCGATTCGGTCTCGTTTCTAAAGACGACCTCTTCTACGTTGGTCGCCTTCTGGATTGAGGGCGTCTCGATCGTCGTGGCACCGATGAACGCGATCTTTGCACCGCCGGCGTCGCGGATGGTGTAAGGGGCGGCAAGGAGGGTGCCGTTCGTCTTCCAGACCACGTTCGAGCAGACGTACTCCGCTGCCGCGCCCGGGTAGGGGTCCTCCAGGTGGGTGATGTTCGCCGTGCCGTTCCCGCCGCGGACCATCCGCAGCAACTCGTCCGTGCCCCGGTCGAACTCGTGGTTGCCGAAGGTCGCGATCATCGACTCCGGGCAGTCCCCCGCGAGGCTGTTGAAGAGAAGCATGGCGGGTTCGTCCAGCAGCAGCCCGGACTCGGGCGGCGACGCCCCGACGACGTCTCCCGGGAGCGCGATGAACGTGGCCGCCCCGCCGGCATCGGCCATCGCGTATTCGAGATACGACGCAAGCACCGGCGCGCTCCCGGCCGGTTCGCCGTTGAGGTCCTGCCCGTCGGGGAGCTGTCCGTGGAAGTCGTTGACCGCGAGGATCCGAACATGCACCGGTTCGGGGTCCGGGGAGAAGCACCCCGAGAGTGCGATGGGAGCGAGAGCGACGGCGAGAAGAACCAGCAAACCGATGAACGCCTGCCGCCGGGACGATCCGGCGCTTACGGACGAACCGGCTGTCATGAAAAGAGGTCATCTCCGACGGCATAAATACCAGCCGGAATAGATCTGGGCGGAAACAGAGAAACGGGGCGTTTAGACGATCAGATCGGCATAACACCCGATCCGGCGCGGCCCATCCCGGTTGTTCCGGGGAGGAGCCGCTCAGCCGTCCCGGGGGAGGATCGCCTCGACGGTGATCGCGTAGGTGATCGTCTCTCCCGCGAGCGGGTGGTTGGCGTCGACGGTGATCCTTTTCTCGTCCACGTCGAGGACGGTCACCAGGCAGGGCTTCCCCAGCACCTCGACCCTGACGAACTCGCCGACGACCGGTTCGTGGTCGAGTTTCAGTTTCGTGCGTTTTACCGTGACCACGAGTTTCCGGTTGAACTTCCCGTAGGCCTTCTCCGGGGGCAGCGCCACGGTCACCGTCTCGCCCGGCTCTTTTCCGATAAGCGCCTCCTCGAAGAGGGGATTGATCCGGTTCGCCCCGAGGGTGACCCGGACCGGCTCGCCCGAGCGGGTGTCCTCAAAGACCTCGCCGTCGGGGCGGGTGCTGGTGAAGTGCAGGAGCAGGGTGTCTCCGTCTGTCACGGGTGCCATGGGTGCCTGATCGGTTTGTCGGGCAGTGGTTTAATTCATTGTAATTGTAATGAATTCCCGGGGAATACCCCGGGCCCTGTTAAAACACCTTATTGGAGAAGTCTCGTATTCCCGATCAGTGTAGTGCTTGTTGCCGCCTAAATCTATAACGCCCATATGCCGCCTTTCTCATTCTTCACCTTTTTCTGCGTGAGGCTATAGCGCCCATCGCAGCACGTGCCAAAAATCTATAAAATAAGATGACACGATGCAGTAGTTATCGCAAAAATACCTCGTGGTTGAAGAGTCGCATGGTCAGACTGTTCTTACGTGCGCTCAAGGACGATTAAGCGAAATCCTGCGGCAGATCCCTGACACAGCTTCCCACCAGGAGCCGTAGATTCGCACCTCCCGGCAGAGACATTTTAGGACGACCTTGGATACCGGGCAACCAGGTCCCGATGATGACCGGTTATCCAGCTGACCTTGCGAATCGAGGTTTTTTCCACGCTGTGCTTACAGGTGACTTCAACCTCTCTTCGGTCAAGGCGCAAACTATAGGACAGCGTTATTTTCTTTTTCTCGAGATACTTACAGCAATTTTTACCGGAATAGTGTTACTCCCCGGGGATATTCATCCGTTCTTCACGAGGCATCCCTCATCTTTGAAAACGAAGGCATTTCCGCACCCGAAACGGCAAGGCCCCCGAAAAATTGCTAATAATTCCGTTTTTCGATATCTGAGTGTGCGAAACGCTCAAGGGGCGGAAAGAATGACGTATAATC